>JACCXJ010000398.1 GCA_013697045.1 Gammaproteobacteria bacterium | reverse complement strand
TGGAGGAGGAGCTGGATCGGGAAACGCGAAGGTTTTTCTCCGAGGCGCGCAACCTGCGTGTCGATCAGGCGCAGAGGACCGTGTATGTGAGCGAGCTACTCGATTTCTACCCGGAGGATTTCGGCCCCGACCTCATCCGCTTCGTTGCTCGCTTCAGCCCGGAGCCGATTCCGCCGGGCTACGGCGTGGCGTTCATCGAATACGATTGGACCATCGCCGATTCACGCCGCTCGCGGTGAGTAGCCCTGCTCGGGCGCCACGCGAGGTCAGAGGCGTACCGTCCCACTGGATGCCCGCTTGCGCGGCCATGACGGGGAACAACACGGAGGAAGGAATCACGGAGATCGGCACCGACACAACTGCCCGCATCGCGTCGGACATCCTGATCGCAGTATTAGAGACCAAGGCGATCGCCCCGGGCGGGCCTACGAAAGAGTGCATCCAGGAGGTCGCCGAGACGTTCACGGTCATCCAGCGCGCCGTCTCGGACGCAGGTAACGGTACGCCGCCTTGAGGTCTTCGGCCAGGTCCTCTCGGCCCGATATCCCTCTCTCGCGTCCCGAACGGCCTTCGGCGCTTTGAGACACTCGCGCTGGACGTGCGTGCTTGACACCCCGCAGGTCCAGGCGTACCTTCCCTTTCCAGGAAAAGGGCCTTATTAAAAATCCTATACCTGATGCGTGTTCTCTTCGCGACCGACGGATCCGACCTCGCCATCGAGGCGGCGCGGCGGGCCGCCGGCATGCTGGCCGACTTCGAGGCCACGGTCCTCGGCGTCGTGCCACTGCTGCTCGCCCCGGGCACCGAGGTGGCGGGCATCGAGAGCGTCGCCCTGCCGGCGACGAGCCCCGAGACCGTCGCTCAGATCGACGAGTCGGTAACCGCGAAGATCGAAGCCGACATCGAACGCACGATCACCGCCATCGGCCGGCCGGCCGACCGGCGGGTGGTGCACGGCGATGCCGCGATCGAGATCTGCCGGGTTGCCGAGGAGGGCCGGTTCGACCTTGTCGTCATCGGATCGCACGGGTCGGGGTTCCTCAAGCGGGTGGTGCTGGGATCGGTGAGCCACCACGTGTTGCACCACGCGCCGTGCCCGGTGCTCGTCGTTCGCGAACGCGATGACGACTAACCGGCGCGCCAGGATAGCCTCGCGGAGCGCTAGGGTCCCCTTAGCCAGGGCTCGTGGCTTGTTGGTGCTAGTACCAATCTGCATGCGGCATTCGGCTCGGCTTCGAGCTTGGCCTCTGAGAGGGCGGCAAGGCGCTCGCACTTCGGTCCGCTTGAATCCCACGGTGGTGTCATTCCGAGTGCGCCAACAATGGGATAACGATGTGTTCCTGGATACCGCGCCTTCAATGGAAGAAAGCTCCCCAGTAGTCCTCCCTAGAATCGGTGGGCCCAACTTCTTTCGCGACCTTCGGGTTAATTGATACGACGCCTGCTCATTCTAGAACCTCAAGTGCTTCATTCATTGAGTCCGGGTCTGTAAGGAGGTGGTTCTCTTGAGCCCAACATTGCAACTTCCGACGGACTCGCACGTTTGCCTGTAAGACGGGGTTCATCGACGCCTCGAGCGTAGAGAGGGCGTTGCGCAGCGTCGGGGAAGACATTGATCTGCTCCGCCTTGCTCACGATTGCCTCCCCTGAGCCGACCGTATCGAGCCGTAGCCCATGCCGCAGCGCCGCGGTGATCGTGTTTTAGCGACCGCGGCTTTGCCCAGGCGATCGCTGCTCGGCGCGGCCAACGCCCCTCACCATGCCGTAAAGCCGGGGGTGGAGTCGATTCCATTAGCGTGGAAGCCCCTTGTTGGGTGTTCCGCCGCATGGGTGCTGTCGCCCGACCGCATGCACTACGATGGGACATCGATGTTTGCGCGCTCATGAACATGGTGCGGATCACCGTGCCCCAACCGCGCGCGACCCCCGAGTTCCTAAACATATGAACCATAAAATCAATATCTTATAAACATGGCCCCAGGATTGCTTTCCACCCGCACAGATCCGCCGTGGTGGGCCTGATAGTAGGGCGAACGGCGGAGCGGCGTGGTCGGACCGTAACGGCGCGGTCAACCGCCAGGGCAAAGACGCCTGTCCCGATTCGGCAATACCGGCGTATTCAAGAAAAAGGCATAAGACCTTATGACTCGCACCGTTCGATCACGACATTATGCCACGGCGTTCGCGGGCCTTTTGGGCACGGGCGTGGCCGGGCCACTCTACGCAGGCGACGACCTTATCGAGGCACTAAAGGGAGGGAAGGTAGACCTGTACCTGCGCCCCCGTTTTGAATTCGTGGATGACGATAATTGCGTAGTCTCGGGCTGCCCGCCGACGGACAATCGGCCACTCGAAGCGGCCTACGCCAATACGCTCCGCACCGCGCTCGGGTACAGCACTGGGCTCTTCTATGACTTCGGGGCCTACGTCCAGTTCGAGGACGTGCGTGCGGCCGACAACGATGCCTACAACGACGGGGGCTCCAACGGCGTCGTCGACAAGGCCGTGGTGGTGGACCCGGAGGGCACGGAGGTCCATCAGGCCAATCTACGCTATGCAGGTCTCCCCTACACCACACTGAAGCTCGGGCGTCAGGAGATCGAACATCGCCAGGCACCCTTGCATCGCTGGATCGGAAATATCCTGTGGCGGCAGAATTGGCAGAGCTTCGATGGATTCCGGGCGCTGAACGAATATCTGCCGGCAACGGTTATCGACTATGCCTACGTGTGGAACACCAACCGCATCTTCGGCGAGGACAACGATATCCCCGACCGCAGTGACTTTCGCATGGACAGTCACTTCATCAATGTTCAGTACAGCGGCTTCCCGTACGGGAAATTCGAACCGTATACCTATTTGCTGGACTTCGAAAGCAAGACGTCCGAGGGATTTTCGACGGCCACCTTCGGCCTGCGTTTTCAAGGTGCATATGAGCTCATCAGCTACCCGGTTTCCATCCTCTACACCGGCGAGCTCGCCCATCAAATGGACTATGCCGAAAACCCAGCGGATATCGATGTCAACTATTACCTGGGCGAGCTCGGCGCCACCCATACGTTCATCGATAGTCCCATCGAGTCGGTTACCGTGAAAGGAAGCTACGAGGTGTTGGAAGGTGATGGCCCGGAGCTGGTGAGCGGTTGTTGCGGCGGACGCGTCGCCCGAGCCTTGCAGACCCCGCTCGGCACCAACCACGCCTTCCAGGGTTGGGCCGACCGCTTCCTGATCACCCCGGCCGACGGCATCGAGGACCTGTTTGTCACCTTGCAGATCAAAGTCTGGGGCGCGAACTTCATGGCCATGTGGCACGACTTTTCGGCGAATGACGCCGATTACGGTTACGGCACCGAATGGGACCTCTTGCTGGAGAAGCCCATCGCCAACAATTTCCTGCTCGGGATCAAGTACGCCTATTACGACGCCTCGGGCGATGCGCTCAATAAGGCGCGCAACAGCATCTCGGGACAGGCCTTCGATCTCGAAAAGGCTTGGGCCTATGTTCAATTTAAGTTTTAGGGCGCTGGGACATGGCGCTGCGTGGCCGCTAGAGCGCCCGGCGACGCAAACCTGCCGGGTCGAATTCTGGTCGCAGCGGAGTTTTTTATACACCGGAGAACCAATTCCATGAAAAACAACGCAGCGGACCAATCCCAAGGCAACCCTAAACCGCATGAAACAAAGTCCGCTTCGGCGGGAGCATCCGAAATCAACCGCCGTCAGTTTTTAACCGCGGCCGCGAGGGGCTTGGGTGCCGCGGCCCTACTATCATCCGGGCTGCCAAAAGGCTGGATCGGAGGGGCTTATGCCGATGAGGGGCCGGAAACGTCGAACATAAAGTTTGGGATGATCGCGCTTACGGACTGTTCTCCGATCGTCATCGCTCACGAGAAAGGCTTTTTCAGAAAGTACGGTATCAACTCCACGGTCAGTAAAGGCGCCAACTGGGCGGCCATTCGCGACTCGCTTTCCAACGGCGATATTCAAGCGACCCACATGCTGCTAGGCATGCCCATCGCTTCCACGATGGGACTTTTGGGTTCACCCAAGAAACCCATGATCATCCCCTGGATCCTCAACCGCAACGGCCAGTCCATTACCTTGAAAGCCGGTCTAAAAGGCAAAGTGGCGGCCGATCCCAAAGCCCTTAAACCGCTGGTTGAGGAGGCGAAGAAAGCAGGCGAACCGATGAGCTTCGCGATGACCTTTCCGCCCGGGACGCACGCCATGTGGATTCGCTATTACCTCGGCGCGGGCGGCATCAACCCGGACAAGGACGTCGCCCTCATCACCATTCCACCCCCGCAGATGGTGGCCAATATGAACGTGGGCAAGATGGATGGTTACTGTGTGGGGGAGCCGTGGAACGCGCGCGCCGTCATCGAAGGGATCGGGTTTACTTCGGTCAACACGCAGGATATATGGAAGGACCATCCGGAAAAAGTCTGCGCCTTCACGGCGGAATTCGCGGACCAGAATCCGAGGACCGTCAAGGCCGTCCTGAAAGCCTTGCACGAGGCCAGCGTATGGCTGGATAAAATGGAAAACCGGCCCGAGCAGTCCGAGATCGTCTCCAAGGCCACCTACATTAATTGTCCGCCGGAGATCATCCTGGGCCGCTTGCAGGGACATTACGATTTCGGCGATGGCCGCAAAACTGACGATCCCAACTACATGATCTTCAGCGATCGCAACTGTACCTACCCACAACCTAAATACGCGAAGTGGTTTCTGAGCCAGTACCGCCGCTGGGGCATGGCCGAGGGCACGCGCGATTACGAAGGGATTGCCAAGGAGGTGATGCGAACGGACCTTTATGAAGACGCGATGAAGGAGATCGGGTACAAGCACGGCGGGCTAAACAATGATCCGGAAACCTTGTTTGATGGGAAGACCTTCGATCCGGCCAAAGGCGAAGAGTACGCCACCTCGTTCGAGGTCCATAATATGAAGGGATAATGGGGGGTAGAGCTACTCGTACGCAGTGTGTAAACCGGACAAGCAGCAGTCGTGGATCGAGGCATCGCTATGAGCAAGAACCGAGTTAACATCGATTGGCTGGTCCTGCCCATGCTAGGAGCATTGGGCGTAATTGGGATATGGACGCTGTGGAGCTCGATGCCGGGGACGAACCTGCCTTCCCCCCTGAAAACCTGGGAGGTGAGCAAACTCTACGTCGTGGAGCCTTTTGAAAAACGCGGCGAGCTGGACCAGGGCATTCTCAGGTTCACCTGGTATTCGCTGGTGCTGGTCGCCAAGGGCTACGCGCTGGCGATTCTGATTGGCACGCCGCTGGGTTTCCTACTTGGGCTTTCTAAGATGTTTGCAAAGAGCTTCGATCCCATTATCCAGGTCTTGCGTCCCGTATCGCCCCTGGCATGGTTACCGTTGGGTCTTGTGTTGTTCGAGAGATCGGAACCGGCCGCGCTCTTTACCATCGCCGTATGCGCCATGTGGCCCACGGTGTTGAATACGGCGGTGGGCGTACGCTCGGTCCCGCAGGACTATATCAATGTGGCGCGGGTCCTGAAGTTGTCTCGCGTCAAGACGCTCTTCAAGGTATTGATCCCGGCCACCATGCCCTACATGTTTACCGGCTTCCGGCTCAGCCTCGGTATCGCCTGGCTGGTCATAGTCGCGGCGGAGATGCTGACCGGCGTTCCCGGTGTCGGCGGGTTCCTCTGGCAGGAATATAACAGCTTGATCTACGAGCATATCATCTTGTGCATCTTGACCATCGGCCTCGTCGGCTTCGTTCTTGACCGGCTCATGAGCCTGGTCGAAGCTCGATTTAAGTCGATTTGAGAAATACATATTTGATATTGGCACCATGGCTTTCCTGGAACTAAAACACGTTTCCAAAGGTTACCGTTCCAACGGCACACTGACGCCGGTGTTGCGCGACATCGACTTGAGCATCGAACAAGGCGAGTTTGTCGCCATCGTGGGTTACTCGGGTTCCGGGAAGACCACGCTCATCTCATTGATCGCGGGGTTGATCCGGCCGGATATTGGCAGCGTCACTTTGGATGGCGCGGAAATAAGGGGACCGAGCCCCGAGCGTGGGATAGTCTTTCAAAATTATTCGCTGCTGCCGTGGCTGACGACTTACGAAAATGTGTACCTGGCAGTGGACCAGGTCTTTCGGAACTGGTCGGCGGCCCAGAAACGGGCTCACACGGAGAAATACATCGAGATGGTGAATCTGTTGCCGGCGCGGGAAAAACGGCCGGCCGAGCTGTCCGGAGGCATGCGCCAACGGGTGGCGGTCGCGCGCGCATTGGCCGCCGACCCACGGATCTTGTTGCTCGATGAGCCCCTCAGTGCCCTAGACGCGCTGACTCGGGCGACGCTCCAGGGTGAGATCGCTAAGATCTGGGACCAGGACAAGAAGACCATGGTGCTCATCACCAACGACGTGGATGAAGGGATCCTGCTCTCGGACCGCATCATTCCATTGACCCATGGTCCCGATGCGACGCTCGGGCCCGCCGTGCCGGTCGAGATCCCTAGGCCGCGCGACCGTAAAGCCATAAATCACGACCCGCATTTCAAACAGACTCGGCACCAGGTGATGGACTTTCTGCTGGGTGTCGGCGTAAAACACCGCAAGACCGTCACCCGCAAGCTGCATCTGCCCGACATCGAACCCGAAGATCTATCCTACGGTAAACCCTCACCCTTCTCTTTGTTCCGCCGCGGCCCCCTGCGCAGCAAGGAATTCAAGAAAGAGCGCGTCGAAACCGAGACGTAACGGGTTGGCTAACAAGAAGTAAACGCTAACTGTTATGGGCGCGTACCTGACTATCTCTCGTCTCACGAAGGTCTACCCTACGCCAGAAGGTCCGGCGGTTATCGTGAGAGATTTCGATCTAGAAGTGAATAAAGGCGAGTTCGTTTGCCTCATCGGGCATTCCGGTTGCGGCAAGACCACGGTGCTTTCCATGCTGGCCGGGCTCAACGAAGTCACGAGCGGCGTCATGGTGCTGGCCGGTAAAGAGATCAAAGGACCAGGACCCGATCGCGGCATGGTGTTTCAATCGCCGTGTTTGTTGCCGTGGCTGACGGCCTTCGAAAACGTGATGCTAGGTGTGGATCAGGTCTATTACACCGCCAGCCGGCAAGAGCGGCACGATCTCGCCGAGTATTATCTGAGCCTGGTCGGCCTGGCAGACGCCATGCATAAACGGCCGGCGGAGCTGTCCCAGGGTATGCGCCAGCGGGTCGGGATCGCACGTGCGTTCGCCCTATCGCCCAAGATGCTGCTGTTGGATGAACCGTTCGGGACGCTCGATTCGTTGACGCGCTTTGAATTGCAAAAAGTGCTGTTGGATCTGTGGGGGCGCGATCAGAAGACCGCCTTTATGGTGACCCACGACGTCGACGAAGCGATCTATCTGGCCGATCGCGTGGTCATGATGACCAATGGGCCGGACGCCGAGGTAGGCGACATATTAGACGTGCATTTTCCCCGTCCGCGCGAGCGAAAAGCGATCATGGAGCATCCTGATTATTATCGGCTTCGAGAATATTTGATCATCTTCCTAGAAGAGCGTGCCGAGAAAAAACGTGGGATCGCACCGGATACGCCACCACATGTCGATGAAAGGATAGTGGATCTCGGACCCACTCGGTACAAAGGCCGCAACAGTTCAAAACCTATCGGTGCGAGTCTGCATGGCGATCCGAAGCGGGCAGGAAGCAATCGGTGAAGTCAATCGATGAGTACGTCCGATTTGGATGGAGGATAACTTCGATTCCGGAAGGGACGCCGGGTACGGCCCTAGCGCGCCCGAATAAGGGATCCCGCATGGCCGCGGTGACCGGGGTGTGCTTCGGGGGGCGGGAGTGGCGGGGGAGTAAGGGGTGCTGCGCATGCAGACGCTCGCGGGGCCCCCGCTCGAGCCAGGCGCATTCCTGAACCCGCGGGAACGCCCGGGCCCGGTGGTTATACTCGCGAGGTCAGAGACGTACCGTCCCGATGGATGTCCGCTCGCGGCCGCCACCGGGCTCGCCAAGCTCCTCGACAACCGCAGCTTCGCCCGGGTGATCGCGAGCTATCAACTGGGCCTCCCCGGTCTTTTCCTGTTGCCGCTCGGCCTCCAAGTGCCTGTCCTTCCCCGGGACAGGCCTCGTCTTTTCTCCCTCTCCCTCCGGGTTGAGGTGAGGGCATCGAAATCGTCGACGGGCCCCCCTTTAACTCGCCTTTCGCTGGGTCAGGCGCCAGGACATTGCTCAAGTGGCAGTATTCTTAGCATCCGATGCCTCGGCAGGGATTACCGGTCAAGTGATCCCGGTGACGGGCTGGGGGATCTAGCCTCATCCTAACCCTCTCCCTGAGAGCTTGTGAAAAAATCTGCTGCGCTCGGGATCTCGCATTCCGGCGGTGCTCGGAATCCTCATGTATTTCAATATACACTCCGGTTCCTGCGCTCCGGCGGAATGCGACCTCCCTTCGCTCGCGACGATTTTTTCACAAGCTCTGAGGAGAAGGGGCTTCCAGATCCGCTGAAGTCGGTCTGTATCGCATTGGCTGCATGAGGATCTAGCGCGCCTTGCGCCCAGGTTTGAAGCCCTGTGAGCGTCCCTCGCCGCCGTGATCCCGACGATGGGCATGGTGGTGCTTTTGTCCCTGCTGCTGGCGGTGAGGCCGACGGTTTCCCGCGGGGCGCGCGGTCGCCAAGGGTTCTGGTCTCGCCCTGGGCTCGAAGCCTTCCACGACCGACGCCGGCAGCGTGCGTCCCAATAACCTTTGAATATCCTGCAACTGCTCGCGCTCATCGCCGCTCACCAGCGACACCGCTCTGCCGCTCGCGCCGGCACGACCGGTGCGTCCGATGCGGTGAATATAGTCCTCCGGGGCATGCGGCATATCGAAGTTGACGACATGCGATAGGCCCTCGACATCGATTCCGCGGGCGGCCACATCGGTCGCGACCAGCACACGCACTTTGCGTTGCTTGAACAGTGTCAGGGCCTTGGTGCGCGCGCCCTGCGATTTATCTCCGTGGATCGCGGTCGCCAGCACGCCGTCGCGGTACAGCTGCTCGGCGAGGCGATCGGCACCGTGCTTCGTGCGGGCGAACACCAGCGTCTGGCCCCAGTTGCCGTAGTGCAAGAGGTGCACGAGCAGCGCGCGCTTGTGGTCCTGGTCCACGTGATGGACGTGGTGCTCGACCCGTTCTGCCGTGGAGTTGCGCGGCGCCACGTCGACCACCTCCGGATCGCGCATGAGCGTCGAGGATAACCTGCGCACCTCGGGACAGAAGGTGGCGGAAAACAGCAGGTTCTGTCGTTCGGCCGGCAGTAGATCGATGATCCGGCGTATCGCGGGCAGGAAGCCCATGTCGAGCATGCGGTCCCCCTCATCGAGGATCAGGACCTCGACACCCGAAAGTCTTACCGTGCGCCGCTCGACGTGATCGAGCAGCCGTCCGGGGGTGGCGATGAGGATGTCGATGCCGCGGCGCAATGCCTTGATCTGATCGTGCATGCCGACGCCGCCGTAGACGGCCTCCGAGCGCAGCGACATGTGCCGGCCATAGTCGCGGAAGCTCTGGGCGACCTGGGCGGCGAGCTCGCGCGTGGGCGTGAGCACCAGGGCACGCGGCGCGCTACCGGGTCCGGCGTGTGTCTTGAGCCGCGTGAGCACCGGGATGGCGAACGCCGCCGTCTTGCCGGTGCCGGTCTGCGCGGCCGCGAGCAGATCGCGACCGGACATGACCAGTGGAATGGTCCGCTCCTGAACGGGTGTGGGCGCCTGATGACCGAGATCGGCAACGGCGCGCAGTAGGGTCTCGGAGAGGCCGAGATGTGCAAAGGACATGTAGTTCTCCTATTTAAACCGGGCCTATTGAAATCGGGCGGTTCGAATCCTGGTTCGCGCCGGTCTCAGATCCACCCGCCCGCGCGGCACACGCGGTCCAGGTAGCGAAATCCCCAGGAAGCGAAGAACGCCGTGATGGCGTGAGCCGCGAGACCTTTGTGGGAGGGGAAACAGGCGTCGTGCCTGTCGAGGGCCGGACATCGAGACCCGCGGCCTGCAACCTCAAGGCATGGACCGGACCATGCCGCAACAAGTGTCTTACTATTCTGGCGGGGCGCAGTATACGCGAGGCGGGCGCTTTCACCTAACCCGTATCCATACCCTTGAACAGCCCCTTGCGCGGGCCGACGTGGTGAATGGATCGCTAGGCGCCGGGGCTTCGGCCACAGATCACTACCATGTCACCTGCCCGGATAATAACTCGCGTCTCGCGGGCAACGTGACAGACTTGGTTCCTGTCGCAGCGCCACTCGTGAGTATGCTAATACGCAACAGGAACGGGGCCGCTACTACCACGGACCCGGTAGATGGCTTTCAGTTCATCATCGATCCTCCCCCCGTACTACTGCCGAGCCCAACGGTCAGTTTGCTCGTTGGCTTAGGTGTCTCCAACGTGCTGATTCATAAAAGCGCCGCGGGCGCCGAGAACTACCGTATGTATGTGCAATGCCTCGGTGGCTTCACTGGTGGGCCTCTCCCGACAACTATCGTGCAAGTTCAGAATCAGTAATTCTCCAAACCGGGCTGCCGCCTCTCCATTGGGGCGGCGGCCTTTCTCACAAACTCTGAGGTCTCGGGCGGCCGATCTGCCGGGCTCCGATCGGCGCTGCGGACGCGACGCTCCGTCGGCCTGACGGCGGGTGTGGTGGCCGACATCGGTGGCGCGGGTCGCGAGCCTCGGATTGGACAGGCTACATCAGATCGGCGATGCGCTCGGCCAGCGCGGCGATGGTGCGCGACGGGTTGAGGCCCACGGCCGCCGGAAAGAGCGCCCCATCGGCCACGTACAGGCCGGGATGACCGAATACCTCGCCTTTGTGGTCGACGACCCCGTCCGTGGCGCTCGTGCCCATGCGACACCCGCCCAGGGGATGGGGAGTGACCAGGTCTTTCAAGAGACTCCAGGTCGGGGGTACCTGGGGATCGCCGCCGGTGGCCTTCGACAACGTCTTGTGCATGTCCACGAGCGCCTGCACGGCCGCTTGCGAGTTACGGATCTCCCAGTCCAGGTGCATCTTGTGGCGAAAGGGCGGGACCCAGCTACGGGACAGCTTGAGGACCCCGTCTGCTGCGTCGACGGCCTGCCCGAACCACGGCATCACCGAGGCCAAGGGATCGCCCTTCTTGCTGATGGCGTGCAGGGTGGCGAAAAACGGTGCGAAGGGGTTGCCGATGCTGAGATCGCCGAGCGCGTCTTTGATGAGGTTGGGGAGGCCGCCGTCCTGGACCCAGAAGTACTGGCCGGCAACCGAGCCGTCCAGAAAATCGACGGCACCCGTGATGGTCGGCCCGCGCGTCGGTGAAACGTCGCGGTCGTGGTAGAAAGCCGGGGTCAGGAAATCACCGTTGGAGCTCCAGCCCACCCCCAGCATCGGGCTCAGCTTGGGCAGGGTGCCGTACTGGTCGCGGCAGCGCAGGAGCAGCTCGTTGCTGCCCATGGTGCCCGCGGCGACGATGACACGCTCCGCGTTCAAGTGGCCGGGTATGCGGCGCTGCGTGTCGGTATCGATGCGGTCGAAATCGACGCGGTACCCGGTCCTGCCGTCGAGCGGCGTGATGCGGGTGACCAGGTGCAGCGGCTTGACCACGGCGCCGTTTTTCTCGGCCTGCGGGATGTAGTTGAGGTCGAGGGTGTTGCGGGCCCCGACCTGGCAGCCGATGTCGCAGTTGCCGCAGTGGACGCAGGTGCCTTGCTTGAGCCCCCATTGGTTCTCGAAGGGCTTGGAATGCCTGTCGTCGCAGGGATCCGGGCGGTCGAAACTGAATCCCGGGTCGAAATTGACCGCCAGCGTCATCTTGCGGAAGCGCTCGCCGAAGCCCGCCTTCTCGGCGGCCTCCTTCATGAGCTTCATCTTGGGCGGCCATTGGTTGTCCGGCACTTCCTGCACGTTGAGCATGCGGCCGACCTTGTCGTAATAGGGCTTGAGCCCCTGGTAGCTGATCTCCTTGGGCCAGCCCCGCTCGAACACGAACGGCCTGGCCTCGACGGAGATGTTGGCGTAGATCAACGAGCCGCCGCCGACACCGCAACCCTGCACCACCGCCATGTCCGGATAGGCCCGGATATCGATCCAGCCGTTGTGTTGCTCCGGCTCGTCGTGCGACCAAAACCAGGCGTCGCTGGGTCCGCGCGGGAAGTCCTTGACGTCCCAGCGCCGGCCGCGTTCGAGGACACACACCTTCCTGCCTTTCTCCGCCAGCCGGCAGGCGGTGACGGCGCCGCCGAAGCCGCTGCCGATCACGATGACATCGTAGTGCGGCGTGTCATCCGCCGATTTGTCGAAGGCCTGCTTGCCGAACTTGGGGATCACATAGCTGTCCCACAGCTCGCCGACGAAGAAACGGCCGAATTTCTCAATGGCGGCGAGTTTTTCACGGGCGCTGGACGCGTTGGGGACGTCTATGGTCGACACCAGATCAGCGAGTTGCTTGACGCCCAGGCTCAGGACTCCTGCGCCGATCACCTTGCCGCTCTTGTCGCGACCCTCGTGCAGGGTGGTGTAGAGCGTGGTGGTGTCGGACCACAAGTCGAACCCCTTGTCGTCCTTGACTTCTTTGTGGCCGCCAGGTAGTAATCGCGGCCGCCGTGCTGGAAACCCAGCTCGTAGACCATGTAGGTCATGTCCGGGTCGCCGCTGGGCTTGAAGAGATTGAACACACCGACGCTCGCCGGGATCCCCATGCCGAGGGGGGCGAAATCGATGCTCCCCGTGAGCTCGCCCGTGTGCTCGGGATCGGTGACGAAGCGGTCGATGTCGTGGATGGTCACCTGGGCGTGCATGGTGAGCGTGGTGTCGTTGCGTCTCCCCATGTCGGCGCCCTCGGCGGGGTTGACGGCGCCGAGCGCGAAATGTCCGGACATGGCTTCTTTGAACGTCAAGGTGAGTGTGCTCATGGTGATCTCCTCTCGTTTTTTATCGAAACCCGCGCCGGTCGGGGGCTACTACCAGGATAGGTAGTCCGACACGGACAGGGCGATGCAGTCTCATGGCGAACCGTCTTGTCCGGTTTATCCCGTCCCGACGCATATCCCGTAACGCAGCAGGATATGGTGCACCACGTTGAAGCGGTGGGCGATCGCGGCGTCGTGAAACAGTTTCCAGTCGCTCGCCAGGAAGCAATCCCGGTACGGGAAGACCTCGTGGTCGTCGTCCTTCGCCTTGTCCGTCGCCAATGCCTGGTATTTCCACGAGCCTTCACCCTTCGGGGTATAGGATACCTTCTGTTTCCCGAATGAGAACGCCCCGCCCGCGATCGCGTCCAGCCATTTCTTGTGGCGCAGGTCGCCGTCGGCGTCGGCGAACGCCATGGTGAGCTCCGCGATGGTGTTGCGGTCCTTCTCCGCCATCGGCGCCACGGGCGCGTCGGGCTCGCCCAGCCTGAAACGCGCGATGGCCTGGTACATGGCCTGCGCGGCGGCCATGAAGTCCCTGGGATTGTCCCGGACGATTGTATCGCCGAGGCCGTTCTTGTATTTCCAGCGCAGATACGGCATGTCGGGATAGCTCAAGACCGCGCCATGGCCGAGCGGCTGGACGGTATCGACGAAATCGCTGGCGACGTTGTCGAAAACCCCTTTGAAAAATCCCGCCAGGCGTTCCTTGATGTTCCGGTCCCTGACTTCCGAGCCGTCGGCGTTCAGGGTCGTGATGTCGTTGGCGCGGTTGATCTCGTGTGCCGTGCCGCAGAACCCGTAATGCGCCCAGGTATCGATATAGGAGTGCATCGTGACGCCGAGGCGGTGCAGGCCGTAGGGGCGGTTACGATCGAGGATACAATCGCGCACCATGTCTTGCGCGACATAGCTGCCGGGACGGCACACCAGCCGATAGATGAAACGGTTGTCGTGGTTCTCGCCGGCCTTCTTCAGATCGTTGCCGGGCAGGAAATGGAACGGCACCCAGGCCCGGTGGTTGGCCAGCTCGCTGAAATTACTGTAATCCAGCATTTTGTGTGCGCTGGCCACGCGGCTATAGGTGACGCCGTTGTTGAACCGGATGTAACCGTGATTCGTCGCATCGTCCACGTACTGCGCGGCATAGGCGATGATGTCGGCCTTGGTGTGATCCATGCCGGCAAGGCGGGCCGCGACATAGGTGACGGCGTGGTGAAAGTCTATTTGCATCGTAGGACCTCGCGGTTTGAAATCATTTGGGCCCGCGCGATGAGTATAGGCCGGTCGATCTCCTCTCGCAACGGGAAACGTTTCGTCGGGCGGACCGGGCGGGGAGGGGCCTTCGCAGCATGCCTGGACGGGCGGGGCGCCGCCGCCCCGCCCATCGGATACACTCCCGCTCATGAGCCACGCCGAGCACACGCCGGTGATGAAACAGTATCTCGGGTTCAAGGCCCAATACCCGGAGCTGCTGCTTTTCTACCGCATGGGCGACTTCTACGAGCTGTTCTTCGACGATGCCCGGAAGGCCGCGCGCCTCCTCGACATCGCGCTCACCACGCGCGGCACTTCGGCGGGCCAGCCCATCCCCATGGCCGGGGTCCCAGCGCACGCCGTCGAGGGCTATCTCGCCCGGCTCGTGAAGCTCGGCGAGCCGGTCGTGATCTGCGAGCAGGTGGGCGACGCCGCGATCGCCCAGGGGCCCGTGGAGCGCGAGATCGCCCGCATCGTGACCCCGGGCACGGTCACCGAGGAGGCACTGCTCGAAGAGCGCCGGGAGAGCCTGCTCATGGCCGTGCACCGGAGCGGTGAAACGATCGGGATCGCGGTCCTGGACCTCGGAAGCGGGCGCTTCGGTCTATCGGAGGTTGCCGGCGGTGAAGGTCTCTGGGCGGAGATCGGCCGGCTGCGGCCGGCGGAGGTCCTGGTGAGCGAGGACTCTACGCTTTGCCGCGAGCTCTCTGCAGTCCGGGGGCTCAGTCGCCGCCCACCCTGGCATTTCGACGCGGAGCGCGCCGGCCGCACCCTGGCGGGTCATTTCGGGGTCACCGATCTCTCGGCCTTCGGATGCGAGGACCTGCCTGCCGCGCTCGGTGCCGCCGGGTGCCTGTTCCAGTATGCCGCGGAGACCCAGCGCACGGCGCTCAGGCACGTGCAAGGCTTCGAGATCGAGCGCCCGAAGGACAGCGTGCTGCTCGATGCGGCGAGCCGTCGCAATCTGGAGATCGACACGGCCCTGAGCGGGGCGCGCGACCATTCCCTCATCGGGCTCATGGACACGGCGGTCACCGCCATGGGCGGCCGATGGTTGCGGCGCTGGGTGCACCGGCCGATCCGGGATCGGCAGCGCCTGGGCCTGCGCCATCACGCGGTCGGGGCCTTGCTCGCGGGACGCCACTATGAGGGGATACGCGAGTGCCTGCGGCCTATCGGCGATCTGGAGCGGGTGCTGGCGCGCATCGCGCTACGCACCGCCCGGCCGCGCGACCTCGTGCAGCTTCGGACGTCGCTCGGCGCGCTACCCGAGCTGCACACCCGTTGCGAGGGGGTGGACAGCCCGCGGTTGCACGATCTGCGCGACGCGATCGGGTGCTTCCCGCTTCTCTACGCCCGCCTCGCCGCCGGCCTTTCGGAGCACCCGCCGCCGCTCTTGCGCGAGGGCGGGGTCATCGCATCGGGTTTCGATACCGATCTGGACGCCCTCCGGCGCCTGTCCGAGGATGCCGGGCAGGTGCTCGCCGAGATCGAGGCCCGTGAACGGCAGCGCACCGGGGTGGCGAGCCTCAAGATCGGACACCACCGTGTCCACGGCTATTACCTCGAGCTGGGCCGCAGCCATGACGCGCGGGTGCCCGCCGACTATCGGCGCCGCCAGACCCTCAAGGGCACCGAGCGCTATGTCACCGACGAGCTCGCCGCCCTGGAGGAGCGCATCCTCCGCTCCGGCGAACGGGCCCTGGCACGCGAGCGCGTGCTCTACGAGGGGCTCATCGATGAGGTCCTCTGCGAGTTGCCGGCCTTGCAGGCGACCGCCGCTGCCGTGGCCGAGCTCGATGTGCTCTGCGCCTTCGCGGAGCGCGCGGAGACCCTGATCCTGTGCCGGCCGGAGCTGGTCGAAGCGCCCGGGATCACCATCGAGGGCGGCCGGCATCCCGTGGTGGAGCGGGTCCAGGAGACGGCCTTCGTGCCGAACGATCTCCGCCTCGACGAGGCGCGACGCATGCTCATCATCACCGGGCCCAATATGGGCGGCAAATCGACCTATATGCGCCAGACGGCGCTCATCGTGCTCCTCGCCTACAGCGGCAGCTTCGTTCCGGCGCGGCGCGCGGTGCTGGGGCCCATCGATCGGGTCTTCACCCGCATTGGCGCCGCCGACGATCTCGCGGCGGGGCGCTCGACCTTCATGGTCGAAATGATCGAGACCGCCTGCATCCTGCGCAACGCCACGGCCGAGAGTCTGGTCCTCATCGACGAAGTGGGGCGCGGGACCAGCACCTTCGACGGCCTATCGCTGGCCTGGGCGAGTGCCGAGCACCTGGCACGGGAGACACGCGCCTTCACGCTCTTCGCCACCCACTTCTTCGAGATGACCGGGCTGCCAAAGGCGATCGAGGGGGTGCAGAACGTACATCTCGATGCCCTCGAGGTGGGGAACGACCTGGTGTTCATGCACGCCGTCAAGGACGGTCCCGCCAACCGCAGTTACGGTTTGCAGGTCGCCCGGCGCGCTGGGGTCCCGGCAGTCGTGATCCGGCGGGCCGGGGAACGTCTCGCCGAGCTCGAACGCGGCGCCCCACCGGTCCCCCGCCGCGATCACCCACAGCTCGACCTGTTTCCCGAACGTCCCGTGCCGCGGGCGCTCGCGGCCTTGCACTCACTCGACCCGGACGGGTTGACGCCCAAACAAGCGCTCGAGGCGCTCTACCGCCTGCGCGCTTTGCTCGACTGAGGCGTGATGGTGCCGGCAGCGCTCGCCCGAGCCAGTCGCAGCGGTCTATAATGCCGACCCTCATCGCGGTAACAGAGCGGATCCCGACCCATGACCTTCGTAGTGACAGAATCGTGCATCAAATGCAAATACACCGACTGCGTAGAGGTATGCCCCGTCGACTGCTTCCACGAGGGGCCCAATATGCTGGTGATCGACCCCGATGAGTGCATCGACTGCACCCTGTGCGAGCCGGAATGTCCGGTCGACGCGATCCTGTCCGAGGATGATCTCAGCGAAGGCCAGCGCCATTACCTGGATCTGAACGCCGAGCTGGCGAAGCTGTGGCCGGTCCTGAACGAACGCAAGCCACCACCCGACGATGCCGACGAGTGGAAGGACGTCAAGGACAAACTGGAGTACCTCGAGCGCTGAACCGGCGTTCGGACGGCATCCTGCCTACCGCGCGCCACGCCCTTTGTATTTTCTGGGGGGCACACGGCACCGCCCGACCGGCCGATGCTCCCTCCTTGATATACCGGGAAACTCGCCCGGTGGTGAACGGGGCCTGGCACGCCGCCCGTTGACGTCATGAGCGCCTGCCCGACCCTCGAAGTCGCCTGCCTGTCCGATCCCGGGCTCAAGCGAACGCATAACGAAGACCACGCGGCCAGCGACCCGAGCCTCGGGCTGGTGGTGATAGCCGACGGCATGGGGGGCTACCGGTCCGGCGAGGTCGCGAGCGCCTTGGCGGTGCAGACCATCGTGCGCCACGTGCGCCTCTACCACCATCAGGAGACCGGGCATAGTTCGCCCGAGTCGATCGGGTTATCACCGGCATCGAGGATCCTGCTCGACGCCATCGTCAGCGCCAAGACGGCGGTATTCCAGACCGGCCGGCGGGAGGCCGACTGCGAGGGCATGGCCACGACCGTGATCGCCGCGTGGTTCATCGGGGATCGGATAGCCGTGGGGCATGTCGGCGACTCGAGGCTGTACCGTGTCCGCGCTGCATCCATCGAGCAGATCACCACCGATCACTCACTGGTCCAGGAACTGATCGAGCTAGGGGTGTGCACGCCGGAGGAGGCGCAGAAGACCGCGCCCAAAAACCTGGTGACCCGCGCCATCGGCATCCATGCGACCGTGGAGGTGGATGTGTACGAGGAAGCCGTGCTCCCCGAAGACGTATTTCTGCTCTGCACCGACGGGCTGCATGACCTGGTAAGTAATCACGAAATGTACTTAACCCTGCGTGAATATAGTGCTAATCTTGTAGAAGCGGCCGGGCGCTTGGTGGCCATGGCGAAGGAGCGCGGGGGTCACGACAAGATCTCGGTAATGTTGGCACGGCCGCGCGCGCGGCGTCGGCCGTGGTGGGGCGGCCGGCTGCGCCGGTGGCTCGGTTAGAACAACCTTGATAGATGAAAGTAGACAAGGGGCGCCACTATGGCAAAACTCGTTCTCAGCCTCGGCGGGGCCTTCCAGGCAGAATTTCCCTTGAACAAAGAGCGCATGACCATCGGGCGCAAACCGGGCAACGACGTCCAGGTCGACAACCTCGCGGTCAGCGGCAAGCATGCGCTCATCATCACCATCCTCGACGACTCGTTCGTCGAGGACCTGGGGAGCACCAACGGCACCTACGTCAACGGCAAGCTCATCAAGAAGCACGCGCTGCGGCACGGCGACGTGATCGGGATCGGCAAGCACGAGGTCAAATACGTCAACGAGCATGCGACGGCCGATGACGAGGAGCTGGAGAAGACCATCGTCATGAAGCCGGACTCGGCGAGCGCCGCGGCCGCGATCGCCAAGGCCCTGGGACGCGCGGCGCCCCCGCCCGCCCCCACACCGGCGTCCCCCGCCGCCACGCCGCAGACGCCCCGTCTGCCGCTCGGGAAGCTGCACATCCTCAGCGGCCCCATCGCCGGAAAGCAACTGGAGCTGGCCAAGGCCTCCCTCACGCTCGGGCGACCCGGCGTGCAGGTGGCGGTGATCTCCAGGCGCGCAGAGGGCTATTTCTTGACGCACATCGAGGGAGAAGCCGGCGGCTCGCCCAAGTTCCCCATCGTCAACGGCGACCCGATCGGGCCGCGCAGCTACCAGCTCAGGAACCACGACGTCATCGAGCTCGCCGGGATCAAGATGGAGTTCGTCTCGGTCTCCTGAGAGTTTGTGAAAAAACCGTCGCGAGCGAAGGGAGGTCGCGTTCCGACGGAGCGCAGGAACCGGAGTGTATGTTGAAATACATGAGGATTCCGAGCACCGCCGGAACGTGAGATCCAGAGCGCAGTAGATTTTTTCATAAGCTCTGAGCGGTGCTTCTCAACCTCGCCTTGCTCCTGGCCGGGATCGGCGCGCTGACAGGGCTTGCGTGGTGGTTGCGAACGCCACCGCCGGTCAGCGCCGCCCAGCTCCGCAAGGCCCTCGTGGTCTTCGCCGTGCTGCTGCTCGTCCTCCTCGCGGCCACCGGGCGACTGCACTGGTTGCTGGCGCTCATCGGGGCCTTGGTTGCCGCCGCGGTGCGGCTTCTGCCGTTACTTCATTTTGCGCCGCTCGTCCAGCGCCTTTGGCGGCAGATCCGCCCCCAATCTGCGAGTAGCGGTGGCCCGACCGTTGCTGAGCGCTCGACGGTTGAATCGCGTTTTGTCCGCCTATGGCTCGACCATGCCACGGGGGAGATCGACGGTGAGGTATTGGAGGGCACTTTCAAGGGCCATCGCTTGAGCGAGCTGCAACGCGATGAGCTGATGCGGCTTTATCGCGACTGCCGAGGCGCCGATCCCGATTCGGCCGCCTTGCTGCAGAGCTACCTCGAGAG
>JACCXJ010000088.1 GCA_013697045.1 Gammaproteobacteria bacterium | reverse complement strand
CTGAACAGGCGGTTGGCGACATTTCGCTGGGCGCGAAAAAACAGCCAACTGATGGCGACCATGATCGAGAAACCGATAAGAAACCCGAAGAACGGCGAGATGATCATGGCTTCCAACACCGAGCGTAGGCCTGAGAACTTGACCGTCGCCCATCCGCCGTGAACGGTCGCGGCGCCCACGAGGCCGCCGATCAGGGCGTGCGAGGAGCTAGTCGGCAACCCCAACAGGAGCGTGCAGAGGTTCCAGAGAATCGCGCCGCCGAGCGCCGCCGCCACCACCTCCTGTGTCACGGTCGTCGGATCCACGATGCCCACGCCGATCATCTTGGCCACGGCCGTGGACATGAATGCCCCGGCCACGTTGAGCACGCCGGCCATCAGGACCGCGACCGCCGGGCTTAGCACCCGCGTGGAGACGACCGTCGCGATCGCGTTGGCACTGTCGTGCCATCCGTTCGAAAATCGAACAGGAGGGCCAGCACGGCGACCAGCAAGAGCATCCCGCTCAGCTCAGGCATGTGCAGTATTCCCGGCAAGGATCGGGGCGGAAGTTACGATGACTCATCAGTGGTGTTTCAACGCGATGCATTCCAGAATGTTCGACGCGTCCTCGCAGCGATCGGTGCCCTCTTCAAAATTTTCGTAAATCTCTTTCCACTTGATCACTTCGATGGGATTGGGTTCTTGCTCAAAGAGGGCTGAGAGGGCATCCCGCATGAGCCGATCCGCTTCGTTCTCCAGGCTGTTGACGCGCACGTTATACTCGGTCACCTCGCCATGCGACTTGCCGAGCAAGTCCACGCCGGCGCCGACCGCCAGCGCCGACTGATAGAGGATATTGGACAGCTTGATCGCCGTCTCGGTCGGTTTCGACACCTTGAATACGACGAATCGGTCCGCGACGGCTTCGACCGAATCTAAAATATCGTCCAGCGCGCTGGCGAGGCCATGAATGTCCTCCCGGTCGATCGGCGTGATAAAGGTCTGGTTGAGTTTTCGCACGATGTCGTGTGTGATGCCGTCGCCGACGTGTTCGACGTCTTTGATCCGCCGTGCCTGCTCCATCGGGTTCCGGTAATCCTCCATCATCTCCTTCAGCAGGCGGCTCCCTTCAATCACGTTGCGGGCGGCGTTCTGAAACATCTGGAAGAACGCTTGGTCTCTGGGAATCAAGCTGAACATACGCGACTGCTCCTTCTATAAATGTCACCAACGGACGAGCCGGCGCTCGAATTTCTTGAGCAGATCCATCACCGCCGTGACCAATCGCTTCACCGCTACGCGAAAGAGCGGAATGCCGTCGAAGGAAAGGATAGGATATTCAATGCGGTTTCGCAAGCGTGGTGCCTTCTCGTTGGGGCGGGGGTGCCTTCGCGCGCTGGGCAGGCGGCCGTTTCGCGCTCGACCGCGTGCTAGCTACGAACATTGCCGAGCGCACACGCCTCCGGCTGGGCCAGGCGCGTTGAGATGGTCGAAAATCAGGTGTGTCTTCGTACGAAGTCGGCAATCGCCGCGATCACCCGCCGGTCCACGTCTTCTTGCGACTCCCCGGCCGCCGCTAGCGCCGTCTTCGTCACCGCCAGCGAATGATCCCCGCCCTCGACCACGAAAAGCTCGTTCGGCGCGGTCATTCGGCTGCGAACGTCGCTCAGGCGGCCGAGCGGGCAGAGTTTGTCGCGCGTTCCTTGCACGAACAGGATCGGCCTTGCGAGCTCGACAAGCACGCGATCGCGTAGCTTCGCCGCCTGGCCCATTCCCACGAGCGGGTAACCGAGGCAAACGAGCGCCGCCACCGGCTCCTCCAGCGCCAGGTGGCAGCCGATGCGCCCGCCCATGCTTTTTCCGACGAGCACGACGGGGTCGGTGGCCCCCTGTGTCAGTCGGTTTGCAGGCGCCTCCCGCGCGGCGGCCAGCGCTTCGCGGTGTGCGGCGACGAGCTTCGCGTGGGGGTCGGGTCGCTTCGAGCCCCGCTTCATGTACGGATAGTCGAACGTCACGACCGACCCGAGCGCCTCCAGCCGGCGCTTGTACGCTTGCATCCAGCGGGATGCCGAAGGCGCTCCGGCTCCGTGCGCAAACAAGAAAAGCGTCACGATGGATCTCGTTCGAGCCTAGGCAACGCGGTCGTCGCGGCGGCGCACTGCTTCGAAGCCGAGAATGAAGTCGGGGCCAAGCAGCTTGGCGGGCGTCGAGAATCCCTTCTCGACTTCGCCCGCGAGCGCGCGCTTGGCGATCTCGAGCGAAGTCAACGCGGTGAGCGTGTAGCCCTCCGGAGTCTCAAGCCACGCTTTCGCGGATCGTCCGGCAGGGTTGCGGGCTTCGGCCACGAGGAAGCTCTTGCCGCGCTTGCGCTGCTCGTCGGTCGGCCCGGCCGGGCGCGCGTCGATGCGACGTTTGAGAAAGCTCTGCACTAGGTCGGAGCCGAGCACTGCGCCGAACCGCGAGCCGATCCGCGCTCCCCAGATCATCGCGCTCGTGGCGGGCACGTAGACTTCGATGTTGGGGATGCGCGTGCTATGGAAAGCGGTCGAGACGTCGCCCCACGGGATGGCCATCGAGCGCTTCTTGCCCGAGCCGTCCCCGTAGTCGATGTCGCGCACGAGCGATCCGGTGGGCACCGGCGTGAGCTTGCCGTCCCGCCGAACGAAGCCGCCGCGATGCACGTTTTCGACCATCGTCGTGGCCGTGCCGTGAGAGACCGAGCCGAGGCCGAAAAACCCAAGTGTCAGCTCGTGCGCGTCGGGCAGCTTTCGCGCAACGTGGAGCGCGAGGCAGTCGGACGGGACGACGTTGAACCCGGTGCCCGGCAAAAGCATCACGCCGGCGCCTCGTGCGTCGGCGTCGCGCGCCGCAGCGCTCTCGAAGACCGAGATTTCGCCGGTGATGTCGAGATAGTGCGCCCGCGCCGCCAGGCACGCGTCGATCATCGGCTTGGACGTGTGGCTGAATGGCCCGGCGCAATGCAAAACGACTTTGACACCTGCCAACCCCGCGACCAGCGCTTCCGGATCGTCGAGCCCGAAGACCCGATGCTCGAAGCCGTACCGATCGGCGACCGCCCGAACACGCTCCGCGCTGCGACCGGCGACGATCGCCTGCTGCTTGCGCTCCGCCGCGAATCGCGCTGTAAGCTCGCCGGTGTAGCCGTTCGCCCCGTAGATCAAGAGCGCACCAGTCATCGGCTTCGCCTCGTATCACGGGCGCGCGAGCGACACCCTCATGATTTCGCGGCGCGTTCTCGCCGCTGCCGCCGCCAGCGCCGAACGGCACCGACAGACAACACGGTCAGCGCGACGACGTTCGCCTGGATCGAATTCCATCACCGAGTCGATGGGCTCGGCGAAGCGCTCGCCGAGCAGCCATATGAGCGTGATCCCTGCGATTGTGCCCAGGACCTCGATCACGACGAACGCCACCGGGTTCACGCGCAAAGCGCCCGCCAACAGGCACGCGACCCCGGTCGGTGCGGCGAACAAGATGAGCAGCCCCGCGCGCTCGAACCACCGCTCCAGCCGCCGGACGAGCCGGCCCGTTCCCAGCGAGCGCTGCTCGATCCAGGCGAGCGCTTGGTCGGAGTATACGAAAAATAAAGACCTCTTTCGTCGACAAGAAGAGTACTGCTGGGCTAGGGAGTTGTCAAAGACGCGAGTCCTCGGTCTAGAAGCGGGGACTTTTTCGGCAACCGGGTGTGCTGGTGCTACCCACGCTCCGCTCGGCATTGGTGTTTGGCGCGCCAGCATATGGATGGCCTTGGGCCTGACGGCCTTATCGCCGGGCGCGGCGCTCGCGTTGGCAAGGTGCCGGGCGGCGTCTGCCGAATTGCCCCCGGCCCGAATCGAGCAGCCAGAGCTTCCCCCGGTAGAGCCGCGGGGAGTGGGGCATGGAGAGCCCTTCGAGAACCACCTCGTTCTTTTCGACATCGATGACGGATCCGCCGCCCGCCCGATGCTCCCGCCAGCCATCGGCCACGTCGCTTCGTCCGACCACCGTGACGTAACGGGGCACGCCCGCCTCCATCGCGAGCCCGTTCAAATGGCAGCGGTCCTCGGCGGCGAGCTTCGAAATGAAAGGCGGCTTCCAAAGCGGGACAAAACTATGCCGCTCGCTCACCGTCGCTAAACAACCGAAGAGGGTATTGACGAAGACCGGCCGCCCTTGCCCATCCACCCCGATATCGTGGATATCCAGATCCCCGGTCGTCCATCCCACCCGCGGCACATAGAGCCGGTCGTAGCCTTGATAGGTCTCTCCGAGCCCGAGGCTGTTCTCGAAGCGCTAGAGCTGGAAGAGGGTGCTCAAATAGAGCGTCGAGACGACCTCGAAGACCGGCTCGGCGGGCAGCGATCCGCCCTCGGAAGGCGAGCTCATGACGTCGCTCCGGGTAAACGGGTGAGGGCATCGCGTGTCGGGATTCTAGCGGCTCTCCATCTCAGGGTTACGGTACCCCGCGCGGCTGTTCGCAGCTCGTGGCCGTATCCGCCACTAGATCGCAGGGTGGGCAGGATGTGGATGCCCACCGTTACGGGAGTTTGATGGGCACAGGACGCCGCGCCCACCCTACCGGGCAGGCGCTTCTTCGGGCCGAGGTGCCGAGTGCGTAGCCTGGTAATCGCGCGGGGTCATGCCGTAACGGCGCCTGAAGGCACGATCGAAATACGAACAATCATTGAAGCCGGCGGCCAGGGCCGCCTGTTTTATGGATGTCTCGCCGGTAGCCAGAAGCTCGCATGCCCGTTCGAGACGGTAGTGAAGGAGATAGCGTCTGAACGAGGCGCCATGCTCTTTCTTGAAGATGCGGCTGAAATGGGAGCTGCTCATGTGACAGGCCGCAGCCAACTTATCGAGGCGGAGGTCTTCGGCGAAGCCCTGTTCGAGACGGACGAGCGCCGCGGCGGTTCGCGACACGGTGCCGTCCGGTCCTCGAGCGCCCACGCCTTCGGCTTGGGACGATGGGCGAGTTGCCGGAGATCCCGTAGGATGTGCCGACGAAGGAGGCGCATCGATCGCGAACGATGCGCTTAGTTCCTCAGCGCATCCTGTCGGGCTCATGGGACTGACCCGGGAGCGCGAGTCGATCGTCGATCCCGGCACCTACGAATGGCGCT
>JACCXJ010000079.1 GCA_013697045.1 Gammaproteobacteria bacterium | reverse complement strand
ACGGGGGATCGATTATCTCGCCGGCAACGCCAAACGCGCACACCCTAAGCGCGATCGGAAACGCGGGCGCTTGCAGTTCGGTCTGGAGCCAATATTCGGCATTCCTTAACTACATAACCTATGAGCCGAGTCTTGGGTCTGGCTCAGGGCTACGGCACTTTTCGCGGTTGTTCGCAGGTCCTGGCCGTATCGGCTCCGATGCCTCCATTGCAGTTATCGTCGTTACCCCTTTGTCCGTCCATGGCGTCGTTGCCCTCCTGCCCGAACAGCCGGTCGCTGGCCATGCCTCCTTTCAAGCCATCGTTTCCGGCCCCGCCGAACAGCCGGTCCCTACCCTGGTCACCGAATAGCTGATCGTTACCCCCGCCTCCGCAGATGATGTCATTACCCTGGAGGCCGTGGATGACGTCGTTACCGCCCCGTCCATGCATGACGTCGTTGCCCGGGGTGCCGACGAGCGTGTCGTTGCCGAAGGTCCCGGCGATGGTCGCCGGTAGACCGTTACACGTGAGCGGGCGGCTGAGCCAGAACACTGGACTAGGGTGACGGCGCCCGTTTGGGCTTAAGTTCATGACCATCCCGCTTCTTCGCTCACCAATGTGGAAATAGCGCTGTGGATGATCTGCGATACCGGCGAGAGCAGGCGGAGATAGGCGTTGAATAGGAAACCTATCGGGATCGGAAATGACAACGCCCATTGGCGCATCGGCACGCGGAATACGGCGTGATCCATCAAGTGAGCCGTCGGCCCTAAACGGAACCCGTACGAACTGCAAGGCGGCTACGGGTAAGTCATTAGCAACCGCAAAATTCGCGAAGCCCGTTTTCGACGCGTTGCGGTCCGAAACTAGGCAAAACCCTCCGGCATTCCCAGTAGCCGCGGTCGAGCCGCCAACCGACACGCATTCCGCACCGACACCCGGGGAGTGACCTGATCCACCAAGTGGGCTGCCGTCTCGAAACGTGACCTGTAGGTACTGCAAACCCGCTACGAGTAAGTCATTGGCAACCGCAAAATTCGCGGCGCCCGCTGTCAACGTGCTGAGGTCCGAAGCCAGGCAAGACTCTCCGGCTTCCGCAGTCGTCGCGGTCGAGCCATCAACCGACACGCATTCCGCACCCATCGGCGCACCGGCACCCGGGGAATGACCTGATCCATCAAGTGGGCTGCCGTCTCGAAACGTGACCTGTAGATACTGCATACCCGCCACGGGTAAGTCATTGGCAACCGACAAATTCGCGAAGCCCGTGCTCGACGTGTTCAGGTCCGAAACTAGGCAAAACCGTCCGCCATCCCCAGTAGCCGCGGTCGAGCCGTCAACCGACACGCATTGCGCACCGGTACCCGGGGAATGACGTGATCCACCAGGCGAGCCCCCGTCCGCAAAGGTGATCTGTAGGAACTGCAGACCCGCTGCCGGTAAGCCATTGGCAAACGCAAATTTCGCAATGCCCGTTGTTGACGTGCTGAGGTTCGAAGCTAGGCAAAACCCTCCGTCATCCCCGGTAGCCGCGGTCGAGCCGCCAGCCGACACGCATTTCGGCCCCGTTGGCGCACCGGTACTCGGGATAGGACGTGATCCAACAAATGCGCTGCCGTCTCGAGACGTGATCTGTAGGAACTGAAGACCTGCTGCGGGTAAGCCATTGGCAAACGCAAATTTCGCAATGCCCGTTGTCGACGTGCTGAGGTTCGAAGCTAGGCAAAACCCTCCGTCATCCCCGGTAGCCGCGGTCGAGCCGCCAAACGACACGCATTCCGGCCCCATTGGCGCACTGGCACTCGGGGAACGACGTGATTCACTAAGTGAGGTGCCGTCTCTAAGCGGGACCCGTGGGAGCGGCGAGGCCGCTACGGCTGCGTCATTGACAACCGCAGGATCCGCCGAGCCCGTTGTCGACGTGTTGTGGTCCGTAGCTAAGCAAAACTCTCCAGCATTCCAAGTAGCGGCGGTCGAGTTATCAACCGACTCGCATTCTGCCCCGAATTCCTTGGCGCCCAACGCCGTGTTTTGGAGGGGAAAGGGAGTAGTTCCTTGTAATCCGGCGGAGGTATCGAACTCAGCCGCCAGAGCGGGGGCGGACGACACTGTGACGGCCAACACGCTACCTAACAACGTGCCTTTTTTTTTCATCGTATTTCCCCTAATCAATGCCCACTCGGGGCAGGGTATGACACCCCTTCGGGCAACACGCCGCTCCCCCCATCGGCGCATTCTAAGAATAAACGGGTATGGCGAGTTGTTCTCCCTGCCTCTGTTGGCGTCCCTCATAAAATTACGGCTCTTCAGGACAATTTGTGGGTGGTTGCGAGCCTGTGAGGGAATGGGTGCCTGTGGACTTGGGGATAACATCCCTGTTACCCACAGGACCCACAGGCCAAGCCGGGGATCTGTGGACAAGCTCCCTTGCCCACAGATCCCCAGCCCCTCAAGACTATCCTCATCGTGTCCAGAAAATCAAATCGTTCGTGTATGGTGCGGTTCGCTGGGTGGAGGGCGCCTCCTCTCCGACTCTGGAAGTGTAACTGCATCCTCGGGTCAATGGCCGGCCGGTGTGCTCGGGCTGTGGGCAGAGCGGCCCGGGGTACGATAGGCTGCCGGCCATTCACGTCCTAGATCGCTTTCACATCATGGGGCACTTCGGCAAGGCCATCGATGAGGTCCGTGCCCAGGAAGCCCGGGAGCTCAGGGCCCGGGGCCGCGAGCCCGTCTTGACCAAGACGCGGTGGCTGTTGCTGAAGCGGCCCGAGAACCTCACCGAGAAGCAGGAAGTGCGGCTGGCGGATCTCTTGCGGTACAACCTGCGCAGCGTGCGGAGCTACCTGCTCAAGGAGGACTTCCAGTTCTTCTGGGGCTACCGCTCGCCCTATTGGGCCGGGTGCTTCCTCGACCGATGGTGCATGCGCACGATGCGATCGAAGATCGGGCCGATGAAGCGCGTCGCCCGCACGTTGTGGGGTCATCGACCGCTTATCCTCAACTGGTTCCGAGCCAAAGGCCAGCTCTCGAGCGGCGTGGTCGAGGGCTTCAATGCCAAGGCCAAACTCACTACCAGAAAGGCCTATGGTTTTCGGACCTATCATGGGCTGGAAGTCGCTTTGAATCAGCCACTTGGCGCCCTACCCGAGCCGAAGTTCACCCACAGATTTTCCTGAGGAGGCTTTTATTATAGCCTCGATGGGGCGAGGCGCAACTCAGGGATCGCCCATGGTCTTCCCGGTACAGTTGCTGTCGTGCACGGGAAACACCGGATAGGGTGCGGTTCGGCGTTACGCTTGCTACGACGGTTGTCTTCTTGACGGGGGGCTCGTAGAATGCCTAGGATTCCCGGGGGCTCGTCCTAGGGCCGTGGGGAACAACCATTTTAGAATTAGGAGGTTCACCATGAGCAAGTCGTACTACAGATCCAAGCCGGCGGCGATGGTCGTCACCGTCATTGCGCTTTCGTTCGTGCTCCCCGACTCGGCGGTTGCGGAGACCGACACAGTGGCCAAGGCGACGATCAGCTCGGCGAGGGTGAGAAGGATCGCGAACCAGGAGATCAATAAAAGGGCGCCGGGGCTGTCCGTCGGCAGCGCGGTCAGCGCCCAGAGCGCGAACACGGCGAACACGGCGAACACGGCGAACACCGCGAGCAGCGCGAACCCCGTCTTGTTCGCGCGCGTGGCTGCGGATGGTACCGTCGATCCGGCGAACTCGCAGGGCGTCACCTCGGCGAACGTGACAAAGCCTTCTCCGGCTGGCTTATTCTGCTTCTCAGGCCTGCCTGCCATCAAGGGTGGTCAGATCACCCCCGAAATAGTCGCCAACGCGTTCTTCGAATCCGGTCTGTTGGGGTTCGGTGACGCGCTTGGCAACTGCCCCCCCGCGACGCAGTTCTTCGTCACGACCCTCAGTCGGAACGACGCCGGCGTGTTGTCATTCGGCACCGGTCCTTTCTTCCTCCACCTGTACTAGTAGCGGGTCGGCGGCATAGCAGCTGGGTGTGCGCGTGGGGGCCGGCTCGCGCCTCCCAGTCCTGCGCCACGGCTTTCGGGCCATCCAGTGTACGCCCTTTTCCATCCTTCCCCCTGGAAAGGGGGAAGGATAGGATGGGGTTGAGTGTCTCAGAACCACGCGACGCTCAACCCCTACCCTCGCCCTCCCCCAGCCAGGGGGAGGGAATAAGCTGGTGTTTGTTGTTACGGAACCAGCTCCATTATGAAACACCGGTGTAGTCGCTACAGCGTTCTGGGACGGTAGAACAGAAGGCCCCGACCCTTAGAAGTCCTTGGATTAAAACGGAAGGGGGAAACGTCCTTCAAGCCCCACCGGTACATTGATCCCGACCAAGAAATCGGCAGCCTCGTCAGTCAGACCAAAGCCTACAAAGGGCTCCACATACACTCGCTTCGCCAGCTGCACGGTGGTCGTAAACTGGAGGCTATTGATGTCTAGTCCGGAACGGCTGATCTCATTTCCGTTTATTTCTCTGCGCCTAATCGCCGCACCAGCCATCGCCATGGAAACACTTACCCGGTCATTGAGTGAGAACCCCATGCCGATTGAATAGGGAATCTGGTCCCCGGGATCGACATCCCCTTGTTCCAGGGTCCAGGTGTATCCCAATGAGCCGAAGAACACCACCGGATCGATGGTCTTGACCAGCGACACCCCGGTTCCCACGTCCCAATGTCCGGTACCCAATAACCGATCCTCATCGCCTGTGTCGGCTTTGGCATTCACGTTCAGGGTCACCTCCGGCAGCCCCCGATCTTCATGTATGGCTGCATATCTGAATGCCCAGTTGATATCTCCGAATCCCACACTAGCCTTTGGGGTGAAAGGTCCGAATTGAGTAGGGACAAATGGTCTAGTGTCACGCTCCTGTTCGGTGTAGACCAATGGGACGCCAAAATCGAATTCCAGGTCCTCTGCAAGACCATACCGCATCAGGACATTTGCGCTCGCGAAGCGAGATATAAACACGGGTGCCGATGGACTGTCCTGACTGGTCTCAGTCTCGTGGGCGTAAGAGGCCCCAAACTCTAATTGGACCTCCCCAGGCTTGAATAAAAGCTTTTCGGCGCGTAAAAACTGGTCCAATTCCCTTTTGGCCTCCTCCGCCTCCTTGCGGCGGTCCCCTTTCGCGACTTCAAATTCTTCCCGCTCAGATCGGCCAACCCTCTCTTGAGATGAGGGGGGCGCACTAGCGACCGGTTGTTTCTCCTCTTTGGTTTCTGTAGCGGAAGGTTTTGATTCCGGCGTAGCGGGCCCTGCTGCTAACAGCCGCTGCATATGGCCTTTGAGGGTTTCCACCTCCCGTCTAAGCCTCTCGTTTTCCACCTCCCGTTTAAGCTTCTCGTTTTCCACCTCCCGTTTAAGCTTCTCGTATTCCGTCTTGGGGACATAGCCATCCACTCGGCTGTCTGTCGCCGACGAAACCTCCTTGACACCTACTCCGATGACCGGCCTTCCGCCATCGATATCTGGCTTTCTCTCTCCGCTCCCAAAAGCAGCGCCCGCGTCAGTCTCTTTGCCCAGATGGATCAAGATAAGACCCACCAAGACAAAGGCGATAAGCACGTGAAAGACGGTCAAAATCGTATGCCTTTTTCCTCCTGCGTCTCGGCGGACTGGCAAATGGCGAGAAACTCGTGCGCGTCTAGCGAGGGTCCTGTTGTTCTTTTTCATTCGTTCCTCCCTTTGGCTGAGAGCCTAGCGAGGACGCGCTCGTAGAACAAGGTTTACGGCGGACGACGCTGCCTGGTCCGCCTGCTGGACTGCCTGGTGCAACGTGGGTGAAGGATAATCGGTGCCCCGAGACAACGCTAAGGGATAATGCGTGATTTTTTCTTCTCCCGCCTTGCCCAGGACAAACACGAGCCCGTGCCACTCATCCAAAAAACGCTCTATGCTCATGCGCAGATTGCCGCGTGCCGGATCGGCCAAATAGACACGATCCCCAGCCACTCCCCGGAGCACGGCAAAATGATAATAACCGAGTGGCCGGAGGTGAACGAGCACTGGGGCCAGCAACTGTGGAAGTTGGTCAACGCTCAGCTTAAAGCCCGCAGCCTGATAACCCTTCTGTTGAGCCACAACTTTGAGATCTAGGAGGGAAAACCCAATGCTTGTCTTGCGGGCTCGGTCCTCTTCACTCATCGTTTGAAGCCGGGTGTTGAGCAACTCTAGGATCTCCTTTTCTGAGGTATTCTCCCCATAATAATAAACCATGAGAGTAGCCAGCGCCGCCGCACCGCACGAGTAGTCCAGTTGCTGTTTAACGACATATTGGTCGCGAAGCTGTTTCAGGGTATGACGCTTCGCGATGGTCTCCTTGGCGGGGGTGGGAACACTCCAGGCGGCCGCTTCGGCCACACTCGCGCCAACAGGCTGCAGGATCATCAGTACCCACCCGAGGATTCGCCTTACACTTATCATACGCTACCCACTATTCCAGTGCGTTTCTTTAATGGATAACTCAATCGCGATCGCGTCGACGGCGCGCTAACTCTCTCAGCGTGGTGAACTTCTAGCATGTCGGGCACCGTCGCCGTGTGCCTTTTGCCGGGTAGCGCCAGGTACCCGAGGGCCGAGAGGCGTACGAGACTCTGCACTGGCCCTCTACTCGGCGATCACGGCCTTTCGAGACTAGAGCCAAAAAAGACGCCGCATAGAATTGGTGAACGTGCTCATCGACGCGGCAGGTGCCATTGTGCCCGTGTTGATAAGGAACAGACCAGAAGCGCAAGGTCTACATTAGCTAAGCGGAGCACCCCCCTGGTAGCTGAAGAGTGGAGAAGAGTGGAGAGCCCCCGACTGCACGAGGGCTCTCCGAGAGCGGGGCGCACCCGGCAGGGCACGTGGCCGGTCACAGTACCTGCCACGAACCCCCGGGCTCGCCCCACCGGGGACATTACCTTACCCGGTGATTACCTCATCCTGATGAGCCTGAACGTCAGCTCAGAACCCTGTCACCTGTAGGAACGTCGCGCCGGTAACGGGAAGTTCGTTAGAAACCGCAAAAGAAGAGAACTGTGTTGATATTGTCGGGAGGTCTGAGACCAGGCAAACCCCGGTGGGGACATCGAAGCCCGCGAACGAGCCGTTTACCGAGCTACAAAACAACCCCCCTTCCGTGGCGGCCAACACCCCGTCTTGGAGCGGCGCGGGACTAGCTCCTTGTAATCCGGCGAGGGCATGGAAGTCCTCCGCCATGGCGGGGCCGGCCGACAACGCGACGGCCAACGCACTACCGAACAGTGTGGTTTTGATCATTAGTATTCTCCTAGCTAATCAAGGCCGAATCGGGGCTGGGTATGACACCCCGTGGGAGCCATACGCCGGTCCTTCATCGGCGGGTTGTAAGAAACGGAAACGTATGTTGTCCCTGCCGGTATTGGTTGCCTCCGGGAAACTCCCCCCGAATGATTAGGTTGTCCCTGCCGGTCTTGGTTACCTCCCTCGTAACTAATATAGTCTATCCGGGAACCGTGCGCAAGCGTTGTGTAGCTGGGCAGCGGTTTGGCGGTCTGAAAGGGGTCCGGCGCCGGGGGGGAGCGCTCATTATCAGTCGGGGCGGCCCCGGTGGTTGGCGTCGGGTGGGGGCTCGCTGAGGTCAGTGCCTTGGCGGGGTTCCGAGTGCTTGTCCCAGGGAGGACCGCGGGCAGGCCGGGGCGATGTGCGGTGCCTGGGTGGGCTCGCCGAGGTAGGCGAGGATGCGCGTGTACTTCATCAATGGGGGCGAGCAACATCGCCCCCGCCATCGAAGACCGGTAGGGGTGCTCGGCCGTGCGCCCCTACTGACACGGGGCACAGCGGGCGGGCACCGCTCATCGATACCACGATCGCTTTTCCGATCCTGAGTGCTTTTGACGGCCCGAGGGGCTTTCCATTAAGCTTACAGCACCCTCGAGAGAAAACCCACCCCGGGTGCCGAGATCTCGTCCGACGGCGCGAGGACACCGAGACTGTGATCTTGTGATCTATGGTTGATGACACTGGGACGCTGAGACAGGCGACCCAAAGGAGGACGTCATGCAGCGCAGCATTTCCATCTCAGCCTCGATCCCGCTGATTTCCAAATCGCCCCGCCTCGCCGCCTCGCGTTCCCCCGGAGTCCGGATCAAAGTGGCCAGCATCGTCTGGGCCGCGGCGGTCATCGCGCTGGGTGTCGGTCCCACGTCGGTGATGGCAGAGACGGGCCTGTGACCACCATGACTGCGCTGCGCAGTGCCACCAACGGTCTCTGGATCGGGGTAGGGACGGAGGTCCGTGCCCGCAACGAGCACTTTGCGAGAAGGCCCACGCCGGCTGCCTGGATTTCACCCGAGGGCGCCAGGACACCGAGACGCTATTGATCTACGGTGATTTTTGGGCGACGACACAGGGACCCTGAGGGGGGCCCAAAGGAGGACGTCATGCAACGCAGCATTTCCATCTCGGCGTCGATCCCGCTCATTTCCAACCGCCCCGCCTCGCCGCCTCGCGTTGTCCCCGGAGTCCGGCTCAAAGTGGCCAGCATCGCCTCGGCCGCGGTGCTCATCGCGGTCGGCCTCGATCCCACTGCGGCGACGGCGGACGACGGGCCTGCGGCCGCCGTCATCGCGTTGCGAGGCGCTACCGATTCCCTAGCGATCAGGACCAGCACCAAGGGTCGCGCCGCTAGCAAAGCCAGCTCTGGTCTCTACGCACTCCAGGGCGAATACCAGACCTACCTTGAGACATCGGACCCACACGCGCGAGGACCGTCAGGATTCACATCTCGGAACCCCCTGGCGCGGATCGCCGAAGGGTACGTGGTCGTCGACACCGCCGCCGAGGGCGATCCCAAGGCGCTCGCGGCGGATCTGGAAGCGCTGGGGCTCCAGAACGCGGCGGTGTTCGGACACATGGTCTCGGGCCGCCTGCCGATCCCGGCGATCCCGGCCCTCGAAAACCTGGCCTCGCTGAGATTCGCCCGCCCGGCCTATGCCATGACTCTGGTCGGCAGCGTCACGAGCCAGGGCGATGTCGCGATGCGGGCAGACATCGCCCGCAGCACCTTTGGTGTCGACGGCACGGGTGTTACGGTGGGAACCCTCTCGGACAGCTTCAACTGCCTCGGGGGTGCGGCGGCGGGGGTCGCGAGCGGCGATCTGCCGGCCGGGATCGTCGTATTGGAGGAGATCGGCGACTGTCAGGGCGCGACGGACGAAGGGCGGGGCATGATGGAGATCATCCATGACGTCGCTCCCGGGGCCAGCCAGGCCTTTCACACGGCGTTCGAAGGTCAGGCCAGTTTCGCCCAGGGCATCATCGATCTCGGCAACGCCGGGGCCAAGGTGATCACCGACGACATCGTCTATTTCGCCGAGCCGATGTTCCAGGACGGCATCATCGCCCAGGCGGTCGACCTGGTAAAGGCGCGCGGGATCAGCTACTTCAGCGCGGCCGGAACGATGGTCGCCGGTCCTATGAGTCCCCCTTCCGCGGTAGCGGGCAGTTCAGAGATCTTGGCGCAGGGCCTGAAGAGTTGCACGACTTCGATCCAGGTCTCGGGGTTGATACCTGCCAGCAGATCACCATTCCGGTGGGCGGGACGTTGGGCCAAATCTTCCAATGGGATGAGCCGTTCTTCTCGGTCAGCGGGCCCCCGGGATCGCAGAGCGACCTGGACATCATTCTCACCGACGCGGCTTGTAACCTGGGTCTCGCCGGCAGCGCTAACGTCAACGTCGGGGGCGATCCCTTCGAGGTTTTCAGCTTCGGTAACGCCGGTCCCGCTACCACCTTCGGGATGATCATCCTGCAGTTCTCCGGTCCGGACCCAGGGTTGATGAAAACGGTGAACGTCGGGAGCGGCTCCATCACGATCGATCAGTTCGACACACGCAGCGGCACCTCCTTCGGCCACAGTGTCGCACGCGGGGGGCTCGGCGTCGGCGCGGCCGATTACCGGGATACGCCCGCGTTCGGGCAGAGTCCCCCGCTCATCGAGACGTCCTCTTCGGCCGGAGGCACCCCCATTTTCTTCGATACCGCCGGGAACCGGCTCGCCACACCCGAGGTCCGCGCGCAGCCGGCGATCACGGCGCCGGACGGCGCCAACACGACATTCTTCATCCCCGGCGTCGATCCGGAAGCGGACGGTTTCCCGAACTTCTTCGGGACCTCGGCCGCCGCCCCGCATGCCGCCGGGGTCGCCGCCTTGATCACCGACCTGCACCCGTCAATCGGTGCTGATGCCGTCTATTCCGTCCTGAAAACCACGGCCGTCGACATGGACGATCCGGCGACACTGGCGTTACAACGGCTTCGATTGCCGCACTGGTTTCGGGCTCATCCAGGCCGAAGCCGCGCTAGGTGCATCGCTACAGCCACCCCCGCCTACTCCGCCACCTCCGGTCGCCTGTGCGGTTCCGCCCCTGCAACCACCTCCGCCACCTCCTCCGCCGCCACCACCACCGCCGCCACCGGCCATCCCACCGCCCGGGGCCCGGCTCGTTGCCACTTGTCAGAGCAGGACTTGCAGGGTCCTGCTCACCTGCCAGGACACAACGACCTCTTGCACCAGCCATGTGCTTCTCACGGTGCGGGCCAGTGCCGTCAGGCTCGGAAGTGGCCCCGGAGCGTCGGCCAAGGCGCGCCGACGGATCAGGTTCGCCTCCGCCGTGGTCAACGTCCCGCCGGGTACGACCAACACCTTCAAGCTCCGGCTCACCAAGAAAGCCAAGAACTTCGTCAAGAAGACGAACGCGAAGAGACTCCAGGGCAGCTTGGAGGTTAGGAATATCAGCGGGGGCCGTTGTCAGCAACACCCCGATCACCATCCGGCTCACCCGCAGGCCGAGGTGACGAGCCCTGCCACCGAAAACGGTAGTGGCGCACGGCCGTGCGCCGCTCCATGCGCGCAGTAGAACGCTGGTCGCCGCTGATACCCTACGCCCGCTGAGCAATTGCCCTTGGCATCGATGGTGTTCTCGGCAAACAGGCAGGGGCGGTGGAAGTTGAGGTAGGGGTTGAGGTATGCGACACAGAAGGCGTTGATTTGCGTCGCAAAACGCTGTGGAATATGGCTGTAGC
>JACCXJ010000367.1 GCA_013697045.1 Gammaproteobacteria bacterium | reverse complement strand
CGTTCATCCAACACCGACACAAGCGATCGGTACTTCGACTCGATCTGCTCTACCGTGGACGCAATCTGCGTCCCGCTTTAAAGCACATCTCTCACACTTTATCAAGTTATTTCTGCGCGATGCCTTAAATCCCCTCTCCCTCCGGGAGAGTCCATGTAGGGCGGGTTAGACGCGCCGTTTGCGCCGTAACCCGCCGGAACGCACCCAAGAGGAACTTCCGGTGCCGGACTCATGCAAGGCGTTCCGGAAGGCGGGTTACGCGATACCGCCGCTAACCCGCCCTACATCAGGTGATCGAGCACCACGGATTGACGATCACCCGAGCTGGCGTTCCCTGATCTCGTCGAGGGTCTTGCAGTCGATGCATTGCGTCGCCGTGGGGCGCGCCTCCAGACGCCTGATGCCGATCTCGACGCCGCAGACCTCGCAGTAACCGTAATCGCCGATCTCGAGGCTCGCGAGCGATTCTCCGATCTTTTTGATGAGCTTACGCTCCCGCTCCCGGGTGCGGAGCTCCAGCGCGAACTCCTCTTCCTGGGTGGCCCGATCGTTGGGATCCGCGAAGGTGCCGGCATCGTCCTGCAGGTGATGGACGGTGCGCTCCACCTCGTCCATGAGCTCGCGGCGCCACGCCAGCAGGATCTGCCGGAAATGCTCGACCTGCCGCGGGCCCATGTAGTCCTCGCCGGCTTCCGGATCGTAGGGCGTGAACCCGGAGTACCCACCCCACGCCGGGGGTTTCGATGGCGCGGAATCAATCCCCGCATGCTTGGCTGGTTTCTTGGTCACCGACACCGGGTCGACCTCACCGAACGAGAGGGGCGCATTTGTACCAGAATCGCCTTGAGGGCTCAAGTAGCGCACGGGTGCGATCCATCCGACACACAACCGGCACCTGGCCCCATGCCCCGACACGCTTGCCGGGGGTAGACTACGCCCCCACCGGACCCGGCCCCGGCGGAGGGTACACCATGCGCGTGAGATTCCTCTTGGCGTTCGCTTTGGCCGTGGCCAGCCTCGTAGCCGCCGAGGCCCGCCCGCTGGCCCCCGAGGCGGTGCCCGAACCGCTCAAGCCCTGGGTCCCCTGGGTGCTGCACGGCCTCAATGATCTGGGCTGCCCGGCCCTCTTCAGCGATCCGCGCGCGCGGCGTTGCGCCTGGCCGAGCACGGTCGAGCTGACGCTCGAACAGAGTGGCGGGACCTTCGAGCAATCGTGGGTCGTGTATCGCGAGGTCGACGTGGCACTGCCCGGCGATCCCCGGCACTGGCCACAAGAGGTCAAAGTCGATGGAGACGCCGCTGCTGTCGGGGAGCGAGATGGCCGACCGGTATTGCGCCTCGGGCCCGGCACCCATCGGATCAGCGGGCGTTTCCAATGGGACCGACTACCCGATTCCCTCACCCTCCCGCCGGACAGCGGCCGGGTGGGTCTGCGCGTCAAGGGCGAGACCATGGCCCTGCCGGACCTGCGTCCCGATGGGCAGGTCTGGCTCAAGACCGAGGGCGCGGGGGAGGCAGCGGACCGGTTGGATATCCAGGTGTTCCGCCGGCTCACGGATGAGATCCCGGTCGAGATCACTACGCGCGTAGAGCTCGATGTGAGCGGACAGGAGCGCGAGCTGGCGTTGAGCGGGGCACTGCTCCCGGACACCATCCCCGTGAGACTGGAGAGCCTCCTACCGGCGCGGATCGAACCTGGCGGAGAGCTGCGCCTGAAGGTGCGGCCGGGGCACTGGGTGGTCGAGGTCCTGGGCCGTTATCCAGCCGACACCACCACTTTCACGCTCGCGGAGCCCCGAGACCCCTGGCCGAAACAAGAGGTGTGGGTCTTCGATGCGCGGAACCACCTGCGGCTGGTCGAGGTCGAGGGGGTCCCGGCCGTGGACCCGAGCCAAACCACCCTGCCAGACACCTGGAAGGGACTCCCCGCCTACCGCGTGAACCCCGGTGACACCCTGACGCTCGAGGTCGTGCGCCGCGGAGACCCGGAGTCCGAACCGGATCGCCTGATCCTCAAACGCGATCTATGGCTCGATTTCGATGGCGGCGGCTACACGGTGGCCGACGCCATCACCGGCACCATGACGCGCGGCTGGCGACTCACGGCGGGGGACCAGCTCGCGCTCGGGCGCGTGGCGCAGGACGGCGTCCCGCAGCTCATCACGGCATTGCCGGGCTCCCGGCGCCCCGGCGTCGAGGTGCGGCGCGGCACCCTCGATCTCGACGCCCGTTCACGCCTGGAAGGCGCGCTGCGATCGCCGCCGGCCGTGGGCTGGGATCAGGACTTTCAGGGGCTTTCCGCCACCTTGCACCTGCCGCCCGGCTGGCGTCTGTTCGCGGCCAGCGGCATGGACGACGCGACCGCGACCTGGCTCATGCGCTGGACGCTCCTCGATCTGTTCCTGGTCCTGCTCGCCGGCATGGCCATCGGCCATCTGTGGGGTCCGGCCACGGGCCTCCTCGGGCTCGTGGCGCTGACCCTCATCTGGCAGGAGCCCGCGGCCCCGACCACCATCTGGCTGCACCTGTGCGCCGCGACCGCCCTCGTGCGAGTCCTGCCCGAGGGACGCTGGTCGTCCTTGGCACGCGCCTACCGCTTCGGGGCCTTCGGCGTGCTGGCGGTGATCGCCCTGCCGTTCATGGTCGATCAGGTGCGCCTCGCGCTCTATCCGCAACTCGAACGACCGGGGCCGGCGCCGCTCGCGGGCGTGCTCGGCGGGCTCCAAACCCCCGGGGAGGTGTCGAGCGAAGGGACCGGGAAGATGGACATGGCCCTAGAGCGGGGCGATCGGGTATTTAGAAAAGGTTCGGAACGGACCCCGGAAGCCGAGGAGCTGCCTGCAACGGCCGCCGTCGACGCACCGGCGTCGGCCGAGCAGTTGGATGCCATGGCCATGAAGGACGAGCGCGAGCGAGCGCCATCGAGACCGGCCGCCTTGACCGACGAGATCGACCCCAAGGCCAAGGTACAGACCGGCCCCGGCCTTCCCGAATGGCGCTGGACGGAGGTGGCGCTCACCTGGCGCGGCCCGGTGGTGCGGGACCAAGCTTTATATCTGATGCTCATCCCGCCGTGGGGACATCTGCTCATGAACCTCTGCGGGGTCGTGCTCCTCGCCCTCCTCGCCGCACGCATGTGGCAGCTCCGCCGCACGCGGCGGGACGATACCGGCGGGATGTCCGGCGGTATGACCCCGGCCCTCGTGATCATTGTCCTGGCCGCCCTCGGCCTTCCCTGGGAAGGCGCGCGTGCCGACTTCCCCGATCCGAAGCTTCTGGAGACCTTGAAGGAGCGCCTGACGGCGCCACCCGACTGCCGGACGAGCTGCGCCCAGATCGCGCGCGCCGCCATCCAGATCACGCCCACGCTCTTGGCCGTGCGCCTGGAGATCCACAGCGAGGGATCGGTGGCCGTGCCCTTGCCGGTCAATGCCCGCGAATGGATGCCGAGCGAGGTGCTCCTGGACGAGGGAGGCGGCGCACCGCTCTTCCGGGCACCGGACGGTGGCCTCTGGGTCCGCCTGTCCACAGGTCGCCACGATGTCCTGGTCGCCGGGCGCCCTCCACCGCGCGCGCGCCTCACCCTGCCCCTCCCCTTGCGCCCCCACCGGGTCGAGGTGCGCGCCGAGGGCTGGGCCGTCGAGGGCGTCCGTGAAGACGGCGCGCCCGAGGGCCAGCTCCAGTTCACCCGCCTGCGGACTGGCGCGCAGCTACCGGACCTCGAGCCCGGCGCCGCCCTGCCGGGCGTCGCGCGCGTCGATCGGCTCCTGCACCTCGGGCTCGACTGGCGTGTCGACACCGAGGTCCGGCGCCTGTCCCCGCTCGGTCAGGCGCTGGTGCTCGAGGTCCCCCTGCTCGCCGGTGAATCCGTGACCACCGAGGGAGTGCGGGTGCGCGACGGCAAGGTATTGGTCAGCCTCGCGGCCGACGCCGACCGGACCCAATGGGGATCCGTCATCGCCGACAAGCGCCCGGAGCTGACCCTGGTCGCACCGAAGACGCTCGACTGGACGGAGCGCTGGCGTGCCGATGTGAGCCCCATCTGGCATCTCGACACGCGCGGCCTCCCGGTCGTGCATCATCAGGACCCGAACGGCCGCTGGCTGCCCGAATGGCGCCCCTGGCCCGGGGAGGCGCTCACCCTGGTCGTGAGCCGGCCGCGCGCCATCGAGGGCCCGACCCTGACCCTGAAGGCGAGCCGCCTGGTTGCGGAGATCGGTCAGCGCGCTAACGACAGCACGCTCGTGCTCGCACTCGAAAGCAGCCAGGGCGGGCAACATGCCCTCACCTTGCCGGAGGACGGGCGCCTCCTCCAGGTCCTCATCGATGGGGAGGCCCAGCCGATCCGCCAGGAAGGCCGGCAGATCGGCTTTCCCCTGACCCCGGGCGAGCGATCCATCGAGGTCCGGTTCCGCCAGGACCGGGGCATCACCCTCCTGTTTCGAACACCCGAGCTCGGCCTGGGCGCGCCGAGCGCCAACCACAGCCTGGAGGCCCGCCTGGGCAGCGATCGCTGGGTGCTGTTCGTGGGCGGCCCGAGGCTCGGACCCGCGGTGCTGTTCTGGGGTGCACTCGCCATCGTCGCGCTGCTTGCCCTCGGACTCGGGCGCACGCGCTACACCCCCCTCGCCTTCCGGCACTGGTTCCTGCTCGGCATCGGTTTGAGCCAGGGCAGCGCCGTGGGCGCCCTCCTGGTCGCCGCCTGGCTCCTGGCGCTCGCCGCCAGGACGCGCGTGCCGAGCGATCTCGCGCCGCTACGCTTCGATGCCCTGCAGATCGCCCTCGTTCTGCTGACCCTGCTCGCCGCGGGCGCACTCTTCGACGCCGTCCGCCAGGGCCTCTTGGGTCTCCCCGAGATGCAGATCGCCGGCAACGGCTCGACCGCCTCCGCCCTCTCTTGGTACCAGGACCGCAGCGATCCCTCACTCCCGCGCGCCTTCGTGCTCTCCGTGCCCCTCTGGGTCTATCGCTTCCTGATGCTGGCCTGGGCCCTGTGGCTCGCCTTCGCCCTCCTCCGCTGGCTGCGCTGGGGCTGGGATTGTTTCACCACCGGCGGCTATTGGAAACCGCGCAAACCTCGGATCGCTGCCCCACCCGCCATTTCCGCCGAGGCCCGCAGCACCGCGGCCCCTGTGCCCTGAGCAGGCGGTTCTCGCGGCGTATCATAAGACCCTGAACACCTCTGCGGCCCAGGTCCCCAATTCGACGTTTACCGTCATTCAACAACGGGCGCGAGATCCCGCGCCCATGCGCCTCCGCCGTCCTGACCGCTATGTCCCAACTGCGGATCCAACCTCGGATCGCGTCCACAAGACGCGGTTGCCCGCCACCAGTACCGATGTCCGAAGGTGTACTTGCCGCTCGCCTTTAGGGGGTACTATAATCTGCCCAAGTGCTTGATCTTTAGGCAGGGGTTGCCGTATGCGCAGCGTTCCTACTGGCTTTTGACGCAAAACAAGAGCCCCTTTTAGGGGGCCTACTTCTAGTTGAACTAAACCGCTTACGCGGTAGTGGTGGTTCTCCTCACGCGTAGCGGGCTGCTGTTCCCATCCTCAGTCTTCCGGTTCTTCGCTTTTTCTTCTATCTGTCTGCCGCACGGCATCGCCTGAT
>JACCXJ010000360.1 GCA_013697045.1 Gammaproteobacteria bacterium | reverse complement strand
CTGACAAGACACTTGGTCTACACTACAGCCACTTTCAAACTGGACTCCGTGTGTTTATGCGGCTTACAGAGGTCCGTGCCCAGAAGAAACGGCGATTATTGGGGTGAGTTGAGAAAGATGGGCTAATAACCAGAGTACCGCCGCCACCAGTCCACCGACAAGCGCCGAAGCCAGCCGCACGTACGTGTTGGGGAGGAACTTGTAGATAAAGGTGAAGGTCGCCCACAGGAGCATGAAGGGCGTCACCCGGGTCAAGAGCACCACGAAAAAGCCCAGGGGCCTAATGGCAATGATGTCCAGCACCAGCGCATGGCTGTGGGCCGAGGCGATCAAGGCAAACGCGGCCGATACCACAAGCGGTCCGACCAGCAGCACCCCCAGATAGTCGCGGAATTGTTCCCCCCAGGTGCGTGCGCGGCGCACCCGCCAGATACAGTCTAGCGCCTCCTCGGTGCGTCCGATCAGAGAAATGGTGGTATAAAAAAGACCTACCGCCCCCACCGCGCCCAACACCCCGACCGGAAGCTGATCGATGAGCTCAATGAGCCGGCGCTTGATCTCCTCGCCTTCGGCACCGAGGGGTTGCAGGCCTTGGACAAGCAATGGCTCGAGTTGATGCTGGATCCCAAAGGCCTTGAGCACCGAGAACGTTACCGCAAGAAACGGCACCAGCGATACGAGCGTGGTGTAAGTCAGCGCCATCGCTCGTAGGTTGAGCAGGTCCTCCTGGAACCGCCCCCACAGGACGGATGTGAAGCGCAGGCAGCGCTCCGCGAGTCGGCGCAGCCACAACCAGGCGTGGTGCGGCGATAGGTTCTTTGCTTGCATGACTAAGGCACTTCCTCGCCGTTCAGCCAGTCGTGGAAAAACGCCTGCGCCTTGCCGCCCTCGAAGGTCCCCCGCACGGCGTCCAGGACGCGCAGGCGGACGCTTCCGCCTGCATCGTAGAACCCGACCCCGTAGGGGATTTGCAGGTCGAAAGAGATGGGTTCGGCGCGAATGCTCAGATCCCGGATGCGGAAGAAACCGCGCTGAATCATCACCCCGATTAACCCGTGCGGGAGCAGATTAATGATGAGCATGGGATAGGCAATGTCTCCGTTGGTCACTAGGCCGTCGGCGTTTTTTGTAAACATCTGGGCGTGCACATCGCGGTACACCGCGTCTTACATGGCCCGAACAACGCCGGGTGCTATGGCGGAGCAGGGCGGCTTCCACGAGCTCAGCTAGCTAGCTGAAACGGCTCTGCCGCGACCGGGTTGCTGCCGGCCAGGATCATACCGGTCGGCCTTGACCGTGATCGGCACGAGGTGGGCGACGTCGTGAGACGATCTTCCGATGTGCAGCTCGTAGCGCCCGGCGTCGACGTACCAGCCCGGCTCGGTTCGCCGCTCGGCCCCGCGGCCAGCCGGTACGGGCACCGAGCCGGCTAGCCGGGCTTGGATCGCGGCCCAGTCGGGATCACCCGGTTCCCAGTAGGCGAAGGCGCGGTCATCGAGCTCCAGCCGGACGGTCGCCGTCTCGCCGGGATCCAGCCATACCTTGGCGAACGCCTTGAGCTCCTTGGGCGGTCTCACCACACGCGACGACAGAGGAGCGACATAGCACTGGACGACCTCGGCGCCACGCCGGCCACCCGTGTTGGTGACCGGCACATCGACGGTGAGCGTCGCGCCTGAGGGGAGCTCGCCGGACGACGGGCGCGGTTCGCCGATCGTGAAGGTCGTGTACGACAGGCCGTGGCCGAAGGGGAACCGGACCGGGAGGCGACGGGCTTCGTACCAGCGGTAGCCGACCAGCACACCCTCGCCGTAGCGGATCTGGCCGTTCTCGCCGGGGAAGTTGCCGTACGACGGGTTGTGTTCCAGCCGTATCGGGAACGTCGTGGGCAGACGGCCGGCCGGCTCCGACGCCCCCACCAGGACGTCGACGAGGGCGTTCGCCATCTCCTGACCTCCAAACCAGATCTGGAGAATGGCCGGGGCCTCACCGGCCCACCCCATCGTCACCGGCGATCCGCTGTTCACGACCACCACCGTGTTGGGGTTGGCCGCGACGACCCGGGTGACCAGCGCGTCCTGGTCCCCGGGCAGATCCATCGCCTCGCGGTCGTGGCCCTCCGACTCCCAGTCGTCGTTGGTACCCACGAGGAGGATCACCGCGTCGGCTGTCGCCGCGGCGGCGACCGCCCGGTCGAGCAGGTCGTCGGACGAGGGCAGGCGGCAGCCGATCTTGACGCCCCGGAGCGCGCTCGTGTCGCGACTCGAGTACTCGATCACCACCTCGTAGGGCCGGCGGGCGACGAGCTCGACGCTCGCGGCGATCTCCTCGCTGCCGAGGCCGCAGAGCTCCTGGCCCGGCGGCGGGGGATCGGTCGTGCCGTCGAGTACGATGTCGCCGTCGACAAGGACGCGGGCCCGGCCGGCCTGCACGAGCGTGAAGGTGTGCCGGCCAGTGTCCGTCGGCGTGAATCGACCGGTGGCCCGGAACGAGAACGTCTCGGCGGGGACCTCGGGTGCCGGCTCGCCGAAGAACAGCAGCAGGCCGTCGGGGCTGACGCGTCGGTGCACGACCGGGCCGGCGAGATCGGGATCGGCGAAGAACTCGAGCACCAGCCCCGGCGTGCCGTCCGGCGTGGTGAGCTGTGTCCCCCCGAGCGGCGGCGTGGTACGGTCGATGTCGCAGCCCCGCTCGTGACGGATGGCAACTCGGTCGCCCAAGTGTGCGCGGATCGCCTGGAGCGGGGTGATTCGGTAGTGGGGCCGCAGGCTGGCCGATCCGCCCCCCATGATCTGAGCCCGGTCGGCGTTGGGCCCGATCACGGCCAGGGTGCGCATGCCGGCCGGGTCGAACGGCAGCACGCCGCGGTTCTTCAGCAGCACCATCGCCTCGGCTGCCGCCTCGCGCACCAGCGCGCGGTGCTCGCGGCGGTCGATGGCGCACTCGCTGGCGTCGGGCGGATCGTCGAACGCCCCGACCCGGTCGAACACGCTCAACAGCCGGCGCACCTTTGCGTCCAACCGCGCCGGGTCCACCGCGCCGGCCTCGACCGCCCGGGCGAGCGCCGGCCCGAAGAAGCGGCCGGGTCCCGGCATCTCGAGGTCGAGTCCCGCCTCGGCCGACCCCACGGTAGAGCCCAGGGAGCACCAGTCGGTGAGCACGAACCCTTCGAACCCCCATTCGCCGCGCAGGATCCCGGCCAAGAGCCCGGCGTGCTCGGCGCAAAACGGGCCGTTGAGCCGGTTGTAGGCCGTCATGATCCCGAGCGCCCCCCCGTCGCGGACGGCGAGCTCGAAGGGCACCAGGTAGATCTCCCGCAGGGCGCGGTCGTCGATCACCGAGTTGATGGTGTTGCGCTCGAACTCGGCGTCGTTGCCGGCGAAGTGCTTTACGGTGGTGACGACGCCGCGGGACTGGACGCCCCGCACGAACGCGGCTGCGATCCGGCCCGCGAGCAGCGGGTCCTCGGCGTAGCACTCGAAGTTGCGGCCGCCCAGCGGTGAGCGGTGGAGGTTTACCGTCGGACCGAGCAGCACCCGGCACGCCTTGGTGCGGGCCTCCTCGCCCACCATCGCCCCGACCCGCTCGACCAAGGCGGGGTTCCACGTCGCCCCCAGCGCGGAGCCACAGGGCGTGCACGCGGCGCTGGCCGGGCCGGCGCCGAGCAGCGCGGACCCGCGGGCGCCGTTGGGCCCGTCGCTCATGCGGACCTTCGGGATGCCGAGCCGATCGATCGCGACCGTCGACCACAGATCCTCGCCGGCGGTCAGCCGCGCCTTCTCCTCGAGGGTGAGCTCGGCGACCAGCTTGTCGATGTCGCGGGTGGGTTTGCTCATTCCCTTCCCTCCGAGGCGTTCGATTGGGCGTGTACGATGCTCGCGTGTACGGGGCGCCCTAGGTCATGGCGGCGATTGTAGCGTCCGGGCGAAGCGGGATCCTAGCTAGCTAGGAGGCCGCTGCGTCGGTCGGCGGCGAAGTGGCTGCGCGGAACACCCAGAGCTTGCACCGCCATTACCCTGTGCGTCCACGCCGTGGACCTGAAACACGCTCTTTGCAATGTCCAACCCGATTGTCGTACTGTTCATACCGGACTCCTCCTCTTCGTTGAAAGTGGTCGTTTCATCCTCCACTCTGGCACATCACGATGCCGTTGAGGAGGGGAGGAGCCCATACCATTAGCCTACGCTCGCTAAGCTACCTGCAGCTTGAAATCGACATGCACGGCGTCGAAAGGAAACTCCACCTTGCCAGTCTCTGTTTTGCGCAGGATCCCAGCATGGAGTAACGCACGGACGTCTCCATGTACCGCCTTGACATCGCGGCCTGCGCGTCTTGCCGCCTCACGGATGGTCATCGGCCCTGCGCCGGTCATGCTCGCGAGCAGTTCCCAGCGTTTGCCTGAGAGCACGCGGAACAATAGCGCTGGAGTCTCGAAGCTGATGCAAGCACCTTGCGCCTTGCCCTCGAACGCCCGTACAAAACGGCGCTTCACGTCCTCTAGCGGGCATACCTCAAGCGTCACGGTTTTCATACAAGCACCTCACTACGTCCTCATAAAAATCATCGAATAGCCGACCAGGCGTCGAGAAGGCGTAAGGCATCTCCTGAT
>JACCXJ010000338.1 GCA_013697045.1 Gammaproteobacteria bacterium | reverse complement strand
CAGAGCTTAGCGGGCAGCGCGGATCTGGCCTTCTCTGTCATCACCGTGTTCTCCTCTCAGACGGACGAGAACACAGTCTCGCAAAGGATCAGCCTGGAAAACTAGATGGGGTTAATAGACCGCTTACGTAATGGCCAGCAAGAACATCACATCGCGTTTGACCACGTCGTCGCGGATCCTGAGGAGGATTTGTTCGGTAATGGCCCAGGCCTTCTTCCAGTCGGCGTCCTGCGGTTCGCCGAACACCCCGCGCGTCCCGTCCTGGCCGGTCCCGGTGGTGCTTTTCGCCTGCTGCGCCATGAGTCGCCGCCTCGTCCAGCTGTTTCTCCCTTCCCGCAGGAGTTGGAGCACCCTGCTTGCGTTAACGGCGGCGTAGAACGACTGCATCCAGGCGCTGCGGCGGAAGCGGTAGGCGTCCGACTGGCGAAAACTGTCGTCCAATACCAGCCGATCGTCCACAAGGTCGTAGAACGGCCGCATGCGGTCCCACTCGAGCAGTTTCGAGTTGTTGCGGACGTCGTTGCATGTGAAGGCGAGGAGCACGATGTCCGGCTGGAAATGCCACACGCGATGCTGCAGCTGAAGATGCTGTTGGGCTGTCCGTACCCGCTGACACGAAGTTCAATACCTCAACCTTCTTTCCGCCAAACCGCGCGCGCTCCCCGAACTCTTGTTCGAGCACGGCAGCGAGGGTCCTCTCGAGCGGGACCTGTACGGCTTCGGTCATCGCGAATAGGAATGTTAAACGCCCTTTTTCATCAAGGGGCACAGTACTGCTGGGCTCGTGAGCTGTCAAGCATACGGGTCCGCGGCCTGGGATCGGCGGATCGGCAGCGTCAGCGCGCCAATCTGCCCACCCGGCAGTTAGCGGGAGCGTCGCAAGACGAACGGGACGGAGGACTAGCGCGCGCCCGGCCTGCTACGCTGGCCACGCGGACGACAAAGTCTGGTGAGTCCGCCGCTGTAGATCCGGCTCCGGCGCGGCCGCCCCGACCCGGCCGTTCATCTCGGCGATCTCGACTGGGAACCAACGCAACTGCAGGCTGGTTTCTGCGCGTACCCGCGTCAGCTCCTTCCTTGCCTCCAGATTACCCTCTTTATAAGTGCCTTCGTTCGAGCGGGCAAAATTCGCGAGAGAAATCCACGCACAAACCTCTTGGTCTTGAAGAGGAGAATGTCGAGGTCACGAATATCCCTACAGTGTGTCTGCCTGACTATGGAGTAGAGCGAGTGAGCTTTGAGATTCCTCTCAAGGAAAGCTGCTTCCTTATGCGCTTTGACAAATACACCGGGGCTTATGGGGTCGCTCTCGACGACCTGTAGCGTGAGGTCGCCAAATATCGCGTGAACATCCTCGATTTCATACCGCCAGAAGTCGTACGGATAGCCGTGGTAACGAAACCCCTTGGACCTCGTCGTCAGAAGTAACGCACCGTTGGGCTTTAAGATCCTCTTCAGGTTGGATACTGCGCTACGCCAGTCACGGACATGTTCTATAAGCTCCGTGGAGACAACAACATCGAAGCTCTCCGTGCCGAAACGTTCAGTCAGTCGATTGATGTCACAAATCTCGTCTACTCCCGGACCGTTGACGACGTCAACACCCACATAGCTCATAGGCTCGAAACTCTCAAGAATGCCTCGTACCGAACCATTTACGTTGCGTGAGCCGATTTCGATTACCTTCTTTCCCCTCACTTCGTCTTCGCGAAAGTAGGATCCAGCAAATTTGAGACATGCTGAGTTGCACATTGGCTTTCCCTCTTGGCGGCTATCTAGAAAGAGATCACTTCAGCCTGATTACATTACGACCGATTTCCCAGTACCGAGACTGCGGGATGGGGCATGCCAACTTCATGGCGCTCCATTTGCATGGTTTCCTAAGCTCGCCTCCGCGAGATTGTCAGGAGAGAGGGGGTCTGGGATCCCCTCGTGCTCTTGCGAGCCGACCATCATCTTCACTGTGTAATCAAGCGGCGAATAGGAACGCATTGACTAATCCCCGAGAGGAGAGCGAAGATGAATCGAGTGACCCTACAGAGCAATGATAACGCAGCAGAGGGCGTGTTGTACATGGCGATGGAGTTGGGCGACAAGCGCTGGAGCGCCCCTACCACGACGGGACCACCCATGTCGTGATGTCACCCCTGGAGCTCATGCAGCCCTGGCCGCGCTTGTCCCGCGTCCAAGGCTCCATCTCATCCGCTTCCATGGCGTGCTCGCGCCCAACGCTAAACTGCGGCCCGAGATCATTCCATCCTCGGGGCGCCAATCCCGGTTTTCACGGGGAGGCGATCTCCCTGTGCCTGGCTTTCCCAGCGCGCCGGTCAACACACCCAGCGCTGCAGAGGTTCACGCTGACGCGCCCCATCCCTCGGCACCAGCCCGCCTGGGCTGGGCTCGGTTGCTCAAGCGGGTGTTCGATATCGACATCGAGCAGTGTCCGCAGTGCGGTGGCACCTTGACGATCCTCGCTGCCATCGAAGATGCCTCCGTCATCGCCAAGATCCTAACTAACCCATCTCGGCTTGCCCGCCCGGGCACCGCCCCGATGGCCCGCGCGGTCATTCGACCGACTCCAAAGGGCCTGATCCAGGCCGTGACCCCCTCCCAGCCGGTTCAACCCCCGAGCCGACAGCCTCCTTTGGCCGGCACTCGCGCGCGAGGCCAAAACGCCCCCGGAGCCGGGCGCCTCGGACGGCTGAAGGGCCCGAAACATCCCGCATCCTGGACCGACGGATCGCGTCCTTGACAACCCGCGGGTACATCCGTACTCTTCCGCTTGCCAGGGCGTTTGAAATTCCTGAAAATGTTTCAGGGCGCATAAAAGGCTCTGCGAAGTATTCGTTTGGTCGTAGCGCGGATTGTAAACGTACAGAAGCTCCGGGTGGCGTTCCTGAATCAAGTCCTTCTTGAATCCAACCACCACCGCTACCACGGAACTGCGATGTTGTTCCAGATTTTCCAACTGGTGGTCGATGATCGTATAGTCCGGGCGCAAAGGCGTCAGACATTTTGGACAAGGATTGCCGAGCCGGGAACCGATGCCTGCAACAAGAATAACGACTTTCATTTAATGTAAATCCAACTTGCCGTGTTCAAGGACGTAAACCATGCCACGAGCGACAAGTGAAGGCAATCTTTTCCATGGATCTCCGCCAAATGATCAAATCAAAAAACAGATTTTGGGTTACCTCTCGCCAAGTGGCTTTCGTATTATTTGCGCTCTATGTTCGCTCCATCACTGACAGAGCTCGCCAATAAATACGGAACCGACAAGGGCACGGAGGGCCCGAGCGACCAATGGGGCGCGCATAATTACACGGACGTTTACGAGCCTTACTTCGAGAAATTGCGTTTCGCCCCCATCAACCTTTTGGAAATTGGCCTGGGTGTTCATGGGGAAAACTGGCCGACTCGCATTGCTCATGGCCGTAATCCGCAAGGCGGAGCGTCCTTGAAGACGTGGTACGATTACTTTCCGAACGCGGCCATTTACGGAGCCGACATCAATGCCGCTCCCCATTTGGATAACGACCGCATCAAGACCTTTGTATTCGACCAGGGAAATGCCCAGCAGCTTCAGGCCTTCGCCAATTCGATCAACAATATTCAATTTGATATCATCGTCGAGGACGGCAGCCATCGCCCTGATCATCAGCAAATTACTTTGGGATTCTTTTTCAAGATGTTGAAAAGTGGCGGTCTGTATATCGTGGAGGATCTGATGGACAATGGTTTGGGTGACGATCTGGAGGAAGCCGGTCTCCACGCCTGCGGAGACTTCAAGAAGACCCGCACGGTACTGAAAGAGTTTCAAAAAACCGGCAAGTTCGGAACTCCCCACGCCCTCCTCGATCCCGATTATCTCGCCAAGAACATCGAGAATCTCCGGTTCCACGTTCCCCATCGAGTTGCCGTGGTGGAAAAGGTCCGGTGGAAACGAGTGAAGGCACGAATCGTTGGAGCGAGGACGCGTCTCCGCTGGCAACCGGATTCCGAAAAGCTCTGCATCATTCGCAAGAAGTAAAAGCGCTCTATCGGGCGGTCTGTAGTTCAAACTGGCCGACGACCGCCAGATGTTGCGCTCGCTGGCGCGGTTCGACGCGAGAATAAATTGGCCCGCCAGTTCTTGCTCGCAAAAATGTAGTCAATCCGCAGCCAGGGACCGAAGAGCGAAAGTGGATTCAGCGTGGCGCCCGGAAAAGTCAGACCGTAACCCCGTCCTTTCGCTGCGGCAGCGTCGGTCAATTCCGCGGAGAAAATCCTGCGGATATAGCCCGGGCTCGGCGCATTGAAATCCCCCACGACCAGGAACGGATGTTTTTCGCTGCGCAACCGTTCCATCAGTTTTTGCGCCAGTTGAATTCTTGCCTCCATGGATTTCTTGTAAGCGTCGCGGGTTTTACTCGCATAAATTCCCCGGCCCCCGCGGGGGAGGCGAGCGGCTACGACACCAACATCCTGAGTAGCCGGGACTGCCGATGCCCTGTGCGTTAGTTCTTAAATCAGATCGTGATAAAAATTCGGGTCCTCTTGAATCTTTTTGAATACCCGCTCAACCAGTAAATTCCTCTCCGCGATTAGCCCGCTGAATAATATCCGTAGCAGCCTGTCCCGATAGCGGGATGGAATCCGCGATGCAAGATTATTAATGAATCTTCCTTTAAATTGGGCCCGATCAATCCGCGTCAAGGGGTCCCTAAACCCAGCGCCATGATGGTAGATTACATCTTCATAGATGCCGAACAAAAGAGGATGGAGGTTGCGCTTGTTACTCCTCAGGAGGGGGTAAAACTCAACACCGCTATGTCTGAGCTGTTTCAGCAAGTTCCCGCCGACATCGGTGATCCACCTGCCTTCATTATTTCGCCACTTGTACCCGCCTTTCCAGTCACCTCTGATGGATTTCCAGAAACCGACCGTTGTGGCGCAGAAACAAGGATGGGGCTGAATATCTCCGCTATTCTCCAGCCGCTGAACAGCGATTAGGCGATAATCACGTAACTTTTTTTCGATTAACGGCTCAATGTCACCAATCGGGAATGCATCCCCGTCCAGGAAGATCAAAATATCGTCCTCCCGGTTGGAGGAGAAATATATTATGTCTGCCAGGATGTTGAGCTTAACAGCGTGCGAAACAACAGGTTCAGAACATGTGTAATAAAATGCATCAAGTGGCGCAGACGGCACATCATTGAGCCAAGCATAAACGCGGTAAGGGCTTCTGATGTGCTTTCGTAGGTAAGTCAGTTGAATATCAATCCACTTACCGGTGTTCCAATGTACGATAGCAATGTGGATCATAGAATTCTTAGCGTAGCGGATTAGGTCGGCTCGCCACCTACTCGGCGATCTTCTCGCAATCTAGAAACTCTGCAAACATCTTCCAACTCAGCTCGCCTTCTCGCTTATCATATGATAAGCGTAGGCATGCTTCGAACCTCTCGTTTTTACAGGGGTATCGGAAAACCTCCGCCCATGCGAGCTCCGCTCGCGCAGCGAGCCTCCATGGATGCACCGAGACTGCGGGCCTTGAGTCGGTCCTCGACCGCTTCGAGGAAGATCCGCAAAACTGGCCCGATGAGCGCCGGCTCATGGTGAAGGAAATAGCGAAGGCACTTGGGTAGGGACAGGACCCATTGGGCGCGGCGTCTATCCCGCCTGCATACCCGTCGCATGGCGGAGACGGCGGCGCACCTCGTGGACCACATGTTCCCCCAGGTGCCGGTGCGGCTGGCGGATCGACGCGGCCATCCATTCACAGTCTCCCAGGCATGCCGGCCCTCCAACACTCGTTCAAGACCTTGAGGCGTGAATGGCGCTCCTGCGCGGCCGGCTGGCCGTGGGCAGAGACCCCTTCGCCGCTTCGTGCCGACCGATGGCTGGCCTAGTGTCGCGCACGCTCACGAGCATCCGGCCAGGCCGCTGCGCGTGACCCCCTCGAGCGCCGTGAGCAGTGCTTGAGGCTGACGGCGCTCGCGAGCCTCTGCCTCGCCGGCATCGCGATCGTCATGGCTGCGCGCCGCTTCGCGACCCGGCACCTGGACCACTGCGCGATCCTGCGCTCCCTCGGCGCGACCCAGGGCTTCATCCTGCGGGTCTATACCCTGCGCTTCTTGTGGCTCGGGCTCTTGACCAGCGCGCTCGGCTGTGTGCTGGGGGCCGGTGCACAGTTCGTGCTCGCCCGGCTCTGACCGGCCTCGTCGAGGGAGATCTGCCGGCCCCCGTCCTCTGCGCCGCTCGCCATCGGCACGGTCACGGGCTTCGCCGCGCTCATCGGGTTTGCCCTGCCGCCGATCGCGCAACCCCGGCACACCCCGCCCGCGCGCGCGTTGCGGCGGACCTCGGTACCGGTCATCCTCCCGCCCACCTCATTTAGCGGCCCGCCGCGACTCGAGACGATGACATCGATCAAACGCCGAACTACGACCCGGCGCCCGCGCAGCAAGCGCCGGACTATGAGTTTGATCAATCAGCTCATTCGTCTCCCGGTCGAGAGCCTCGGCCGGCACAGCTGCCCTCGTGTTTCCGGTCCCTGAGTGTCACCCGTACGCACGAAGCAATACCCTTTCCGGCGTCTAGACGGCGTAAGATAGGATCTGTGTATGTGGTAGTCAATTCCAATAGAGGTTTGAGTCTGAAGGAAGTAGGGAGCTGGGTCATCTGGCAGCGCACTTGGCTTCGTTGAGCTGCTGGGCGGCGTCGTTGTCGGTCAGTCGGGTAGCCTCGGCCTGGAGTTGGGCGAGGTTGATGCCGGGCTTTAAGAAGGTGTGGGGATCGGGCAGCGAGGCCAGCTTCTCCAGGGGCGTCATGACCAGCCGTTGGGGGTAGCTTTTCTTTACCTTGCCCCTATCAATGGTGTCCTCAGCAAACAAGCAGGGCCGGTGGAAGTTGAGGTAGGGGTTGAGGTGCGCGGCACAGAAGGCGTTGATTTGCGTCGCAAAACGCTGCGGGATGTGGCTGTAGCCGAAGCACTTGCGTACGACGGCGCGTTCTTGGTCTCCGCCAGGCCGTTGTCGTTCGAATGGCGCGGGCGAGATTTGGTGAACTCGATGCGGAGCTTTTCCAGCAGGCGGGCGACCCGGTGATTGATGTACTCCGAGCCGTTGTCGGCGTGAAAGCCGCGGATCGTAAAGGGGAAGTTGTCTAGCAACGCCTTGATTACCGGCAGCAGATAGGCCTCGGAAAGCCTCTCGCAGGTGGCCACGACCTCCCACTGGGTCACGCAGTCCACGACGTTGATGTGGTAAACGCCCTTCACCCCATCCTCATCGCCCTGGTGGACGCTGTCGATGCGCAGGTAGCCGGGGTGCCCGTCCG
>JACCXJ010000316.1 GCA_013697045.1 Gammaproteobacteria bacterium | reverse complement strand
CATATCCAACTCCGCATCGCCCGAGTCAGCGTTGAGATCGGTGATCCTGCTCATGGCGCTACGATTCGAAAAAACCCTCTCCCGGTGTACCGCCGGAACGCGAGATCCCGAGCGCAGTAGGTTTTTTCACAAACTCTCAGAACAATCGCTAGATCCGTGCTTTCGGTAGGTAGCGCAAGGGCGGTACGGGCCGCCCGTTGCGTCTGATCTCGAAATACAGCTTGACCTGCCTGCTCCCGCTATTTCCCATCTCCGCGATTTGCTGTCCGCGGGCGACGCGATGACCTTCCTGGACCAATAGACGGCGGTTGTGAGCATAGGCGCTGAGATACACGTCATCGTGCCGTATGATGATAAGCCTTCCGTAGCCGACAAGTCCATCGCCGCTATAGACCACTTCACCCGCGGCCGCCGCCCAAATGGGCTGTCCAGGTTGCCCCAAGAGATCCAGTCCTTGCCGGCTCGACGCGGTATCGGCCGGCAACGGCTTGCCCCGTGCCGGCCATTGCCATTGAATCGATCCGGCCGGCGGTGGCTGCCTGCGAGTCGGGGGGCTTATGGCGTGAGGCGCGCTCGCCCGGACCTGGCGCCTCGGCGCCGGCCTCGGGGCAGTTCCCGAACCCTGTGTCTGATGCAAAGCTAAACGCTGGCCGGGGTAGATGATGAATGGGGCTTTGATCCGGTTCCAGCGGGCAATCTCCCGGTAATCGAGCCGGTAACGCCATGCGATCGAATGAAGGGTGTCCCCGCGCGCCACCACGTGCTGGCGCGCTCCAACGCCGGCGTTATTTGCGCGCGCGAGCGGCATACGATCGCTGCCCGTCCGAGCACTTTCGACCGGGGCCTTCGCCGTCGTTCCGCAGCCGGCGAACTGGCTCACAGCCACCAGGATCGCTATGAGTCGCGCATCCAGCCGCACGGGCATCGCCGTCCTATCCCAGTCCCGCTATGAGCGGCACGAACCGCACCTCCTCGAGAGGCTTTTCCTCGAAGTGTTCGGGATAGCGCGTCACCAAAACCAGCCACTGTGAGCCGCTTTCGCCCACCGGCGCGACGATGCGGCCGCCGATGGCAAGCTGCTCCAGTAGCGCCGGGGGGGCCCTGTCGACGGCGGCGGCGATCAGGATTGCATCATAGGGCGCGTGATCCTGCCAGCCGATCCGGCCGTCTCCGTGTTTGACGCGGACGGTACGATAATGCAAAGCCGCCAAACGCTCCCGCAACCGTGCTGCCAGCGCGCCGATGCGTTCGATGCTATGGACCGATTTGGCGAACTGAGCCAGGACCGCGGACTGGTACCCGGTGCCGGCCCCGATCTCCAAAATCTTATCCATCGCGCCGCTCACAAACAACGCCTCGGTCATACGCGCCACGATGTAGGGTTGCGAAATGGTCTGGCCGTAACCGATGGGCAAGGCGGTATTCTCGTAGGCGCGGCCCGCGAGGGCCTCGTCCACAAAAAGATGCCGCGGTACCGTGCGCATGGCGTGCAGCACCTCGCGTGATCCGATCCCCATCTCCCGCAGCTCCCGCATCAAGCGATCGCGGGCGCGCTGGGAGGTTAGACCGATGCCGCGGTGATCAGCCTTCATCCACGCGCAAGGCCTCGAGCCATCGCGACACCGTATCCAAGGCCCGGTAATGGGTCATATCGACTTGCAGCGGGGTGATCGATACATAGCCGCTCCTGACGGCATGAAAATCGGTTCCCACCCCCGCATCCTCCTCCGGGCCGGCCGGTCCCACCCAATAAATCGGCCGCCCACGCGGGTCCAGCGCCTGCACCACCGGTTCCGATTTATGCCGCCGGCCAAGACGGGTGGCCGCCAGTCCCCGAAGCTCGTTCCACGGGCGGTCCGGGACATTGATGTTCAAGATCGTATCCGCCGGTAAGGGCCGGTGCCCGATCTCTTTGACCAGTAAGCTTGCGATCCGGGCGGCGGTTTCGTAATGCACCGCTTGGCTGCCGGCCAAGGAAACCGCCATCGCCGGCGACCCGAGGAAACGTCCCTCGATCGCCACGGCGACGGTGCCGGAATAGAGTACATCATCTCCGAGATTGGCCCCGGCGTTGATCCCGCCTAACACCATGTCGGGCACCCGCTCGAGAAAGCCGGTGATGGCAAGGTGCACGCAATCCGTCGGAGTGCCGTCAACATAGATGAAACCGTTCTCGGCGCGACCGGCCCGAAGCGGTTTTTCGAGAGTCAAGGAGTTACTTGCGCCGCTGCGATTGCGATCCGGCGCAACCACGGTTACCTCTCCGAGCGCCGCAAGCGCTCGCGCAAGGCAAGCGATCCCCGGCGCCTGATAACCGTCATCGTTGCTTAATAAGAACAACACCGGGGTTCTAGATTCTCAAGGCGACCACGGGTTGACGCAACGCGGGAGGTGCTCAGAGTTTGTGGAAAAACCGTCGCGAGCGAAGGGAGATCGTGTTGCATCCTCGGCGCGCCAAGCATGGCCAATCCCTGGCCCTGGCTTTCCGCCGGAGCACAGGAACCGGAGTGTATGTTGAAATACATGAGGATTCTGAGCACCGCCGGAACGCGAGATCCCGAGCGCAGTAGGGTTTTTCACAAACTCTGAGCCAGCGGCGCCTTCACATCCGGACTAGGCAATCGAGGTAGGTCTCTTCGTCGGGTAATCGCCGGTCGCGCTCCGCCCTCCACAGGCTCTCGGCCAGGCATTCCATCATGCGGTGCAGGACCCGATGGGGGTCCCCCGACAGCCGCATCTGTCGTCCATAAAAGGCCGCGATCCCCGGCGGTCGATCGGCGCGGATCTGCTCCTCTCTTGTACCAGCATGGCCTAAGCCGTCCGCGAGCGGCGCGGGCGCGCCGGGTTCATGGGCCATTCGCACAGATCGGCGATGAGGCACTCCCCGCAATGCGGCTTGCGGGCCGTGCAGGTATAGCGCCCGTGCAGGATCAACCAGTGATGCGCGTCCTTCCGGAACGCCTTCGGCACCGCCCGCAAGAGGCGCTTCTCGACGGCGAGCGGCGTCCGACCGGGTGCCAGGCCGGTACGGTTGGCGACCCGGAAGATATGGGTATCCACCGCGATGGCGGGTTCACTGAAGGCGCTATTGAGGACCACATTGGCGGTCTTGCGCCCGATGCCGGGCAGGGCCTCGAGCGCAACGCGTTGCGCCGGCACTTCGCCGCCATGGCGTTCCACGAGGAGGGCGGACGTCTTGATGAGGTTGCCCGCCTTGGCGTTGTAGAGCCCGATGCTCTTGATGTGCTCGCGAAGCCCATCGATCCCGAGCCGGAGCATCGCGGTCGGAGTGCCGGCCACGGCGAACAGGCGCTCGGTGACCTTGTTGACGGCGACATCGGTGGCCTGCGCCGAGAGGATCACCGCGACCAGGAGCTGGAACGGACTCGAGTAGCGGAGCTCGGTCGTGGGATGCGGATTGTGCGCCTTTAGGCGTTCGAAGACCTCGAGGCGTGTGCGCGCGTTCACCAGGCCGACGCGACGCCATCATTCCAAGAAGCTACCGCTTTGCGCGGACCCCCGTTCAATGCGGGTGTTGGTACACCGAGGGCGGGTTTTGGTATACCAAGGGCGGTTTTTGTTACACCAAGGGCGGCTTTTGGTGCACCAAGGTCAGAATGGTGCAAGCCAGGTCTTCCTGCCGATAGTGCCTGAAGCCCGGCGCGATCGGCAAACCGCCCACGTCTGCGGTCTCCGCGATCCGCTCCAGGAACATGAAACCCGCGGAGCCGATCCGGTCGATCCAGTCGCAGGCCTGGAGCCGATTGAAATATTGTACGTCGTTCTCGAACAGGAGCTTCCAGGCCCGATCGGAGAAACGCAGATAGTTCTTGGGCGACTCGGCCGGGTCGTAATGCTGAAGGTGATCGTCGATCCCGATCTGATGGATCATATAACCGCCCGGTTTGAGGGTGCGGTGAAAATCGGCCAAGAGGCCCGAGAGGTTACCGATGGGGACGTGCTCCAGGCAATGGAAGCTGAAGATCAGGTCGAAGGCGCCGTCCGCGAACTGTCGAGGGCTACCGTCGGGTTCGATGACATAACAGAGCCCGAGGGCGTCGTATAGGGCCTCGAAGCTCGGTGCCGCGATGATCGTATCCAATCGGCCGACATCCCCCTCGAACCCGGCAGGGACACGGGCTTTGAGCTTTCCGAACAACGTCTGGAGCGCCGCGAGTTGTCGGTTGTCCCAGACGTCGAGCATGGTGACGTGAAGATCGAAGTAGAGGCGCAGGTACAGCGAATACCAGTGCATCCATCCGGTGCCCAGCTCGAAGGCATGGGCGTGCACCGGGACGGCGCCATACTTCTTGCACAGAGCGACGAATAGATCCCCGCGCTCGACATAGACATCGATGTCGGTATTTTGTCGGGCACGCTGCCCCACGACGTTGCCGATCGAGCGATAGGCCTTCTTGGTGGCATCGTTGAGCGAGAATGCCTTCAAGGCCAGCGCGGCCAGGACGTACTTGACCATGGACAAAGTATACTACCCAACCCCGCGAAAGCACGATGGCGAACCACGATGGACCTGCCGTTACTGGTGCTGAAAAAGGGCGAGGAGCGCCGCCTGCGCGCCGGCCATCTCTGGGTCTACGGCAACGAGGTCGATGCCGACGAGACCCCCCTGCACAGCTTCGCGCCTGGACAGCCGGTCCTGGTTCGGGCCAAAGCCGGTACGCCGCTCGGCACGGCCTATGTAAACCCGCACACGCTCATCTGCGCGCGCCTCGTGAGCGGGGCCCCGGAAGAGCTTTTTGGAAGACCTCTCATCGTCCGGCGCCTGCAACAGGCGCTCGGTCTCCGGGAGCGGCTGTTCCCGGACCCCTATTACCGCTTGGTCTACGGCGAGGGTGATTTTCTGCCGGGGCTCATCGTCGATCGCTACGGCGGGGTGCTGGTGGTGCAGTTGAACACGGCCGGAATGGAGCGCGCAGAGGCCGAGGTCATCGATGCGCTCATGGAGGTCGTGGCCCCCGAGGCCATCCTCCTGCGCAATGATTCGCCAGCCCGCCGGATCGAGGGTCTGGATACCCACGTGCGCACGGCCTCCGGGGTCGTCCCGGAGGAGGTGGCCTTGACCGAGCACGGTGCGCGCTTCGAGGTGCCGTTGTCCGGCGGTCAGAAGACCGGCTGGTACTATGACCACCGCGAGAACCGCGAGCGCATGCTGCGTTATGCGAGGGGCGCACGGGTGCTCGATGCCTTCAGTTATCTGGGCGCATGGGGCATCGAGGCGGCCGTCGCGGGGGCTGAGCGCGTCGTCTGCATCGAATCTTCGCCGATCGCAGCCGCAGGCATCGGCCGCCATGCCGCCATCAACCGAGTAGCCGACCGGGTGGAGGTCGTGCAGGCGGATGTCTTCGATACCTTGAAGTCGTTCGATCGATCCGGTGCACGCTTCGACCTCGTGGTCCTGGACCCCCCGGCCTTCATCAAGCGCCGCAAGGACCTGGAGGAGGGGTCCCTCGCCTATCGCCGGCTGAATCTATTGGCGATGACGCTCCTGACGGCTGGCGGGACCCTGGTGTCGGCGTCCTGCTCCTCCCACTTCGCGCCCGAGCAGTTCCTCGATGCGCTGCGGCGCGCGGCACGGCGGCTCAACCGCGACCTCCAGCTCGTCGCACAGGGCCACCAGTCCCCCGACCATCCCGTACACCCGGCGATCCCGGAGACGAATTACCTCAAGACGCTGTTCTGCCGCGTGCTGTGATGAGCGCAAGACCGACGGTATCGCTCGTCCTCGGCAGCGGCGGGGCGCGCGGCCTTGCCCACATCGGGATCATCGAGGCCATCGAGCGGGCCGGCTACGAGGTGCGCTCGATCGCCGGCACTTCCATGGGTGCCCTGGTCGGCGGCATCTACGCCGCGGGCCGCCTCGATGTCTATACCCGGTGGGTCACGGCCCTGTCCCGCATCGACGTCATCCGGCTCTTGGATTTCGCCTACGACCGCAAGGGGCTGTTCAAGGGCGAGAAGATCATCAACCTCCTGAAGGATCTGATAGGCGATCACGAGATCACGCGCCTGCCGATCTCCTTCACCGCGGTCGCGACGGACCTCAAGACCCAGAAGGAGGTCTGGTTCAATCGCGGGCCGCTCTTCGACGCCATTCGGGCCTCGATCTCGGTGCCGACGATCTTTACTCCCTACGAGTACCAAGGCATGCAGCTCGTGGATGGGGCCTTGGTCAACCCCATCCCCATCGCGCCGACGTTGCACGACAATAACGATGTCACGGTGGCGGTCAACCTCAACGGCCCACCCGACCCGAGGCTCGAGGGCCCCGCGCCGGAGCCCGCGGCCGAGCCGCCGTTCCGGTTCTATCACCGGCGCATCGCGGAGTTCATCGAGACGCTCTATCAAAGGCGCGAGCAACGCGATCCCGGCGACATCGGGCTCATCGACATCGCCGCCCGCAGCATGGATGCGATGCAAACCGTCATCGCGCGCTTTCGGCTCGCGGCCTACCTGCCGGATGTCTACCTCGAGATCCCCGGCAATGTCTGCGCCTTCCACGAGTTCCACCGCGCCCGCGAGCTCATCGAGATCGGCCGCACGAGGGCCTGCGAGGCCCTCGAGCGGTTGCCGAAACACGCGCCCCGGCATGACGTGACCCTGCTGTAGCGATGATCGATGCGCGCACCACCAGGCCCGATGATGAGATGCGCTTCCTTCGAACCTGTGACGGGGCCCGTATCGCCTACTGGGTTTCGACACCGACGTCGCCGCAGGGGGCGCTCGTCCTGCTGCACGGCGCCGCGAGCAACCACACGCGCTGGTCCGAGCTCTGCGGCACCACGGCGTTGCGCGAGCATTGGGCGCTCTTGCGGCCCGATCTGCGCGGCCAGGGCGCGTCGCTGAATCGCGGCCGGATCGGCATGGGCGAATGGTGCGCCGATCTCGCCGCGCTGCTGGATGCCGAGGGTCTTTCCAGGGCTGTCATCGCCGGCCATTGCCTGGGAGCCAATCTCGCGCTGCGGTTTGCTGCACGCTTTCCGGCCAGGACGGCCGGGCTCGTGTTGATCGAGCCGATGCTGCCCGAGGCGCTCGCCGGAACGATGCGCTCGATCCGTCGATTGCGGCCGGCACTGTTCGCACTGGTCGCGTTAACCCGAAGCTTCAATGCACTGGGATTGCGGCGCCGGCGCCTCGAGCCGCTCGATCTCGAGCGGCTCGACCGGGAGACGCGGGCGGCATTCGCCAGGGGTACGGAAGGCGAAGCGCGGCTCGCGAAATACGCCTCGCCGCTCCTCGATCTGCGCACCACCGCGACCGGCGCCTACTTGCAGGCGTTGCTCGCGGTGACCGAGGAGCTGCCCGCACCGGATGTGCTCGCGACGCGCGTCCTCGCGCTCCTTTCCGAACGCAGCACGTTGACCGACCCGGTGGCGACCAGGGCCTTCCTGGAGAGACTGCCGGATTGCGAGATCGTTACCGTGCCGGCGCGCCACTGGATCCCGACCGAGCAGCCGCAGGCGATGCGCGCCGCGATCGAGGACTGGCTGCGGCGCTGCTTCCCGGGCGGCGCCTAGTACTAGTTGACTTCCTGGCGCGCGCGGTTTCGTCCAATACCCGAATGAATGCCATGGCATGCACTGGCTAGTCCCAGACGCAGATCTTCAGGAAGAATCTACGGTCTCCCCCGTGCCCACGAAACGCCTCCAGCTCTTTCTATTCTGCGGCCTTGGCACGTTGACAACTCGCGTTGTAATTCCTAATCTTTGCCAGTGCTCGAGAATATTGATTTTAACTAAACTCGATGCTGTGGTGAGCGGATCCGCTAAGATTCATGGCGGATAGTTGAACCACTAGCGCGCATTACGTTTGTGAATCGGCCTCAAAATCCGGAATTGTTAGCAGCGGACCGTCCGGCAAATCTCACAGAATCCCAATATACCCGTTGACTCCGTGACACATCCGTTCTGACGCTTGCCTCATGACGATTTCGAATCAAGCCGCCGATAGCCATTTCGGGATTCTATAAGGCGTATGGCCGGGGTGCTGCTGCTTGCAATCACGGGCCGGTTGTGCCGTCTGATGCACGGCCGGGGGTAGCCGTCTGGGTAATATTTCACAGAGATCCTGTGAAATAGTACCGTGCATCGCGGCCGGCACAGGCCGTATTCTGAGCGCACATCGACGCCTTGCCCGGCTGGTGTTTTCTTCCGACTAAATGTTTTGAATCAATCATCTCCGCGTCGTCCCCTTGCGACCCGGCAGCAACTTCCGGAGGAGTCATGACCGTCGTTTCCACGCCGGCAGGGGGCCACCCGCCGCCATCCCCTCCGGGACCCGCGCCGCCGGAGGCTCCTGCGAATGCGGCGGCGCCGCCAGGGT
>JACCXJ010000310.1 GCA_013697045.1 Gammaproteobacteria bacterium | reverse complement strand
AGATCACAGACGCGCAACTGGCCTCGCTCAATCTCAAGCCGGACAACTTTCATGGCGACTGGAACTACACGGTCCTGCCGACGCGAAGGACAACTTAGTCATGTTATTTGTGCGCGACGCCTTAGAGACGCGGCTGAGATCTACCCGCGGTATGACTTGCGGTAAACCGAACTCCTCGCCGCGGCGCATCAGCGAGGCCACCTTAGCGCTCTCGATCAGGGTCTTGCTGGGAACGCAGCCGTAATGCAGACAATCCCCCCCCAGGCTGCCGCTCTTCTCGATCAGGGTGACCTTACGGCCTAGTTGCCCTGCGACACTGGCTATGACCAGACCGCCGACCCCGCCGCCCAGAATTATTAGATCCCGCTCGGTATTCGCCATGTAGCGTTCAGCGCTGGACTATAGATAGCTTCATGTCTGGTCCGCGTCTGGCGAGCTTGCGGGACAAAAGTATGCCTTGTTTAGCAAGCCCACCATGTCATTGTAAAGCCGGTCAAAGTTTTGCCGGACATCGCCCAAAAATGCCTTGCGCTCCTCGCTCTTTTCCGCCTCCGCGATTACCTGGCTAAGATATCGCAACTGGTTCAAGGTCCCCGACTGGGTGAGGAGCAAGGTACGTTCGAACTCGGCGTCCGTGCTGCCGACTATGGGAGCGAGACTCTTAAGGCGTTCCTTCTGCCCGATCTCGCGTGTCTTTTTGTCCAGTATGGGCAAACCGTCGTCTTCGAGCGACAAGGATGGGTAATCCTTGCCCAGTTGTTCGAGTTGCCCCCTCAACGTTGCTGCATATTCGGCCACATCGGTGATCACCGCATCGGTTGCGTCCGACTCGAACTTGACCGCGAGAAACTCATCCAGATATCGAAGACCGGAAGCCGCATTGTATAATTGACTGTAGCCTTCGCTTAGCAGCTTGTTGTGCTCTGCCTCGGACAACTCCTCCAGCTTCTTTTCATCGAACGCCGCCGAGGGCGGCGGATTGGCGGAGGAAGATGCTTCACCTTGCGCCTGCGCCCCTTGCCTCTCCAGGATCGCGCAGCCGCCGTTCAAGAGTAGGAGAAAATACGCGAGGCTAAGGCATCCGGTACGGGTAACGAAATATAGAACATTCACTGCTAGTCTCCTACGCCTAAGAATCGTTGGCTGAATCTTTATCGACACCCAGAGCATCCAGTCTCGCCTTGGCCTTGCGGGTGACCAACACGGTTACCACAATGGTTGCGATGAGGCCGATACCAAAGAATGTCCATTTGAGCGCTCCGCCTTGAGAGCCGCTTCCAGCCGCCGCACCGATCGCGCCAAGGTACACATAGATCGCCGTACCCGGCATGATGCCAATAAAGGTCGCTGCGACGTAGTGCCAGAACCTAATATCGGTGACGCCAAAGAAATAGTTTTGCAGGTTAAAAGGCACCATTGGGCTCAAACGCAAGAGAATTACCACCTTCCAGCCATCCTCGGTGACGGCCTGGTCGACAGCCTTCATCCTGGGCTTGCTCTCGGTCATGCGTTCGACTCGCGCCCTTACCAGATAACGCGCGACCAGAAAGGCGAGCGCGGCTCCAATGGTTGCGGCGAGGACGACCAGGGGGAATGCCCAGCCGCTGAAGGCGAGCCCCGCTGCAATCGTTAAGGGTGCGCCGGGTGCAAGAAGCACTGTAGCGACGATATAAACCGCGGCGAAGATCACGTAGCCCCACACGCCCAGGCTTTCGATCCATTGATTGAAGGATTTGAGCCACTCGTCTACCGGTAGCAGAAACCAAGCGACGGCGAGCGCGATGAGGGCGAGTGCGACACCTATCCATAACCACGGTATGTTGGTATCAGTCTTGTCATGCTTTGCCATGGGTGCACCTTTTTTCATGATGGCCCCGCGACCATATTACACAGCGCCATAAGCGAGCATGGCATCGGCGACCTTGACGAAGCCGGCGATGTTCGCGCCCTTGATGTAATTCACACCGCCCTTGTCTTCGCCGTATTGCACGCACCGTTCATGAATGTCCTTCATGATGTCCTTAAGGCGCGCATCGACCTCCTCGCGCGACCAATACAAACGCATGGTGTTTTGTGTGAGTTCGAGCCCCGACACTGCAACGCCGCCGGCATTAGCGGCCTTGCTGGGCACAACCGTGACACCGCCTTTGCGCAATGCCTCGATCGCATCAAGCGTGCACGGCATGTTGGCGCCTTCGATTACGAGCTTACAGCCATTCTTAACAAGGGCGGCGGCGTCTTCGGCTTCGATCTCGTTCTGCGTGGCGCAGGGAAACACAATGTCACAGGCGAGGCGCCACGGACGTTTGCCCTTGTAGAACCTGCCGCCGAACTTCTCCGCATAGTCGGTCAGACCCCCGCGCCTCTCCAGTTTGTGCTCCTTGACCCCGGCAAGCTTCTCCGGGTCTAGCCCCTTGGTGTCGTGGATGAAGCCCGTGGAATCCGACAGCGTCATTACCTTTGCGCGCAGCTCTAGCAGTTTCTCCGCGGTATGCAGCGCGACGTTGCCGGCACCCGACAACACGCACCGCCTGCCCTCCAACCCGCCTTGAGCGTGATCCACCACCCGTTCCGCCATATACACGCAGCCGTAGCCCGTAGCCTCCTCGCGGATCAGGCTGCCGCCAAACGCGGGCGACTTGCCGGTCAGGGTGCCAACGAACTGATTGGTGATGCGCTTATACTGGCCGAAGAGATAAGCAATCTCGCGCGCGCCGACGCCGATGTCGCCCGCCGGGATATCGGTATACGGTCCGATATAACGCGCAAGCTCGGTCATGAGGGCATGGCAGAAGCGCATGACCTCATGGTCGCTCTTGCCTTTGGGATTAAAATCCGAGCCGCCCTTCGCGCCGCCCATGGGCAGTCCCGTCAGGCTGTTCTTGAGCGTCTGCTCGAAGCCCAGAAACTTGAAGATGCTGAGTGTGACGTCACGATGAAAGCGCAGACCGCCCTTGTAAGGTCCGATCGCGTTGTTGTACTGCACGCGGTAACCCCGGTTGGCGCGCAAGCTTCCGTCATCGCTCTCCCAGGTCACGCGGAAAACCACGGCGCGGTCCGGCTCAGTGAGCCGCTCCAGGATCTGCGCATCGCCATACTCAGGCCGCGCATGGATGACGTAGGGGATTATGTATTGGGCAGCCTCGTACACTGCCTGGTGAAATTCCATCTCGCCGGAATTGCGGCGTTTAAGGCCCTCCATGAACTTTTCAAGCCGGGATCTACTCGCTGCGTCCATCATCACTCAGCTCCTCTACATTGGGTGTAACTCTCAAACTGATCCATTAATAGAGGCGTCTACGTGGAAAAGCAACGACGTTCTCCGGGGCGGATACCTCGGTGCGGTAGGTGAGTTCCGCCTCGCATAGCGCCGCGAGCAGCGCGCGCGTGGCACGGATGCCGTTCGTGAAGAGCGAAGCCCGTATGCCGTATTGGGCGATCCGCTGCACGATCTGGATGAGCTTCCTGAGCGTCGGATCGCCGCCCGTCACCTGGACGTCCGTGTTCTCCCCGTAGTGCCGACAGATCATCTCGATGCGACGAAAGACTTCCAGGAGCGGTACACCCTTGACCGCCTCGGAGGTGTCCGCGAGATAGCAGAACGTGCAGTCGAGATTACAGCGCTGAGTGATTTCGAGCGCCACGCAGCCGATGTTCCAGCGCTTGTCCGCGATCTGCTCAGGCGTCCAGTAGCCGATATCCAGCAGGCGCCCGCGCAGGGCTTCGAGACGCTGGGCCGGCTGCGGCAGGCTCGTGTAGGCGGCCATGCGTGAATCTCTTCGGGGCTCAAGTAGTTGACTTCAGGACCCTCAGCGGCACCGAGCGGCCCCGCCGGCGGCCTCTTGCGAGGTGCGTGGCTCGTAGGCTCCGCGAGCGGCGAGCGATCATTTCGCCGGAGCTTGTTCATGTTCCCGGCAACCTCTGCAATCGTTCAAGGCCCAGTCATAATCGAGAAAATTGATCTTTGCCTCTTGGCTCCGAATCACGGTCTGCCCGTCGGGGTCGTCGGTCAGCAGCTCCGCGTACTGGGCGAACAACCGTTCTCGGGGCCGGATCCCTTGAAAACCGCTTGAGAAATCTTCGCGGTACCAGCCGAAGATTTCGGACACTTCAGGGGTATGGGTCGCGCCATCATAGCGATTGCGCGAGCGGCCCGAGAGAAACCGCACGACTTGCTCCTCGATCTGCACGGCCAAGCGATCGGCGAGGTAGGCTTCCTCGCGCAGCATCGGGCAGCCGCTATCATGGGCGGAAAACCCACGCATGCTCAATGATTTAAGAAGTTAGCGTGCCGATTGCCTAGTGATAAACCACGTTACACCACGCACGGTCACAAATCGCCCTTTGTTTGATCCCCTCACCCTAGCCCTCTCCCGGAGGGAGAGGGGATCTAAGGAGGCGATTTATGACCGTGACCAGTATACATCAAGACCGGTTCAGATGACTACTTCATCTCCTGTTTCATCATCATGTCGGACATCATTTTGCCGTTGTCCATCTTCTCGTCTTCCATCATCATCACCTTGCCGCGGTGCATCATCATCATGTTGCCCGCCATCGGCTTACCCTCTTTCATCATCATGTCGGACATCATCTGATCCGGCTTGTCCATCACCATCATCTTGCCGTCCGGGGTCATCATCATCATCGCCCCGTCTTTCATCTTCGTATCCGCAGCCAACGCCCGGAGGGTAAACGTACAAACTATGCTTAGACCTAGTGCAGTCGATTTAATTGTGCTCATGGTTATCTCCTGAATATGATTGAATTGAAGGATTGGTGGTTTACTACGGTGCTTGTTCCTTTGGCTTTGACTCCCTGTTACTTCTGTCCATGGTGCCCCTTCCTTTTGCAGCGCGTCTTTCATTACCTTGCCCTTCTCTTTTGCCCCTTTCATCACCTCCTCTTTCATCATGTCGTCTTTCTTCATCTCACCAGGCATGGGTTTCATGCATACGCAAAGGTTGAACGACAACGGTGTTGGAAATCGCGGTGTCGTCCTCCGCACCCGGAGCACCTTTTTCGGTGGGCGATGCAGCATAGGCAGAACCGGTCAGAGCTCACAAGATGATAAGTGCCGAGGTAACAGGCAGCACTTTGAAGTTGGTATGTGCGTCCATGGATCAGGACCCGCTGAACCAGTTGTAACCCTGGTCTTCCCAGTATCCGCCCGGATAAGTACTGGTGGCGTAGATCGCCATGATGTGCTTGGGATTCTTGAAGCCGAGCTTGGGTGGGGATCGCAGCTTCATGGGAAAACCGTAGGACACCGGCAAGACCTGATCGGCAAAGGTTGCACTGGAGTAGCCGTCGGCTCCAATTGTGAATGCGTCGATGACGCCACGAGTCTGGTTAACAAACGTGCCGAATTCATAGTGAACCTCTTTGTTTGAGAGAGCCAGTAAATGGCGGGCCAGCCAAGTGCCATGGGTGCGACTAGGACGGTTGGTACAACGGCGGGTCTCGCTCTCTTCGTCATTTGAATCGCTCCTGACTCTCCATTTGCCTTCCTTACCGGCTACCATGTAGCCGGAGGACAGCTGGGTCATGCCAAAAGGATTGTCGCCGGCACTGGCGAAGGGAATAGCGATCATGCGGCTGTCAATGCCGCGCCGACCGCGATCACAATAGGTTTCAGGTTATTTGGTTTGCTCATTAGCCAAGTCTCCATGCGTGGTTTCGGCTCAAGTTGTCCGCGCAGTGTGCATAGCCAGCTGACAGAACTTGCTGATGCACTGCCGCAGTCTCACTATCCGCGACGCGAACACTGACTCCGTACTACACAAAGGTAGCAGGGTGATATAAAGGATCGATAAGGGCAATATAAAGATTTGGTAAAGGCTGAGGAGGATTAAGCGGACGGTGAACCAACCTGGTTTTCGGCACAGAAAGCTCAGCGCTGACTGGGCTGTCGTAAGCTTCGGGCCCGCTTATGCAGCAAGCCCTGTGCGTTAACAAGTCTGCAGCGCCCGTTCCCTCCAATTGGCGAAGCGAGTACAGCAAGTTAGGTGCCACGTGTTTTGGCCTGGCCGCTCCAACGCCGCTTGGTCGGCAGCCCAGGCCCAAGCTAACCGGCCCAAAGCAAGCTCCGACGGCCAATTACTATGGCCGGATGACACCTGGATGTCGGCAGGGACCGGCGGAGCTTTCCCGCAAACCGCTAACGGCCGGCGCTGTAAACACCTCCGTCGTTGTAAATATTTCAGCTTGCGGCGCAGCGCTAGTCTGGGGGCGCTACGCCGCTCTGTACACCGGGTTGCTACCGATCGTCCGCATCACGCGGCATGGAGGCAGGGAACTCGCTCGGGTCCTCGATGTTTACCGCATCGCCATCCATCGTATAGCCCCGCTGGCCGGGCGCGAAGCGCGGCGCCAATAGGCCGTCGTCGATTTCGCGGGTCATGGCGTAACGGTTGAACGCCGTGATCGGCAGATATAGCCGGGTATTGGGCAAGCCGTCCGAGAACCCGTCAACGTCGGCCTCCACGAAGGAGATGACGCCGTCGGCGTTTTGATCGACCAGTGAGACCTCGTAGGCATAGGCGTCGAAGAAGCGCTGCGCCACATCGGTGACCTCGGGCTCAAAGGACGCTATCCGCACCGTCACATCGAACAATATCTCCTCGGTCAGCCGACTGGGGATAAAGCGCAGGCGCGTTTCGAGATTGTCCGCATTCGGCGGTTGCGGGCGATTCGGGTCACTCAGGTTGCGGACCGCCGCGCGATCCGGGTCGCGTGGGTCATCCGGATTGTCGCCGTAGATCAGCCGGTCGTTGCCGCCGAGTATGCTTTGGAACGGCACCGGCCCCGTTCCCGAGGGGCCGGACCCCGGAACTATGGACGTGATGGCACCTAGCATACCGTTAGCGAAACTGCCCGGGGTGCCGCCGGTAAATAGTAGTTCGTAGTGGGGAAAGATCCAGTTCGTGCCAGGGTTGAACTCCCAATAGGAGTGAATATCGCTTTGCTGCAGCGCATTGAAGGTGCCGAGACTTACTGGAATGGGGACAACGTTGGACTGGATCTCCGGGAACACGTCGTCTTCGCTGATCGGGCGCACCGCGTTGCCGTCGGTGGTGACGAAGTTGCTCACTATGGCGTTGTTGCCGTCGCCGCGCGCCGCGTTGGCTTTCGCATCTGCGCGAGTCATCGCGCCGTATAGCGCCCTCCCGTCTGGACGCGTCTCATCGGAAACCGCCGGCACCTTGATGTCCCGGATGATCCAGCCCTCGTACCAGCCGGACTCGTTGTTGATGACGAACAACCCCGAGACATCGGTAAACATATCGATGAACGCGCGCACATCGTTGGGGTCCCTCGGCAGACCCGGCTTGGGCTCCAGCACCGCGCGCACCGCGCCGATGGTCGGCAGATCGCCATTGGGGCCCGTGGCGGTCGGCAAGGTGCCGCCGTTGAGCTCCGGAATGGTGGTGGTGAAGACGTTGGGTTGAAAGCCCTCCGTGTCGAGCAAAAAGAACTGCACCAGCATGCTGGGCTCATCGGTCTCGCTGAAGGCCATCATCGGCGGATACGTGCTCGGCCGGGCGGCGAGTCTGCCGAGGCGCCGCCGGAGCGGACGGGGCAAGTCACGAACATCTTCGCGCTTCATGATGCTTTGCCTCTCGCCGTTGCGTGCATAGACGTTATCGGTTGCGCCAACAATCAGGGCCAAAGTCACAGCGCCCACGGCACTGAGAATCGCTACGTTTATGTTAAGGGAATTTCGCATGGTTCGGTCTCCGAATAGATGTGATGGTGCTACTTACGCAAACTATCGTTGTTTAGAGTAGAGCGGGCGCTGGTTCTGCTGGTCTACAGTTCAAATCCCGGCGTACCATTCGTAGCCTTCGTCCTCCCAGTAACCGCCCCTGCCGCCGCTGATGCCGGCGAAGCTTTCAACCAACTCAATCCGCATGACGTATTTGGCCATTTTGTACCCGAGCTGGCGCTCGATGCGTACACGGATCGGCGCGCCATTCTTGATCGGCAAGGGCTGATTATTTATCCCATACGCAAGAATCGTCCGCGGGTGGTAAGCGTCCTCCATGTCGATGCTTTCGTAGTAGCGCGTGCCCGCATCATCAATCGAATCGGCGCAGTGGAAGACAACGTAGCGTGCATCCGGAAGGGGATGCACGCGCTTAAGGAGCGCGGCGAGCTTTACCCCTTTCCATTTGCCGATCGCGCTCCAACCTTCCACGCAATCGTGGCGGGTGATCTGGGTCCCTGATGGAAGGTCGCGCAACCCTGCTAATGAAAACGCCGTTCGCCGTTTTACGCGGCCGGTGACTTCGAGCCGGTATTCCGCGAAGCCGTTTTGCGCCATCGCCTGATAGGCTGGATCTTGCGGATTCGACGTGCCGTTGCTGCGAAAAAAGGGCGATAAATCGGCCTCGGTAAACTCCTGCGCCAGAGAGGTTCTCGAAGTGACCAGATGCTGCGCCGCACCGCTCAGCTTTTGCGCGCCTTCCACAAGCCTGACGAATGCTCCGCTCCACGACAGGTAATCGCAACCGGAGAGTAGCAGGCCACCGGCCGCGCCAACGGTGCCGGCAAGAAAGCGGCGGCGTCCCTCATTATTATCGGCTGTCATTGGCAGCCTCCTTGATCCGATAGCGTCCAGCAACCATCGACCGCAGGTTGTTCCAAAAGCCGATACTTATGACCTCGAAGACATGAATTACGACGAACGCCACCAGCGCCACGGCCGCAAGGAAATGCAGGGTACGCGCGGCCTGGCGGCCGCCGAACAGATCCACCCACCCTGGAATTACCGAGTCTAACCACGGCGATAGTGCCCAGCCCATGAGTATGACTAGCGGCAGTAAGCCGAAGATTACCATGAGATAAGCGAGCTTTTGCAACACGTTGTAATGCTTGGCGGCTTCGCCGCTGGGATGACGGAAGACCAGGTGATCTTTGATCGACCGCCCGATGCCGCGCAGGTCGGCCTTCGTTGGCGCAAGGTCCCGAGCGAAATGCCGACTGGATAACGAATACGCTACGTAAAGCACGCCATTGATGACAAAGATCCAGGCGAATAAAAAATGCCAGCGCCGCCCCAATGCCAGTGCTTGCGAGCTTGGGATCGTCGCCCACGCGGGAAAGCCGCGCTCTTGCCATTGCCCCCCCATCTTTGAGGCGCCGAACAGGCCGGTAGTATTGAATTCCTGGCCGAGGACGCGAGTAACGCCGATGGTCTCACCCTTCATCTGCTTCGCAGACATCGAGAGAATCGACGGCTTACCAGTATATGACGACTTGCCCCAATAAAGGCTCGGATGGGTGTTAAAGATCTGAAGGCCGCTCATAAGCAGAATCAAGAGGCAAGGAAAATTGACCCAGTGCGTAATTCGCACTGGGAGCGTGTGGCGATACGTCCAGCGTTTCCGCATGGATGCGTCAGTTCTAATTACTTGGGGAGATTAAGTCAGAACTTTGTCTCCTACCGTTTCCTTTAATAGATCACTCCTCCTCTGGCATCATCATCTTCTGTTCGCGCGTATCGAGCATGCCGTCTTTGTTCTTATCCATGGTAGTGAACATCTTCATGTATTCGTCTTCAACAATCATGCCATCCTTGTTCGTATCCATCATTTTCATATCCAATCATGCCTATTTCCCCGTCTTTCATCTTCATCTCACCCATCTCGCCCGCGCCGGCAGCACAGGTGATGGTGGCAAGGCAGCAGCGAAGCCGATATAAGCTAATTGCGTCATAACGTTTCCTCTAAAAAAGTAAGAATATTGTGAAAGCCGTCGGATCCAGGGCTCAGCCTGATCCATTTGATGCGTCCTCTTAACCAGCGGCCAGACCGATGGCGCTGACTTAAAGCCTACCAATCGATTGCAGCCGAGCTAAGCTGCCGTCGACCACACCGAGGCGACAGGATCGCACACCGATGTAAAGGCAGAATAAAGACCAGGTAAGGATTCGGTAAAGGAGCGGCCGCCGACTGGCTCATACCGGAAGCGTGAACCAGATACAGGTCTCGCTGGCTGAACTCTCAGCACCCACTCGGCCATCGTGAGCTTCGATCAACTCTTTAACGATAGCCAACCGTATCCCTGCGCCACCCCGGACCTGATAAACTCATTTAATACATACGTTTTGCCTGACCCCGCGGAGCCGGTCGGCATAACGCTTTCTCCCGAGAGCATGATCTCTAATGCTCGTGATTGATCCATGGTCTAGCGATATTCCGGATTCTCAAAGTCAAACCGCGCCCCGGCGTCCCATTCTTTCCGGGCGTTGCCGTACAGCGGAATCCCGCCGCTGCTCTTTAGCATCTTTGCCACGTGCATCAGATTCCAGGTCATGAAGGTCGTGTTACGATTCGTAAAGTCATTCTCAGGGCCGCCCGAACCTTTATCAAGATAACTCGGTCCCGGACCAACCTCACCAATCCAACCGGCATCAGCCTGCGGTCGAATCGTACACCGAATGTGCTGCAAGCTATAAAGGATATTCATGGCACAATGTTTAATGCCGTCTTCATTGCCAGTGATAATACAACCGCCAACCTTGCCGTAATACGCGTACTGTCCCTTGCTGTTAAGTTCACTGGAATGAGCATAGAGCCGCTCGATAAGCTTTTTCGTCTGAGAGCTGTTGTCGCCAAGCCATATTGGCCCTGCAATGACCAGGATGTCTGCCGCCTTAACTTTTTTATAAATCTCTGGCCATTCGTCTTTATCCCAACCACGAGGGCGCATATCAGGGTACACACCGGTCGCAATGTCGTGGTCGACGACGCGTATAAGCTCTGTCTTGACCCCATGTTTTTCCATGATCTTTTGGCTGACTTCCACTAATCCTTCAGTGTTGCTGACTTCCGGTGATTTTTTCAATGTGCAGTTAAAATAAACTGCCGAGAGCCCCGAAAAATCCCGGTTCTTACTTTCGCTCATTAATGTCTCCTTAATGTCTCCTTTCTCTCTGGTTCCACCTATACGCTCTCGTCGGGCTATTTTGACTCAAGCGGTTTAGTATTTTTCGCTTCGTAAGTTTTGCCGGCCAAGTTCGATGGCACATAGTCATCATCGAGCAGATTCCCGCCATGAGCACGAGGACGCAGCGGATTAGAGCGACCAGCCCACGAAGAGAAAAGGCCCGGGGACGAGCGCATGTTCGCGAAACGATCTTTCTTCGTGTGTCTCCTGCCGCTTCGTGGCTTTCGAGTGTTCTCGGCGACCAGCGATCAGATTTCTCTAAGGCGCATCTTGCATTCGGAATCGGCAATTATTCCTAGCGATTTGCGGAATCTGCTCTAACTATGTAGACGGATTGAAGGCTATGTGTCTAGATTCTCTACTGATGGTCGAGTTCAAGTGACAAGAGACACAAACAAAGCCGGTGAGCGCGGGAGACGAGTTTGTGATAAAAATACATCTCGAAGTAGAAGTCCTTCGAGTTCCAGGCAGTTGTCAGGATCGACAGAGCCCCAGGCGGCACCGGCCCTTTGCCGGTGCCTCTGGAACAGATCTATCAAATGAGTGGCCGACTCAGGGCTTACCCTGTCCGGAGAGAAAAGTGAGAGTGTAACTCGCCTGCGGAACGTTGCGCCTCCGCTTGAAGACCAATCTCACGGAGATGCTTTCGCCGGGGAGGAGGACACCATCGGGCAGGAACACGCGCAGATAAGGATCGCCGCTGCTGGTGGTCCCGCTGGCGTTCTTCAGCCGGATTCCCTGGGAAAGGCCGCGAGCAATCACCAGGAGGTGGGTGTCCACGATTGACGAACTGGTGTTTCTGATTTCATAGTCGTTCACCTCGCGGCGGCCGCCACTGGAGTCAGTCAGTTCAGCGGTCAACTGATTGGTTACATCCAGGAACTCGAGACCCGCGTCGCGCCGCGACAGGGCATCGTTGACTGATACGTTACGTCCGCTCGGCATCAATCCATCAATCGTGCCCAGGGCCGCGAGGTCCGGACGGTAGATCGAGTAGGTCAGCTCTTGCCTGTCCGGCTGGAACGTCCTCGTAGTCGAGTTCGGATGGAACTTGACGAATGCAGGATCGTAGAGGGAGTTTTCGAGGAAATCGGTGATGGCCTCCACGTCACCTTCCTTAAGCCCCAAACCGGGAGGGGAGCCGGGTCCGCGCGGATTCGTGAAGCGGGGCGCGAGCGTCCCCGCAGCGGCGGCTTCCGCGTCCTGCGGTACACCAGCGTTAAAGTAGTTCACTACGTCTTTCACCGTCGTGAACAAGCCGTTGTGCGTGAATAGATTACTGTCTCTGAGTTGCCGCAACGTGGGCACGCGGAACTTGAACGCGGAGTTCGGATCGCTGTTTACGTCCTGTCGTCCGCGATCGCGAAAGCCCGGATCGTTGAGCACAGTGCGGTTCAAGTCCTGCAGCTCGTGGTCGTGAAGTCCGATGTTGAAGAAGTTCTCTTCCACGAGCACATTGGCGAGCTCGTCACCGCGCTGCTTGTTGAGGACCGGGCCGCTGTGGCAGGTAAAACAGCCCGCCCCACGCTCACCCCGGTTCGAGACATTCTCTTCGGGTCTCGCTTCCGTAAAGAAGAGCCGGGCTCCCCGCTGCTGTTTGCGTGTCAGGGCAGCGTCATCCCCGGCCAGGAACCGGTCGAAGGCCGTGTTTCGGGTGACCACGGTTCGCAGGAAGGTGGCCATCGCCCGCTGAACGGTCTCGTCGCTGATGAGGAGGTTGGGGTCGTTCTGAGCCGAGGCTGCGGCGGCCTCCTCGGGAAAGGCTTCCGTGAAGAGCTTCACGAAGGACGGGACCAGCTGCAATTCGGCGGACTGGAACTGGAACATCCGGTGCACGGTGGACGTTGCCTGGGTTACGTTTTCCCCCGCTGGAAGCCCGTCCGGGTTGACGCCGATGGGAAACGGGGCGGGGTCACCTGCCAACCCCCCCTGCAAGGTGCGGTTGTTGAAGGCGAATCCGATCAGGTTTGGCGTATTCCGCGGGACGCTGTCCACGGCGTCGGCCCTACCGGAGTGCACCAGCTGGTCGATGTCGGTGGCGGGGCTTAGGCCGTTGCTTGGAAACGCGCAGTTAATGCTTGCGCTTCTGGTGCAAACTTCGGTGAGAGTGGGGACTGTATCCACCAGGCCAGGTTGGAGCCGCCGGCGTGCAATGAACTTCCCAGAGGCGTCCGTGAAGCCCCGCCCCTCGCCGCCCACGTTGAGGTTGATGATCGTGTTGGACCTCGACGCCGCCTCGCCAAGGTGGCAGCTACCGCAGGAGCCGGTTTGCCTCGTGGAGAGGACACCACCGTACTCCGGCAGAATTCTGGCCGTTCGGACCGGGTCGAAGAAGAGCAATTTGCCGAGGTAGCGCTTGGCCTCGGTGGTCCGGAAGCGCGGGTCCGCGGTCAGAGTTCCATCAGGTAGCCGCGGTTGGGGAAGATGGGCTTCGTCGGGTACCATCAACTTCTGAATTCCGCCGACCTGATGGTCGATGAACCGGCGCAACTGCCTGGCGCGGCGCAATCGCCTGGCGCTATTGGGACCAGACGCCACCGCGGCATCTTTTCCCGAAAACGCATCTATGTCGGAGAGCGCCTCGCTGCCAGAGAACGAAGCGTCAGAATCTTCGGCTACGCCGTTAGCGCCTATCAGCAATAAAGCAAGACCGAGGAGTGGAACTGTTGCAAGACTTAAACGACGGTGAGCATTCATGTTATGCCTCCGGTTCCCTCTAAGACCAAGAATATTGTGAATACCATCGAAGCCAGGGCTCAGCCTGATCCATTCGATGCGTCCTCTTAACGGGCGGCCACCGATGGGGCTGATCTAAAGCCTACCCATCGATTGCAGCTGCCGTCCGACCACACCGAGCCGGCAGGATCGCACACCGATGTAAAGGCAGGATAAAGACCAGGTAAGGATTTGGTAAGAAGCGGCCGCCGACTGGCTCATACCGGAAGCGTGAACCAGATACGGGTCTCGCTGGCTGAACTCTCAGCGCCCACTCGGCCATCGTGAGCTTCGATCAACTCTTTAACGATAGCCAGCCCTATCCCCGCTCCGCCGCGGTCGCGCGAGCGTGACTTATCTGCTCGATAGAAGCGCTCGAAGATTGAAGGAAGATCTTTCTCGGAGATTGGATCACCGGTATTGGCGAAGATCGCCTTGACCGATCTGGCCAGGCGCTCGACGATTATACGTACCCGTCCCCCGTGTGGTGTATATTGCCATGCGTTATCAAGAACGTTCTGAATCACCTGCGCTAATTTTTCGGGATCGGCCATGATCTCCTGTTCGCCAGAGAAGCGAGTTTCGACCGTAATGGCTTTATCGGCGAATTGACGACTAAACAGAGTCAGGGCATGGGCCAGTAGCTCACGAAGATCGACTGGTGTTCGCTGCAGCGTTAACCGGGCCGCATCCGCCACACTCAACCTTAAAAGATCTTCTGATAAATTTCCAAGCCGCAGCGTCTCTTCCTGCAGCAACTCGACGACCTTATTCGAAGGGTCTATCACGCCGTCGCTCAAGGCTTCAAGATAGCCGCGTATATTCGTTAATGGCGCCCGCAGTTCGTGAGCGATATCCACCACCATATTCTTTCGTAGCAGCTCGATTCTTCGTAGGCTATCGGTCATAGCGTTGAACGCCTTACCCAGTTCACCGACCTCGTCGCCGGAAGGGACTTGCACCTTTGCCGTATAGTCGCCCTCGGCGATCTTGCGGGTAATCGCAATCATTTGGTAAAGGGGGCGCAGGATCATTTTAATCAACCAGAAGCCGAGGAACAGGGCTAACGACAACGCTGCGAAACCCGTCCCGACCAGGTATCGATGCGTCGCGTCCAGAAACATCTGCATTATTTTGTGCTTGTTGGGGATGTTGTACTCATTCAGCAAGTGAGAGAAGTAACCGAAGGCGACGAAATCGATGGCCAGCCACGCTATGATCATGGCAAGGGCAATGGCTAAGGCAACGACGGCTAGAAGTTTCCATAAGAGACGACTGGTGGTCGGACGAGTATCCAAGGCCTTAACTACCCGGCCGTCTGTCGAGATCGGTAAACTGATATCCGAGGCCTCTCGCCGTCAATATGTAGCGAGGTTTGGATGGATCTTCCTCTATCTTATGCCTCAAGTTCCCGATGTGAACATCGATTACGCGGTCAACCACAGCGTTACCTCTTGGATAAAGATGATCCAACAATTCATCGCGAAGGAAAATCCGTCCCGGCGCTGACATCATCACTTCCAACAGCCGGTATTCGGAGCGAGTCAGCGGTACCCTGCGCCCGGCCAAGGTCACCTTGCGCTTATCACGATCCAGTGCTAGGCTACCGCACGACAAGATTCCGTTGGTCGGCGGTTCGATCCTAGTCCGTCTTAGGATAGCCTTAACTCTTTCCACGACTTCCCTCGGACTGAAGGGCTTGGCAACATAATCGTCGGCGCCGAGCGTCAATCCTTTGATACGTTCGTGCGCCTCTCCGAGCCCCGAGAGCATCAAAATGGGAACCAAAGACGAGGCCCTGATCTTCTGACAAATATCCCAACCGTCAAGATCCGGAAGCAACACATCGAGAATCACTAGGATAGGTTCATGCTGTGCAGCCAATTCCAGCGCCCGATGGCCGGAATAGGCAGTGATTGCTCGAAATCCTTCACGCTCGATATAGATGGACAGCAGATCGGACGTCTTCTTGTCGTCCTCGACGATCAGGATCGGTCCTCTAGGAACCATTTGATTCATGTTAGGAACCTCGGAACGGGTATAGGAATTTCGAACGCCCTTTTTCGGCAAGCGGAAGAGTACGGATGGACCTGCGGGTTGTCAATGACGCGAGCCGTCGGTCCAAGATGGGGGACTTGTCGGGCCGTTGCATCCCCGGCGCGCCAAGCAGGCGTCGTCCCTGTGCCTGGCTTTCATCGACCCGAGGCGCCCGGATCCGGCGGCGTTTTAGCCGGTCGGGCGAGCGCCGGCCAAAGGAGGCCGTCGGCTCAGGGAGTGGAACCGGGTGGGAGGGGGTCACGGCCCGGGATCAGGCCATTTGGAATCGATCGAATGACCGCGCGGGCGATCGGGGCGGCGCCCGGGCGGTCATCATCGGCTACGGCTCAGCCTCCCCGATGCGGCCCGCGGCCACCAACTGCCACGGGCGGTCAGAGAGATCTCCCGGTTCTCGCGCATGGAGACTATCGTACATGCAGAGGGTCTTGGACCGCGCGGACCAACCAGGTGCTCGCGATACGTACCTGGCCGTATTGCCTTCCGGGTCCACTACCCCGTCGGGATCCCGGAGGAATGATTTCGCGGCTCGATACCTCGCCTATACGAACCCCTGCCAACGCTTCGCCAACGCCCTTGCGGACGTCCACGCATGACTCGGGGCCATCGTGGGTCGCTACTCCTTCGATGTGGGCTCTTTCATCCGCTTCTCCACGCCGGTTTATCCCGGCGCACAATGGGTACTCTCCTGCCCAAGCACCTGCGCTATTTCCCCCGCCGTGCGGTGTCAAGGCTGCGCAGGAACATCACCATATCCGCGCGCGCAACGGGATCTGACAAGAAGAACGGGTGAGGCGCTGTTGCGCCGCGGTCCGGGTCAAACAGTCTAGCCAAACTCGGCACTGAGTTGTCGTGCAGGAATACCGGCTTGCGGGCAAGGTCGAGCAGGAGAGGCAGGCCGGTGCCTCGCACGTCACCCCGAAGACTGGCGTTGACCACCGCCATCTTGTCGTCAAAGATATTTATCGGGTTACTGAAAATATTGCCCGGTGTATCGAGTATCGGGTTGAGCGGCGGCATGCGCTCCGCGAGCAGCACCACCGGATCATCACCCGGGAAAATAGTCTTCATGGGAACGATAAAAGAAGCCACGGGTTTGCGCTGGTCCACGTTATGACAATCGGTACAACCCGCGGTTAGGAACAGCTGACGGCCGCGGGAAATTGCGCCCTTGTCGCCTTTAGCACCCCGGGGCGCCTTCAAGCCGAAAAGGAACTCATTCATATCGAGCAGCATGGTGTTGTCCACTCGCAAGCCCACCGGAAAGGGTTCGGTGCCGACCACAGCGGGGTCGGGCGGCGGAGCGGCGTCCAGGAATGGAAATGGACCGGATACGCCAGTCGCTGCCAAAACCTTGAGGAAGTCATCGGCGATCTCGTCTCCGGCTGCATCCCCGCCCAGTTTTTTCAGAAATGCGCGACCGC
>JACCXJ010000300.1 GCA_013697045.1 Gammaproteobacteria bacterium | reverse complement strand
TGCTGGAAGCGACGATCGGCGGATCGGTGCTCCGGCTGCGGCCGAAGCTGATGACGGTGAGCGTCGTCATGGCATCGCTTGTGCCGATCATGTGGAGCAGCGGGGTCGGTTCCGACGTCATGCAGCCGATCGCGGCGCCAATCATCGGCGGAATGATCACCTCGACGATCCACGTGCTCATTAACATCCCTGTGATCTTCTACATCATGAAGGTGCGGGCGCTCCGGAAAGGTCGCCTGAAGGCGTCCGGCATGACGCTGTGAGCAAACCAGCGCGGGGTTGATATTAGCCATGCTGGCAGCGGCTTGTGCACCCGCACGTCGGCAATGGGCGGGCACCTGGCTGGTGTGGCTTCTCTGATTTCACCCAAGGAGTGCGCCGCACAAGAGGTCCATTTATGAAACGCCCTGAGAAACTAGGCACTGATGAACACTACGAGCCCTGAATCCGCATATCGATTCGCCGTGAGCACCTGCACCGACGTGGCATCCGTCTCGAATGGTTCACCGTTTCGTGGAATGTGATTGAGGCGTTCGTTGCCATCGGCGCCGGCCTCATTGCCGGCAGCACCGCACTTATCGCGTTCGGCGTTGACAGCTTGATTGAGGTGATCTCCGCTGTCGCTCTGCTGTGGCGGCTGCTGCAGGCAGGCCCAAATGCAACCGCGGAGGAGCACAGCCATGCTGAGCGGCGTGCGCTCTACCTTGTGTCGGCGACGTTCTTCCTGCTCGCTGCTTTTGTGACCTTTGAAAGCATCAGTGCACTGGTGACACGGGAAGCGCCGGATAGCTCAAAAGTGGGACTTGTACTCTCTGTTCTATCCCTCATCATTATGCCTGTGCTGGCTTATACCAAGCAGCAGACCGGCCGCGAGTTGGGCAGCAAGGCGCTGCAGGCCGATGCGGTCGAGACATGGGTGTGCTCTTACCTGTCCTTCACGCTGCTCGCCGGTGTGGGATTGAACTTCGCTTTAGGGTGGTGGTGGGCTGATGCGGTCGGTGCGCTCATGATGCTGCCCGTGATCCTCTGGCAAGGCTGGGAGACTTTCGAGGAAGCGCGTGAACAGAGCGAAGAGCCTGAAGGCTAATCACAACGAACCCGCCGCGACATGACGAGCGGGTAACGAAAACCGCTATAAGCCTCCCTTTAGCTCTTTGCTAGTCCGGTTGCGGGGCTCGGCGCTCCCCGATCGCGATGCCGGCGCCCCTCGTCGTCCCCAACGGACTGGAACCGGACTTCCCCCGTCCCCTCCAGGAAAGCCTCGATCTGCCCCAGCGCGCGCAGTCCCGTCACGTTCCTGTCGATCTCCATGGCACCCATGATCCAACCCAACGGCTACCCTTCAGACTCATACCTCGTTGGGAACACCCCCACGTCGAGGCTCATACAATGTTGGAAAAGACTTGCGGTAAATCGCCGTCGGCCGGTCCGCGCCGAATCGGTTCCGCAGGACCTCGAAGTAGCCGTTCCCGAGCGCCTCGAAGTCCGTGAGGACGTTCTGCAGGATCTCGCCCCACGTCATCTCGTCGTTGGGATGGTTGAAGAACTCTTTGAGGATCTGCTTGTTCTCGGGCTTCGGCGCCTCCACACCCTCGGGCACCACGAAGTCGAACCCGAGGCCGGCCGTCGAGATCGCCTTGGCCTTCACGCAGCGGTAGTGCCAGGTGTTGATCTCGAGGAAGACGCAGAGGGCGTCGAGGTTATAGGCGGCTCCTTCGCCCCGGTCTTCTGGTAGTCCCAGGTGTCCTCGGGAAGCTGCGTCGAGCGGCCGGCGGCGTCCACGCCGCCCGCGTCCTCGCTCAGGATGTTGCGCCTTGACGATCTTCGCCATCTGCTCCGAGCCGCTGGTTCGGGTTCGCGGGCGCCAGCCCGGCGCGGACGCACGTCGACCGGTCGGGGTTCACCCCCAGGAGCTAAAAGGCCCCTTGGGACCGGGGTTGGGGACGCCATCAGACGGCCTGAAGATTTTTCGAAGAAACACTTGACTCTGTAGTATGGTACGGATCGTAGAATGCGTGTAGATGGGTCTACCCGGAGGTAACAACAACGGCGTCCGGTCAATGCCCGTGCGGTTGGAGCGCGATCACAGCCATACCGATCAGCGCGATGCTTGCGCCGGCTAGGTCCCACCGGGTGAGCGCGATCCCATCGACCCAATACAGCCACGCCAGGGCGACCGTGATGTACATGCCGCCGTAGGCAGCGTACGTGCGTCCGGCCGCGCTGGGATGTAGGGTCAGCAACCATGCAAACAGGGCCAGCGAAACGGCGGCCGGAACAAGCAGCCAGGCGCTCTTGCCCTGCTTGAGCACCAGCCACGGCAGATAGCAGCCGACGATCTCCGCCACCGCCGTGGCGGCAAACAGCGCGGCGACTTTGAGAAGTTCCATCACTCCGCCTTCTGCAGCGACGCGATCAGCGGGCAAGTCACCCTGCCCCGGCGCGCCACGCATCGGTCGACGAGTTCCGTCAGCGCCGACTCGATACGTCGGAGATGGGAGAGCTTCTGGCGCACGTCATGAAGCTTGTGCTCGGCGAGTCCACGCGCCTCGTCGCAATGAGTGCCGTCCTCCAACATCAGCAGCTCGCTTACCTCATCCAGGCTGAAACCCAGCCGCTGCGCGGCCTTGATGAAGCGCACACGCGCAAGATCCGCCTCGCCGTAGCGACGAATACTGCCCAGAGGGCGCTCTGGCTCAGGCATCAGGCCTTTGCGCTGATAAAAGCGGATGGTTTCGACATTGACCTCCGCTGCATCCGCCAGCGCGCCAATGGTGAGGCTGCCCGAGGTGTTCTCCATTTTGCTTGACTCCGTACCTAAGTACGGAAGTAAGCTTACGCCATGAACACGCAATCCCCAAGCGAAATCCGCCCGACCACCGGGCGCGGCGCGCTGCTGGCCGGTGGCTTGGCGGCCATCCTCGCCTCGACCTGCTGCCTGGGGCCGCTGGTACTGATGACGCTCGGCTTCTCGGGAGCGTGGATCGGCAACCTGACGGTGCTGGAACCCTACCGTCCGATCTTCATCGGCGCGGCACTGACGGCGCTCTTCTTCGCCGGGCGGCGCATCTTCCAGCCTGTGCAAGCCTGCAAGCCCGGGGAAGTGTGCGCCGTGCCGCAGGTCAGAACCGTCTACAAAGTCATGTTCTGTATCGTCGCCGCGCTAATCGTGACCGCGATCGCTTTCCCCTACGTCTTGCCACTGTTCTATTGATAAGGAGTCCGCCATGAAGAAGCTTGCCACTATCTTTGCCCTCACCGCCGCTTTCAACGCTCCGGTTTGGGCCGCCACCAAGACCGTCACCCTTTCCGTTTCCGGCATGACCTGCGCCGCCTGTCCCATCACGGTCAAGAAGGCGCTGACTAAGGTCGAGGGCGTAGCCAAGACCGAGGTGAGCTTCGAAAGAAAGGAGGCCGTGGTGACCTTCGACGACGCCAAGACGAATGTGTCCGCCCTCATCGAGGCCACCACGGACGCGGGGTATCCATCGCGTGTGGCTCAGTGAGGTAGCGATAAGTGCGCAACCGGTAAGCTGATCGTGACGGGTGTTACGGGGCCGCGATCACCGCATCCTGTTTGGGCGAGCCTGTCGGCTGCTTTGGGCGTGCCGATATCCTCCAGCATCTTGACCCGCTTGGGGCTGCCCCGCTGGCTCGTGTGGGCTGAGGACATCCTGCGAGCCGTCACCGCGCTGTTCCTCGCTCTCGCCGTGACGCAAGAAGGCGATACCGATGCGGAAGCTCGATCACGGGATTGGGTTGTCAGGGACCAAAGCTTTACCCTCGCGTGGGGGCTCCCTGGCCTCGCGTTGGCCGGCTCCCTCTTCGTGGAATCGCCGGCGCGCGCCTGGATCTGGGTCCCGAGCCTCCTCTGGATGGGTACAGCTTGTATGGCCAATGCAAGACGCTGTGGCCGGACCCACTGTTACTTCACCGCACCGTTGTTTTTCATCATGGCCTGTGTCGCGCTGCTCGACGGCCTTGGGCTACTCGCCTTAGGACCGCGCGCTTGGACCTTGCTCGGTTTGGGATTGGTGATCGGTACAGCGGGATTGTGGTGGGGAACCGAACGACTGTGGGGACGATTTCTCCGCTTCGACTCCCAAAGGCAAGAAATCAAAAGGAAGTCTGCTGTCACGCCACCATACGACCCTGTGGAACGATTGCCGCGGCTTTGTCCATGAGGCCGCACGGAGCGGAGTGCCTTCAGCGGGGTCTGAAGGCGACCCAAAAAAAGCCAAGACCTAACCTTTACGGAGGGACCATGAGCACCTATACGCTTCACATCACGGGCATGACCTGCGACCACTGCGCGCGTACGGCCGAAGACGCCTTAAACGCGTTACCGGGTGTCACGGCTCAAGTGTCGTATGAAGAGGGGATTGCCCAGGTAATGTCGCCCAAGGATGTCGCCATCGAGCGCCTGATCGAGCGGGTGGAGGCCAAAGGCTTCAAGGCGAGGCTTAGCGAATAAGACGCCGCGCCACGAGCGACGAGGAGCAAAGTGCTATGAACGTGCACACCCTGCGCGTCTCCGGGATGACCTGCGGCCAATGCGCTACATCGATCGAGGGCGCCCTGGCCGGCGTGGCCGGGGTAGTCGAAGCCAAGGTCTCGTATGACGAGGCCACCGCCCACGTGAAAACGAAAGATGGAGTGGACAGTGCTGCCCTGATAGATGCCGTTAAAGGCAAAGGTTTTGGCGCGGACGTGCTGGAGAGGGGCGGTTTGGTTCTTACGAAAGCGGTCTCGGACCGTTCGCACACAGCGATCGTTGACACGTTCCCCCTTTCCATGAAACCGCGATGGAGATCGCCAGGCGGTCTCCACGTCGCGATCATCGGTAGCGGCGGAGCAGCGTTTGCCGCCGCCATCCGGGCCGCAGAGATGGGCGCCGGCGTCACCCTGATCGAGGCCGTTCAGATCGGCGGGACCTGTGTGAACATTGGCTGCGTGCCCTCCAAGATCATGATCCGCGCCGCACACCTGGCGCACCTGCAATCCGCCCACCCTTTTAACGGTATCAAAAAGCACCCGGCCGTCCTCGACCGCTCGGCGCTCTTGGCGCAACAGCAGGGGCGGGTGGAGGAGCTGCGGCATGCCAAGTACGAGAGCATCCTGGAATCCAATCCCCAGATTACGCTGTTGCGCGGCTTGGCGTACTTCAACAAGGCCGGCGACTTCAAGGTGAAACAGCCGGACGGCAAGGAGAAAAGGCTGCACGCCGACCGGATACTGATCGCGACCGGCGCGTCTCCCTCTATCCCCGACACGCCGGGGCTCAGAGACACGCCCTACTGGACCTCGACTAAGGCCCTGGTCGCGGAGCAATCGCCGGAACACCTCATCGTCTACGGGGGCTCCGTGGTCGCGCTGGAGCTCGGGCAGGCGTTTCTGCGGCTGGGCTCGAAGGTAACGCTCATTGCGCGTTCCACGCTGCTCTCGAAGCAAGACCCGGCCATCGGAGACGGGCTCAAAGCGGTACTCGAAGGCGAAGGCATGCGCATCTTGACCCATACAGCCGTGAAGCAGGTGAGCTATGGCCGCAAATGGTTCCGCAAACGGCTCAGCGTCGATATAGGCGGCGAAACCCTGGTCGGGGATCGCCTGCTGGTGGCCACAGGGCGCACCCCGAACACGGGCCGCACCCGCATGGGGCTCGAGTGGGTCGGCGTCGAGATGGATAAGCGCGGCGCCATCGTCGTCGATGATCACATGCGGACCACCGCGGAGCATATCTATGCGGCCGGGGATTGCACCACCCAGCCGGCCTTCGTCTACGTCGCCGCTGCCGCTGGCACACGCGCGGCGACCAATATGATGGGTGGGGAGGCGGCCTTGGATCTATCCGCCGTGCCCGAGGTGGTGTTTACGGATCCGCAGGTCGCGACCGTGGGCCTGACGGCGGCACAAGCCAATGAAGCGGGCATCAAGGTCGAGAGCCGCACCCTCACGCTCGACAACGTGCCGCGGGCGCTCGCCAACTTCGATCCGCGGGGCTTTATCAAGCTCGTGGCGGAACGGGGATCCGGGCGTATCCTGGGCGCGCAGGTGCTAGCAGCCGAGGGCGGGGAGATCATCCAGACCGCCGCAGTTGCCATCCATAACCAGATGACGGTACAGGCATTGGCTAACCAGTTATTTCCCTACCTGACCATGGTGGAAGGCTTGAAGCTGTGCGCCCAGACCTTCACCAAGGATGTGAAGCAATTGTCCTGCTGCGCCGGCTGACGCGCGCATGCCCCGCACTGATGACACAGGGATCCTTCGGAGGAAACGATGACAACGTCTGCTGATTTGGCTACCGAACGGCGCCGCCGCTGGACCTACCCCTTGGCGCTGCTCGCGCTGCTCACGTGCCCGTGTCACCTGGCACTCCTGGCGGTTTTGCTTTCCGGCAGTGTCGCCGGCGCTCTGCTTACCGAGCACTTCGACGTGGCGCTGATGTTCTTTTCAGTTCTCTTTTTGCTGTCGCTGAATGCCGCCATCGGTATGGCGTGGCAAAGGGATCGATGGCCGGTAACACAGACAAGCGCCTCGATCATTGAGGGTGTGTGGTGGATCTGTTCTCAACCCGGTTAAAGAACGGTATGACTGCGGTTTACCTGTCGGGATTTTGATTCAACCCCCACCCGCCGAACCTCCCGAAACCGGTGAGGCTCGCAGTAAACAAACTAGGGGATATGCATATGACAGTGTTTGTTGGTTTATACATTGTGGCTATGATGGTCCTGATGGGGTGGTGTTTTACTCTTATGTTCAGGCCTATGTCGGATGAGCTAAAACCTAAAAAGCCAAAGGCTGATGATTCAAAATCTGATGAGCCGGAAGCTAAAACATAGCCGGTTGGCCTCGTGACGCGTAACCAGGATTGAGAACACGACTTTTAAGTCGACCAGTTCAGAAAATCATCCGGTCGTGGGAGAACAGACTGTCAGGAAGCGATCTTGACGGCTCCTCGTTACTGAAAACTCACCGATATTGCGGCCGCGGCTTTTGCGGCGGCCACAATACCTTTCGAGCTCATATTGTTGGTCATGCCCTGTACATTGACTCAGAAAACGCTATCGCACTGTTCTCGTGGCGCATTTGCTCTTTAGTCCGGGCTTGGCGTGCGGCGGTGACGTTCGGTGTGCCGCAGGTGCTCCTGCGCGGTGTCGTGATAGGCCTCAGCGAGTCTCTCATACCGAGGCGCATCGAGCGCGCGCGCTGCGCATTCTCAAGCTCTCGCGCCTTTCTGCACGGGCCGCCCCGAGGGGTTTGGACATATAGAGCGGAACATCGCGCTCGCGCTCGGATCAAGGCGGGGGCCCTGTCTCCCGTATGGGGTGATGCTGCGTGCGGCCGCGCAGCCGCCGCGTCGCTTGGCGGTGCGTGAAGGCTGGTTTACGATAGGCGCACCCGTGTGCCCCGGTACACGGGTCCGGATCTCCGGCGCGCTGTGTTGGCTTCACGCCCCCCACGGAACCAATAACCTCGTCCGTTCGCGCAACCATGCTGGCCCGCTGCCCAGACTGTGCCACGGTGTTCCGAGTCGCGCCCGCCGACCTCAGGGCCGCGCGCGGGCTGGTGCGCTGCGGTGTCTGTTTCGGGGTCTTCGACGCCGTCGAAGCGCTCGAAGACCCCGCCCAGCCTATCCTCCCCGCGGCGGTGGTCGAAGCGCTGCCTGATCCGCTAGAGACCACAGGGAAGACCTCTCGGAAGAGACTACGGCTATGAGTTCAAGAAACTCCTGCTTCAAATAGGGCTTGTACTCGCTTGCTTAAAGCCGCCGGGAAGGCTATGCTCAATCATACACGCAAGAAGGCGCGACAGAGATGGCTGCCTCGAAGAGATTGCTCCTGATTTTCCTGGTGTTATGGCTACCGATCAAGTCGGTTCCGGCCTTCGTTATGCCATCGTGTAACCAAGACATGGGGATGGGGTCTCACCATGTACAGCGACTTGCCGATGCAGATCATGGGCAAGTACCGCAGTCGAAGGACGACCGACACGAAAGCGACCAACCGTCAAAGCACTGTCAGTCGCTCGCGCTTTGCCACCTTGTTTCGTCGTCCGTCATCTTGTCCGTCTCGATGGTTATAGCCCCTGATTCGGATAAAGCCTTTCTCCCTAGCCGCACGAGAAGCCTGAACGGGATCGTCCCCGACGGCCTCGAGCGGCCTCCTCGCCCCCCTCTCGCCTAACGAGCGACAATCCGGCTGTAACGGGGGGTGATCCCTCCGTCTGTTTGACCATACGGAGCCCCTGCCCGGCTTGTTGTCTAATTGATCGACGTGGTCGTTGCGAGCGTTCAGCGTCCGGCGACTGCGCAACAAGGGCTGAGAGCGGTAGAGACTATAGCCATGCGACAGATATTCCTATTTCTAGCAACCTTAGGCATAGGGGTTATGACCAGCCTGGCGTCCGCGGGTGAATACGACCTCGTTATCGAAAAAAAGGCGATCAACCTGACAGGTCGGGATCGAGCGGCCACGACGATCAACGGATCCGTGCCCGGCCCGGTACTCCGATTTCGCGAGGGCGAGGACGTGACGATCCGTGTTACCAACCGCCTGGACGAGCCAACGTCCATCCACTGGCATGGGATCATCCTGCCCGCCAACATGGATGGGGTGCCAGGGATCAGCTTTGGCGGGATCGCGCCGGGTGCGACCTTCACCTACCGCTTCCCAGTCAAGCAGAGCGGTACCTACTGGTACCACAGCCATTCCGAGTTGCAGGAGCAGGCCGGCATGTACGCACCCATCATCATCGAGCCCACCCAGCACGAACCCTACCGCTACGACCGCGAGCACGTCGTCATGCTGTCAGACTGGACCGACGAGGATCCGCACACGGTCTTCGCCAAGCTGAAGAAACAAAACGGGTATTACAATTTCCAGAAGCGCACGGCCTTGGACTTCTTTCGCGACGTCGCCGAGAAGGGCTGGGGCGCGACGATTTCCGACCGGCTCGAATGGGGCCGCATGCGGATGGACCCCACCGACATCGCCGATGTCACGGGCTACACCTACACGTTTCTCGTCAACGGAAAACCACCTAAGGCCAACTGGACCGCACTCTTTAAGAAGGGCGAGCGCGTGCGGCTGCGGTTTATCAACGGCTCGGCGATGACCTACTTCGATGTCCGGATCCCCGGGCTCGAGATGACCGTCGTGCAGGCCGACGGCCAGGACGTGCAACCGGTCGCGGTGGATGAGTTCCGCATCGCGGTGGCCGAGACCTACGATGTGATCGTTGAACCCAAAGAAGATCGGGCCTACACGATCTTCGCCGAGACGATGGATCGCAGCGGTTACGCCCGCGGCACGCTGGCCCCGCGCCAGGGGATGAGCGCGGACATACCGCCGCTGCGGCCGCGGCCGCTGCTCACCATGGCGGATATGGGGATGTCGCACAGCACCATGAGCGGGTCGCCCGCGGAGAGCATGCCGGCGATGGACCATGGCGCCATGATGGACGGCCAGGGGGGTGGCATGCAGGGTATGGCGTACGCGGCCGCGGCCGCCGATAAGGCGAACGATATGACGGCCATGATGCACGGACCCAACGAGCACGGGCCGAGCACTGACATGATTGCGATGATGCCGACGAATAGACTGAATGAGCCCGGCAACGGTCTCGAGGATACCGGTAGGCGTGTGCTGGTGTATACGGACCTGCGCAATGTCAGACCCGGTTATGACCTGAGGCCCCCCAGCAGGGAGATCGAGTTGCACCTCACCGGGAACATGAAGCGGTTCATATGGTCGGTCGACGGAAAAAAATCGTCGGAGGCGGAGCCCATCCGGCTCCGCTACGGCGAGCGTGTACGGTTCACGCTCGTGAACGACACCATGATGAATCATCCCTTGCACCTCCATGGCGTGTTCAGCGAGCTCGACAACGGGGCGGGCGCCTACAAGCCGCGCAAGCACGTGATCAATGTGAAGCCCGCCGAACGCCTGTCCTTCGAGGTGACCACCGATGCGCTCGGCGAGTGGGCGTTTCACTGCCACTTGCTCTATCACATGGAGGCTGGCATGTTCCGGAAGTTTGTCGTTGCCAAGGATATCGCGGCCTCGAGCTAAACTGACCGGGGTAAGACCGATGCTGAGGCGGGGGCGAAGTCCCACCATGTGTAAGCTCTGG
>JACCXJ010000291.1 GCA_013697045.1 Gammaproteobacteria bacterium | reverse complement strand
GGATCGATCCGATCATCATCATTTCACCGTCCCTACAGCATCAATGACCGCCCGACCCACGATGGTCGCGCCCAGCACCTGCACTTCCGCTTTACCGTTCAACCTTAGTCCGACAGGCTGCTAGCGCCGGGCGATCTCCTATACGCCCTGGGCGAGCTGGCGACACTCGGGGGGGCGCCAGGGCCTTTCGATCGGCGTGCCGAGGTCGGGGGTCCTACTGTCGGAATGGAAGCGCGACGCCGTCAGCCTCAAAGAACGCTTCGACATCGATCGCGACGGGGAGGTGACCCTCGCGGAATGGGCCAAGGCCCGGGAGGCCGCCGAACGCGAGGTCGATCGCCGCCACCTGGAGGCCGGCCCGCCTGCGGCACTCCATCTCTTGCGTGCCCCGGCCGACGGCCGGCCCTACCTCCTGTCGAACCGCGATCCGCTGGCGCTGGCCCGCGGCTTCCGGTTCTGGGCCTGGCTGCACGTCATCGTGCTGATCGTGGCCGTCGTGGCGGTCTTGGTGTTATTGCGCCACGCCGACGCGCCGGGGCACTGAAACACGGACCTCACGGACGTTGTGCACCTCGATTCGAACCCAGCCCCACGGCGCTTTGTGCTGGCCGTATGATCTTGCTATCTTAGCCGTAGCGATGCCAGTCTCGCGAGGGTGCCATGGAGACAGCCAGGCCGTGCTCAACGGGATCGTGGCTCGGCGTATCGAGGCCTGCGAGCCCATGCCATCACGACCCTGCATTACCTCGTGAGCAAGTATCAGAGCAAGAACGCCGCATCCATTTAATTATCCGTCATCCGTGAATTTAGGAGTGGGACCATGGAACTAGAAACGACCGCCCAGGCTCTCGTGGCCCCCGGCAAAGGCATCCTGGCGATCGACGAAAGCTTCCCGAGCATCAAGAAACGCTTCGACTCGATCGGAATCGAATCCACGGAAGAGATGCGCCGTGCCTACCGGGACCTGCTCATCACGACGCCGGGCATCGGCGAGCATATCAGCGGCATGATCCTGTTCGACGAGACTATCCGCCAGGCCACGGCAGCCGGCGTGGCGTTTCCGCGAGCGCTGGAGGCGGCGGGCATCATCCCCGGCATCAAGGTCGATCAAGGCGCCAAGGACATGGCCTTGCACCCGGGCGAGAAGATCACGGAAGGGTTAGACGGCCCGCGGGAGCGCTTGTTGGAGTATCGCGGCCTCGGGGCCCGTTTCGCCAAGTGGCGGGCGGTGATCACCATCGGTGACGGGATCCCGAGCCCAGGCTGCATCGAGGCCAACGCCCAGGGGCTCGCCCGCTATGCGGCGTTATGTCAGGAAGGAGGCCTCGTCCCCATCGTCGAGCCCGAGGTCTTGATGGACGCCGACAACACCCTCGCCCGCTGCTATGAGGTCACCGAGGCGACGCTCAGGAGGGTGTTCGCGGCCCTCTACGAGCAGCGGGTGGTCCTCGAACGGCTGATCCTCAAGACCAACATGGTGATCGCCGGGAAGCAGTGCCGGGTGCAGAACAGCGTGACGGAGGTGGCCGAAGAGACCGTGCGCTGCCTGCGGAACAGCGTACCCGCCGCCGTCGCGGGCATCGTGTTCCTCTCGGGCGGCCAGAAGGCCCAACCCGCCACCGCGCACCTGAACGCCATGCACCAGATGGGCAGCCTCCCCTGGCCGCTCAGCTTTTCCTACGGACGGGCCTTGCAGGACCCCGCGCTCAAGATTTGGGCTGGCAAGTCCGGAAATGTTTCCGCCGCCCAAAAGGCTCTGTACCACCGAGCCAAGTGCAACGGCCTCGCGAGCCTCGGCCAGTACACCCCGGAGATGGAGGAGCTCGCGGCGTGAGTCGGCCTGAAGAGGGTAATCGGGTGTGAGCGAATTGCTTGAACGTGCGATAGCGAAAGTGAAGGCCCACGGCATCTCCTCCACCCGCCTCCCACAGCCCCGACCTCTCACCCGCCGCGGCGTATAAACCAAGAACACCTTCCTCCCCCAAAGCGGGACGAACTCGAAGCGCCGGGCCGCCAACCGATCGCAGCCGGAGCACACCGCGGCGATTGGCCCGAGGATGCACCTCCACTTCCTGGCCGACTCCCCTCGGCCTTCTACAAAGCGCACGGCGCCGTAGACGAACGAACTTGAATTTCTGCACGAGGTTATGAGGATGGTCTTGACCGGAGAACGTCTGCTAAGGCTAAACTTACCTGGTGACCTAGAAGGTTCTACCGATCAGCCTTAGTCGGCGTATCCGGCAGTTCGCTCACGCCTGAGCCTAACTTGTTAAAACAGAACGCAATAAGCTTCTGAGGCGGTCCCGGCACGCGGCTTGCTGCCCACTGTCGTGCCCGCAGTCACGACGGGACATGCGTGGCGGCAATCCACTTTTTTTCCTAAAGTATACGAGGAATGAACCATGAACTGGGATCAAGTCAAGGGTAGTTGGAAGCAAGTAAAAGGCAAAGCCCAGCAGAAGTGGGGCGATCTTACCGATGACGAGTTCGACATTATCGAAGGGAAGCGCGAGGAGCTCGTTGGTCGTTTGCAGGCCAAGTATGGTTATACGAAGGAGAAGGCCGAGGAAGAGGCTGAGAGCTGGGTCAGAGGGCTGTAGTTAGGGAAGGATAATCGGCGCTGCCCAGCGAGACCGTCGATGCTGGCATGAAAAGCACGGCACCCATTGACCACTCCTCGCTGAGGAGGAGGATCTGGAGGGTGACGATGGAGACGGGCGATATCGGTGCTCGAATCCCGGTTGCGGCTGTGAAGTGAAGGTGACACAAGGCCCGAAACCGGGTGGAGGTGGCAATGCGTCTCCGCGCTGTCGTTGCGGCGCGGAGATGAAGAAGGTTTCTTCTTAGAGGAGGTGACTATGAAAGACAAGAAAGGCACCGAATATCGGCGCGTGAGCCGAGGGTTTCACAAGCACTCCACGACGATGAAAATGCAGGAAGGGAAGATGGGTTACCTTCTCTTGTGGCTGGTGGGTGTACCAATTCCGATCCTGCTCGTAATCTTCCTCCTGCGGGGATGCAATTGAGAATCGATAGGAGACCTGCATTACAGCGGTCACCGGACGCCGTTCCGGGTGACTGATAGGTGACTGATTAGAAGCAGAGCTCATTTAGCTCGGAGTAAGGCGATGACATTAGGAACCATACTACTAATCGTGTTAATTGTGCTTCTGATCGGCGCGGTCCCCACTTGGCCGCACAGCAGCGCATGGGGCTACGGCCCGAGCGGCCTATTGGGCGTGGTGCTGCTCGTCGTGCTCATCTTGTTGCTCTTGGGCAGGATCTAGCCAAAAGGTCGGCCCGCGTGAGTTCGCCGCCGTGCAGATGCTCGATGTGCACATCCCGACCACCGACGGTCGGGAGCTTCGTCCTCATCCGTTACACCCAGCCTGAGCCCGAGCTGACAGTTCTCAGCCACGGCCCTGTAGTGCAGACCCAGCGCGGCCCCTATGAGTGATATCAATCACTTAGGACATCGGTACCCCCCGAATCGGCTAAGTCGACTAGCCGAAGGCAAGGGCAATCCGGGTGGTCTGAAGGAAGCCGGAAAGGTGCGAGCCGACGACAAAATCGCCGGGAGCGATTTTTGAACATCCGAAGGATGGCCCCGAAGGGGTGAGCCCCAGGGACGGGGCGAATAGCAGAAATCGCATAGAAGGCTCAGTCTCCGGGCGAGTCAGCACAAGATAACGAAACCCACCGGGTACGGGAGATAGGGTAAATGCGGCGGTTGTGCACCGAGAGTGGATGCGCACCTTCCATGGTGCGCCCCCTTTCGGGCGTGCTTCGCACGTCCCGTTTCTTTCCCGAAGAAACGGTCATGTTCTTATTCGGTGAGATCTGCCTGGCATGCGGGCGGGATAGGCCACGGGAGTCGGACTGAGGGGCCACCTTGAAAGGGGTGGGATAACCACCGGACCCCTACCGCCTGTTCTCGACAGCGCGTCCTGCGGTAACGCAGGGCGTGACCGGGCAGAAGTCAGCAGAGGCCATACTAGCCGTGAGATCCAGGAGGGAGCCACGGTGAAGGGCCGACAAATCGGCAGGACAGCCGATTTGCACGCCCGGAGGGCGCCCGAAGGGTGAGGGACAGGACGTCCCGAGTGAGCACAGAAGTACAAGCAGGAGCCGTGATGCACTCGCCTTTGGCGCTGAGCCCGACCGGGTGAGCCGAGGCGCGGTGTGTGGTCACGCACCCAGCCTTGCACGATGACCTGATGGAGCAGATTGTGGACGCGCGAATATGCGTAGGGCATGGAAGCGGGTGAAGGGGAACAAAGGGGCGCCCGGCAGTGACGGGATGACCCTTGAGGACTTTCCTACCTTCGCTCGTTCGCATTGGTCCACTATCCGCCAAGACTTGCTTGATGGGACCTATCAACCAAAGCCGGTGCATCGGGTGAGTATCCCGAAGCCCAATGGGGGCGAGCGGTGGCTCGGTATCCCGAGTGTGGTAGAGCGGGTGATCCAGCAAGCCATCGGGCAAGTCCTCACGCCGATCTTCGACCCGGGATCCTCGGAGTCGAGCCTGCGAGCTACCTCCATGTAGCTCGCCCTTCGGGCCAGCCTTCGGCTGTCCAAAATCGTTCCCGACGCTTTTGTCGGCTTCCGACCGGGACGTTGCGTCCTCGGCACGCCAAGCAGGGCCGTCCCTGGCCCTGGCTTTCCGCCCATGGGGCAGTGCGGCAGGTACAGCGGACTATCGGCGAGGCCAGCATTACGCGATTCTTGACCCGTGAGCTCAAGCTCGCGGTCACCCTTTCGCCAGGAGCGAGAGGGGTCAACCGAAGGTTGCCCGAAGGGGCCGCACCAGGGAGGGTGCGGAACAACGAGCAGAAGAGCCGGGTGTCAAGACCAATGACTGTGAGTTCCTGGGGTTTTCCTTTCGAGGAACGAAACTGCGATGGTCCGACCAAGCCTTCGCCGACTTCAAGCATCACGTCCGGAAACTTACCGGACGAAGCTGGGGCGTCTCGATGGCTATCGGCTCGACCGGCTCGCGCGTTATGTCAGAGGCTGGATGACGAATCGGCAGGAAAGCCGATTCGCACGCCGCCAGGCGCCCATAGGGCGAGGTACACGGCCGTCCCGAGTGAACTGTTTCGGCATCTCGGATTACTACCGACCCATACCGGAAATCGACTCGTGGATCCGAAGGCGCATCCGCATGTGCTACTAGAAACAGTGGCGCTGGGTGCGCACCAAGGTCCGCAATCTTCTGGCGTTGGGCACGAGTAAACGTCAGGCAATCCTCACGGCGATCAGCAGCAAGGGCTACTGGCACCTCTCGAAGACCCTGGCGACACAAACCGGGATGACGAATGATTGGCTGAAAAACCAGCGCTTGATATCCGCTCGTGCGCTTTGGATGCGTGCCCACGGCTATACCTGAGGTCATCGTGTGCTCCACTTTTGTGACCGTTCCGCCGGGAGCGGAACGGGACGCCTTAGCGCCCGCACGGTGCACGCCATGGATGGCGGGCATCAACCGCCTAGCTAGTGCGGACCCGCATGCTAGGTGGTGTGAGGGCCGGGGGTTAAACACCCCCGGCTACCCGATTATCCGCCGTCTCGCTTGTCTCCCAGTCGGGCGAGATCTTCCGGTTTCACGGGCGCTCACTCCAGGCATGCCGTCCGGCCTCGCCTACTTCACCGGCAGCCGCGCGGCGACGAAGTCGCTGATCCGCGAAGCCGCCGGCGGGTCGAGGTTCCCCATCACCGCGATGACGTAGCCGGAGTCGGGGAAGATCTTGAGGTCCGCATTGATACCCGGCGCGCCGCCGCCATGGCCGAAGCTGCGGACGCCGCCGTCGTTCGAGACTCCGAATCCGTAGCCATAGCTATCGTCGCGCGGCGTGCCCGCTTACCGGTGGTCAGCAGCTTCGTGTGCTCGGCGTCGAGCAGCTTGTGGCCGGTGAGCGCGGCGGCGAAGCGCAGTAGGTCCTCGCAGGTCGAGAAGCCGCCGCCAGCCGGCGAGCCGCGCATCGGTCGTGAGTCGTAGTTGTACCGCAGCGGTCCGTTGCGGCCGGTGTAGCCCTTAGCGAGGTTCGGCGTGTCCTCGTCCTTTTCCATCTGTCCTTCCGCCATCTGGTCGCCGTCACGCTCCTGGACAAGGACGCGGATGCGCGTCGGTGTCGACTCGAGGACCTTCTTGAGATCGAAGCCGCCGGTCGCACGGCGGAAATCGAGCGCACCCTCCACCGGGTGGGGCTCGCGGAACTGTTTCATCACCGCCCGGAGCTGCTCGCGGTCGGCGGTGTTGAAGGCCGTCAGCCAAGCGGAGAAGGCGCTGCCGGCGGACGTGTCGGGCACGGTGACGTGCGCGGCGAGGAACGCCGAAGCCACCAGAACGGAAGGACTGCCATGCATACTCCCTCACACGGAAACAGTGCGGATAACGTGCAAGCTCACCGGGCGCGACAATAGGAGCGTCCCCTGGAGTGAAAAGTTAGGTAGCGTACCCTTCACAAAGAGTACGGCCGGCTCGTTCTACACTGCCAACACTCGGTAAATTGGGGCTCTATTTGCTCCTTACACGTAGAGCAGTGCCAAGAATCCTGAGTTGATCCTTCCCCACGCGAAAATACCATGACCACGTTGCGCGCCTGTTCGGCCAAGGTGTCCTCCACGACCCAAACGGAAGGCCACAGATCGTCTACTACGGGCTGTTCAAATAGATCGTCCCCTAGCACAACTGCATTAATTCCATCCGCTTCGAGCAAACCCCTCACGATATGAGCTTCTAGTGCGTCTAGGGCTAAGTATACTTGCCTCATTTCTGGTTGCCTTTGAGCTACCTAACGAATCAAACTCACCGGCGCGACGATCAGAAGCGTCCGGTGCAGTGCCGGGTTAGGGTCAGCCAAACCCATCAAGCGGCACCGATCTGCAGGCGCGCTTGGGTCGTTATTTCACCCTCTGCCGCTCTTTCATGTCTCTTACTAAATACGCGATAGCGCGTGTCCACCCCGTGTCGTTGTCGCTGCGAAAGTCCAACGCCTTCTTCATTATTATGCGGTCGGTAGCAACATCCCGGATCGTAACATGCAGTGTAAGAACAAGATTGCTCACTCGGTATACCCAAGGCACCAGGACTAGTTCGGCATTAAGTTGTCTTGCAATGTCTAATTCGCAGCCATTGCACCGATGCAGATACTGTCCCGACCTCAGGCGCTCAATGAAGTCCGCCGCCGGAGCATTATCGACGACGTTGTAGAGATGACTGCGTCCAAGTTCGTCGCGCAGTGTTGCGCTGGCCATTCGCAGCCGCTGTCTGTGCTCAGCTTCGAAACTGCTGCCTCCGACGTCGCCGATCAGCTCGAAATCCAGAAGGGCAAGGCGTTTGAGCGGTGACGGCGTTGAGGAGTCACTGGATGCCTCGGCGGGAGAAGCAATGGCCGTTGCTATGGCAAAAGCGGCAAGAAGTGCGGAGTTCGCCGCAAGATTGATAACAGCTTTAAAGAGGGATGACATAGATTCGCCTGGCTTAGCAAGCGTAGGGTACGCTGTGCGCACGCGGATTATTCGTTAAGCTCACCATAGCCGCCTTGGGTTCGAGCCACGGCAGTACCCGCCCAGTCGTTTGGATACAGACCGAGCCGGGCATAACGGTGAAACTCCAATACGGCCAATCACGGACTTCGGCGACGAGCCCATGCTTGACCAGGTTGTAATGATCCACGTGCCGGGCATAATCGCCAGCATCGCGGATCTGATGCTCCCAAAAGCGCCGTTGCCACAGGGCAAGCTCCCGCCGCTTATGCCGGGATGCCGATTGACCTGCCAACAGCAGATGTCGGACCGTCTGGGAGACGTGACGTTTGAGCAAGCTCAAGCGAGTAGAATAATCGGCGTCCCCGGACGGTAAGCTCCACATCGCGTGAAGATGATCGGGGAGGACCGCCATGGCCTCGACCCGGAATGGGCGCGTAGCTCGTACCACCCGATGTGCTGAACGCAGCGCCGTCAGGACCCCGGCCTGGGTCAGGAGTGCCTGCCGGCGATAGGTGTTGAGGGTGAAGAAATACGTTCCACTGGCAATGGGTGCGCGACGATAACGTGACATTCATCAATGATAACCCTTGTTCCGCGTGCGCACAGCGCACCCTACGCCTGCT
>JACCXJ010000288.1 GCA_013697045.1 Gammaproteobacteria bacterium | reverse complement strand
CAAGGTAGTCATCGTCGCCTGCATGCGCAAGCTACTGACCATCATGAACGCCATGCTCAAGACCAGCTCGCCCTGGACCGCCAAAATCGCTTGACAAGAAACACGGTTGCTCCCCCGCTACGCAGGGAGGGGACCAGGGGCGCCAGAAGGCGTCATGGTGGATCTGGATCCGATTGGGCGGCGTCCGCTAACCTGCCAGGGTCTCGTAGAGCGCCTGATATTGCTGCACGATCCGCTCGCGGCTGAAATCGAGGGCCAGTCGCTTCCTGCCGGCCTCGCCGAAATCGTGGCGGGCGCCTAGATCCTTGAGCAGTCGTTCGAGCCCCTGCGCGAGGGCCACCGGGTCCTCGGCCGGGACCAGCGAGCCGTCCTCCCCGTGGGTGATGATCTCCAGAGGTCCCGCCGTGCGGGTCGAGAGCACGGCCCGACCATAGGCCCAGGCCTCGAGGACGGTGTTTCCAAAGGTCTCCTGGCGCGAGGCACAGATGACCAGATCGCAGGCTCGGTAATACGGACCGGGATCGATCTGCCAGCCGACGAAATGGACCCGCCCGGAGAGTTCGAGGGCATGGGCCTGCTGCTCCAGCGCCGCGCGCAGCGGCCCGTCCCCGACGATCACCAGGTGCACCGGCCAGTCTTCGATGTGGCCGGGGGCGCGGGCCAGTGCCGAGAGCAGCACATCGAGGCCCTTGACCGGGTGCAGGCGGCCGACCGCCACCACCACCCAGGCCTCTTGCGGCAGGCCGAGGCGCTCGCGCCAATATCCGAGACGGCCCCCGCCCTCCGGGACATCCACGAAGTTCGGGATGTGAAAGACGCACCCGGCCGGGATCCCGTTCTGCACCAGGTGGTCGCAGAGGCCCTGGGTCACGGCCACGAAGGCCTGTGCGTGCCGATAGTCCTCGAGGTCGTAATAACCGCCGAGGCGCGCCAGGTGGATCGGGCCGGGACGGCCCTCGAGACGCGTCAAGCGGCTCGCGCGCCCCAGGTAGGTCTGGACGATCGGGGTGGCGAGACGCCGCAAGAGGCGCGCTATCCGATGACGCGCCAGGATGTCCCAAGTGCCTAGCATGGGGACCTCGAACCGGGACACGGCGCCGCCCAGGGCCGATCCGACGGCGCTGCCGGGGGGATGGACGGCATGGACCGGCCAGGCCTCGGCGGCAAGCGCCTTCACCAGCCGGCAGTAAAAGCCCTCTGCCCCGCCCGGCCGCCGGCTGGCGATGAGGTGTGACGAGGGGATCATCCCGAGGCGACGCAGGGGCGGAAGAACTGTTCGCGCAGGCGTTCGGCGACCGCACCACCGGTGAGCGCCGCGAGCTCGCCGCCCGGGGCGACCACCCAGGCGGCGCGCGCGCCCCATGGGTGAAAGCGCAGCGGATCGGTCGGGCCGAACACCGTGAGGGTGGCGGTCTCGAGCGCAGCCGCCATGTGACCGGCGCCAGAGTCGTTGCCGACGAAGACGGCACAGCGCGTGAGCACCGCGCAGTCTTCTAGGAGGCTGGTGCGGCCGCAGAGGTTCACGCACGGCAGGCGGAGCCCGGCCGCGACCCGCTCGGCGCTTTGGGTATCCCCGGGACCTCCCAGGATCACGACCCCGGCGAACAGGTCTCGCACGGCCTCGACCATCTCGACGAACCGCGCCGGGGGCCAGGTCTTGGGCGGCCATTTGGCGCCGGGCCCGAGGGCCAGCCGAGGCCCGGCCGGTAGCGGCTGAAGCATCCGTGCGGCTACCGCCTCTAAGCCGTCATCGAGCCACAAGCGTGTCGCGGGGATGGGCTGGCTGCCGAAGAGCGGGCCGACGGTGGCGAACAGACGCTCGATGGCATGGGGACCCCTCGGAGGTCGCGCTCCCCATTTCGTGAGGCGCCGCCTGGCGCAGAGCAGATAGGCCAGGCCGTCGGTGCGGAGATCGACGATGAGCTCATAGCGCGTCCGCCGCAGGTCCCGTATCAAACGCAGGAGCCCACGGACGCCACCGCGTTTGTCCTTGTGGAAGATGTGGCCGCGATACGGGCAGAATTCGAACAGCCCGCTGGAGCGGCGATCCCCCACGATGTCGATCACGGCCGCGGGATAGCGCTGGTGCAAGGCCTCGAGCACCGGGGTGGTCATGACGGCATCGCCGACGTTGCTGAGCGAGACGACGAGGATCCGTTCCGTCGGGTCGGGGCCCGTCATGGTGAAGCGCCCTGTCCGTGGTAGGACTTCTCCTCGATGAGATCGGAGCCGAGCTTGAGATTGATGGCGCGCTTGACTCGCGCGCGCCGATCGTTGAGCCGGTAGACACTGCGAGCCAACGCGATGAACTCGCGGTCGAACTCCCCCCGCCGTTCCTTGATCCGGATACGGTCCTCGACCTCCCAGAGCTCGGCGTTGACGAGCTTGAGCTCTCGCTGCTCGCCCTCGATAGACGCGCCAGAATAGGCCGAATCGCTCCAGATCTGCCGGAGCGCGGCGCGTTCGTGCTCAATGTTACGGAGCTTTACCGGGTCGTCCACACGCTCCGACTTGATGTCGAGGATGGTGAGGCGATCGATGAAGTCGCCAACCGGCAAGGGCGTCTCAATGCTCATGAGGCAGCAGGCTACTCCCAGGAATGACGTTCGGAGATAAGCATCGCGATTGCGGATTTTATACGCGCCACGGTGATAAATCGCCCCCGAGCTGTAGAGTCCTCATCGTCTGTATTTCCGCGGATCTAGCAGTACCTGGCAACAACGCGATTACCGTTTCCGAGCGCCGGCCGCACCGTTCCAGCGTGGCGGAAATTTCAGGCGGGGCGAGCGAGGGCAGGCAGGCGAAGGTGCCTCTGATGGTTCCGTTTGCCTCCGGCGCCGTTAGCAACGTACCGCCAAGCCAGATTGCGAACGTGGGAGCTCAAGATTACGAAGAAGGGTAGGGCCGACCCCCGCCGATCGCAACCGGCACCGTATCTACGCTCGCCCCCTGCGAATTCCCGGCTCTCCGACATCGATCCTGAGACGCAGGGCTGATCCGGAAGACGCGCCTCCCTGAAGCGGTAAACGGATCACCCGACGCTGTGATGGCCGCGACCGCGGTCGTGTGACATCATTCTTCCATGGTGGCCCCGGTGGCGCGAGAGTTGGCAACGGACCCCGACCTTGAACGCCGGGTCGTCGAGCAGGGTAAGCAACTCCTGGCGGCGGCGCGGGGCGAAGCCGAGGGCGCACGGCCGGTGGATCGATGGCTCGAGCGGCTGCTGGAGCGGGTCATGGAGGACGAGGGCTTCCGGGTGCAGGCCCTGCGCTTCGTCGATGTCCTGCCGGCGCTGGATGACGACCGCGAGCTGACCCGCCATCTCCACGAGTACTTCGGCGAGGAAGGCTTCCCGCTCCCGCCGCTCATCGCCTTCGGCGTGCGCCACGTGCAGGCCGGCATCGCGACCCCGTTCGTGGCGCGTGCCATCCGCAAGTCCCTGCGCGGGCTCGCGCGCCGGTTTCTCGGGGGCGCTACGGCCGAGGACGCCCTGGAGAGCGCGTTGGCGCTGCGCCGCCGTGGCATCGGTTACAGCCTCGATCTGGTCGGCGAGGCGGTGGTGAGCGAGGCCGAGGCCCTTCGCTACCAGCGCCGTTACCTCGATTTCCTCGCGCGGCTCGGACAGCGCGTGGCCGCCTGGCCCGACAGCCCGTTGCTCGACCGCGGTCACGGCCGGGCGCTGCCGCGTCTCAACGTCTCGATCAAACCCTCCTCGCTCTATTCTCAGATCAACCCCGTCGATCCGGAGGGGAGCGTCCGTGAGGTATGCGCGCGCCTGCGACCGGTGCTCTGCGAGGCCCGCCGTCTCGGCGCCTTCGTGTGCATCGACATGGAGCAGTACCCGCAGAAGGACATCACCCTCCTGTGCCTCAAGCGGCTCCTGATGGAGCCCGAGTTGTGCGACTGGCCCGACATCGGGATCGCGATCCAGGCGTATCTCCGCGACACCGAGGCGGACCTCCGGGGGCTGATCGACTGGGCCCGGACACGCGGCGCGCCGGTGACGGTACGGTTGGTGCGCGGGGCCTATTGGGACTACGAGACCGTGGTCGCCGAGCAGCACGGCTGGCCCGTCCCGGTGTGGACGCGCAAGTGGCAGACCGACGCCTGCTACGAGCGCTGCCTGGACCTCTTGCTCCAGCATCACCCGGTCATCGAGACCGCGGTCGGGACGCATAATGTGCGTAGCATCGCACTCGCCATGGTGCTGTCCGAGGCGCGCGGACTGCACCAGGACCAGATCGAGTTCCAGATGCTGCACGGCATGGCGCCGGCGCTGGAAGGGGTGCTGCCGACCTTGGGCCGGCGCTTGCGCGTGTATTTACCCTTCGGCGAGGTCCTGCCGGCCATGGCCTATCTGGTACGGCGGCTCCTCGAAAACACCTCCAGCCAATCCTTCCAGCGCATGAGCCTGAGGGGCCACCTCGCGCCCGCGCAGCTCCTGGCCTCACCGCATGGCTTTGGGCCGAACCACGATTCGCCGCGGGTGCGAGCCGGCGGCGCGGCATCAGGACCGACGGTGGCAAACGCGCCCTTCGTCAACGAACCCACACACCGCTTCATCGCGGCCCACGAGCGCGATGAGTTCGCGCGGGCCCTCGCGGCCGTGCGCGCCGCGCTGGGCGGCTATTATCCGCTGCGCATCGACGGCCGATCCGTCGACACGACGGAGACCCTCGTCTCGGTGAATCCCGCCAAACCGAGCGAGATCGTCGGGCGTGTGGCCAAGGCCGAACCCCGGCATGTGGAGGACGCCATCGCGGGCGCGTTACGGGCGCAACGCGACTGGGCCGATTCCGGCTTCGAGGCGCGCGCCGCTTGCCTCTCGCGGGCCGCGAGCGCGCTCCGCGAGCGGCGCGACGCCTTCAGCGCCTACGAGGTCTTCGAGGCCGGCAAGAACTGGCCCGAGGCCGATGCCAACGTCACCGAGGCCATCGATTACCTCGAATTCTACGCGCGCGAGGCGCTCCGATTCGGCCGCCCGCGCTCCGGGCGCGTGCCCGGCGAGGACAATCGCCCCGAGTACTGGCCGCGCGGGATCGGCGTCGTGATCCCGCCCTGGAACTTCCCGCTCGCGATCCTGACCGGCATGCTTTCGGCCGCCATCGTGGCCGGCAACGGCGTGATACTGAAACCGTCGTCACTCACGCCGGTGATCGCCGCGCGCTTCGTGGCGCTCTTGGAGGAGGCCGGTGTGCCGCCCGGGATCGTGCAGTTCCTGCCGGGCACGGGGGCGGGGATCGGCGATGGGCTCGTCTCTCACCCGGAGGTGAGCTTCATCGCCTTCACCGGCTCCGAAGGGATCGGCACGAGGATCCTCCGGCTCGCGTCCGAGGTGCGGCCGGGTCAGATGCAGATCAAGCACGTGATCGCGGAAATGGGGGGCAAGAACGCCATCATTGTCGACAGCGACGCGGACCTCGACGACGCCGTGACCGGGGTCCTGCATTCGGCCTTCGGCTACCAGGGGCAGAAGTGCAGCGCCTGCTCGCGCGTCATCGTGGTCGGGGCGCATTTCCCGCGCTTCGTCGCGCGGCTCGTCGAGGCCGCCGAGAGCCTCTGCATCGGCGCGCCGGAATCGCCATCGACCTTCCTGGGCCCGGTCATCGACGGACAGGCGCAGCGTCGCATCCTGGCCGCCATCGAATCGGGGCGCGGGGAGGCCAACCTGGTCTTGCAGGTGGACTGGGCCCCTCTCGGCGAAGGGTATTTCGTCGGGCCGGCGATCTTCACCGAAGTGAAGCCCGAGTCCTACCTGGGCCAGGAGGAGATATTCGGCCCGGTTCTGTCGGTGATGCGGGCGAAGGACCTGGAGCAGGCCATCGCCATAGCGAACGGGACGCGCTACGCGTTGACCGGCGGCATCTACTCCCGCAGCCCCGGCAACATCGAACGGGCCAGACGCGATTTCGAGGTCGGGAACCTGTACATCAACCGCAAGATCACCGGCGCGCTAGTGGACCGGCATCCCTTCGGCGGGTTCAAGCGCAGCGGTGCCGGGAGCAAGGCGGGTGGCCCCGACTACCTCCTGCATTTCCTCCTGCCCCGCACCGTCAC
>JACCXJ010000277.1:2500-6044 GCA_013697045.1 Gammaproteobacteria bacterium | reverse complement strand
CGGCGATGACATCGGGGTCCCCGATCTGAAGGGAGAAGGGGTTGGGGCCCTGGGGACTATGCCAGACGGTCTGTCCGTGGCTGCCGATCGCGACGATGCGAGATGAAGGCACCGAGGCCTTGGCCATCGAGGCCAGTGCCGCGTTCGCGAACGTGCGGCCGACACGGATGTGCATGCGGCCGAGGGCCTCCAGAGACAGGGCGGTGGCACCCTGACTGAGCGGCAACAGCTCGGCCCGCAGATCCGCCGGCATCGGCTCGGAGTGATGGGCGACGACGCGCACCCGGGTGCCCTCGATATCGGCCACCACCGCATCGACGGCGTCCATGCTGGTGCCCGACATGAGCCCGACGAAGAGCATCACGGCCCGGCCGGTCCCGAAGAAAGCGGTCGATTCAGGCGCTTTGCGGCGAAGCGCCTGGGCCGCGTAGCCCCTGTCCGCTCGGCTATCTGCCCCGGGGGCATGCTCCGACGTGTCACGCATCGGCACCGGTCCACGAACGGGGTGTGCCTACTGGGAGGTCGGGATCACGGACTGTTCCTCGCCAGTATTGCGATCCCTTTGCGGCGGGACGCGCGGCGATCCGAGGGACGATCGGGGGTCGAAGTCAGGGAGTCGAGCTGTGCGAGCAGCAACCGGGTTTTGATACGGAATATGCGCTGGTCGATCCGGCTCAATGGCAGAGCGCGCGGAAGACCCACGGTCAGCGGATCGCGGTGCACCCCGTCTACGCGGAGCTCGTAGTGCAGATGGGGCCCGGTGGCGAATCCGGTGCTGCCGACATAGCCGATGATCTGGCCCTGCCGGACGGATTGACCGGCCTTGATGCGGGGGGCGAAGCGACATAAATGGGCGTATAGCGTGCCGTAGCGGTCGCCATGCTGCAGGATGATGGTCTTGCCATAGCCGTTCTGCGTACCGGCGAACTGGACCTTGCCGTTGCCTGTGGCCTTGACCGGGGTGCCATGGGGTGCCGCATAGTCCACCCCTTTGTGGGCGCGCAGGGTGTGGAGGATCGGGTGTCGACGGCGCAGGCTGAAATGCGAGCTGATGCGGCTGAACTGCACCGGCGTGCGGATGAAGGCCTTGTCCAGCGCGTCGCCCCTGTGACTATAGTAGTCGGCGCGGCCCTTTGCGTCGACGAAGCGCACGGCCCGGTAGGACTTGCCGCGGCTCTTGAACTCCGCCGCCAGGATCTCCCCCTGCTTGATGGTCTTGCCGTCTCTCGACAACTCCTCATAGATCACGGCGAAGCGATCACCTTTGTGGATGTCCAGAGCGAAATCGATGTCCCAGCGAAAGATCTGCATCAAGCGCATGATGAGAGGGTCGGACAAGCCGGCCGACTGACCGGCCTGGAACACCGAGCTGCGGATGGAGGCCGTGGTCATCGCTACCCGGACCTGCGGTTTCCGAATGACCGTATCGACCCTGAATCGGCCATGTGCACCTCGGGAGACGTGTAAGGTCCTCGTCGCGTCCTGCTCGCACCGCATTTGGGCAAGCTCGCCATCGCGGATCAGGACGCGCAGGGTTTGCCCCGGTCGCAGGCGTTTGAAGCTTGCCGTCTCCCCGTCCAGAGACAAGACCTGATCGAGCTGATCCTTACCGAGTCGCAGGCGATCGAAGATGAGAGACAGGCTGTCACCGCGGCGTACTTTGACTTCCCGCCACACGCTTTCGCGTTTGGATCGCCGTGGTGAGATGCGAGCCGCCAGCTGCATGGGGTGGCTGCGGAGACGCTCGGTCCCATCGAGTGCTACAGGCCACTCAAGCGGGATCGGCGCCTTCCGGTTTGCTACGCGGAGATCGGGGCCTCGGGGCGCGGCGCTCAGCAGCCGATCAAGGTTCGATACCTCGTGGGACCCCATGCCCGCGAGAAACAGGGTGACGAGCGCCAGCGACGAGATGAACAGCCAGCGATGCGGCTGCCTTTCCCGTTGGTCCGATAGCCCCCAATCCAACGGGTGTGCAGTGCCGACCCTGGAGGAGGGCCCCGATCTCCCTTGCCACTGCAGCCGGGGCTCATGGTTGAGAATAGCCCGTCTGTCAGACACGGTTTTTTTCTGTTAGGTTGCATTAAATATAACCGCTAAGTCCGCGCCGGTCAATGCATGAGGCACCGCCTTCGATGACCCATCCGTGTGCTAAGCTAGTCACTACCGTGACCAACGTAGTGCCCATCGAAGCCGCGCTCCAAGAGGTCCAGCGTGGCGCCGTCGAGATCCTACCGGAGGAAGACCTCGGGCCCAGGCTGCGTGCCGGGCGGCCGTTGCGGGTCAAGGCCGGGTTCGATCCCACCGCACCGGATCTGCATCTCGGCCACACCGTGGTGCTGACCAAGCTCAGGCAGTTTCAGGACCTCGGTCACCAGGTCATCTTCTTGATCGGTGATTTTACAGGGCGGATCGGTGACCCGAGCGGGAGGCACGCGACCCGCAGGGCCCTGGATCGCGAGGAGGTGGCGCGGAACGCGCGCAGTTACACTGACCAGATATATAAGATCCTGGACCCCGATCGCACGGAGGTAGCATTCAACTCCACTTGGATGGACAAGATGAGCGCCGCCGATCTCGTCCGGATCGCCTCGCACTATACGGTGGCGCGCATGCTGGAGCGCGATGATTTCCGGCAACGCAGTTCCGCGGGCCACCCGATCGCGATCCACGAGTTCCTGTATCCCCTGGTGCAGGGCTACGATTCGGTCGCGCTGCGGGCGGACGTGGAGTTGGGCGGGACGGATCAGCGATTCAACCTGCTCGTGGGGAGGCACCTACAAACCGCATACGGGCTGGAACCCCAGATCATCATGATGATGCCCATCCTGGAAGGCACGGACGGCGTGCAGAAGATGTCCAAGTCTCTCGGCAACGTGATTGGGATCGCGGACCCTCCGGGGGAGATGTTCGGCAAGCTCATGTCGCTGTCCGATCCGCTCATGTGGCGCTACCTGGACCTCCTGAGCCTGCGTCCGGCCCGAGACATCGATGGCTGGAAGAGGGAAGTCGAGTCGGGCGCGAATCCCCGGGATGTCAAGGTGCGCTTGGCCGAGGAGATCGTCACGCGGTTTCATGGCGCAACGGCGGCCCACGATGCTCACCGCGACTTCGTGACGCGTTTTCGTGATCGGGCGCTGCCGGACCAGGTACCGGAGCGGACCGTGGCGGGCGCAGCGGAGGGCATCGCCATCGCCAATCTGCTCAAGCAGGCCGGGCTCACCGCCAGTACCTCGGAGGCCTTGCGCCTCATAGCCCAGGGGGCCGTCCGGATCGACCAGGAGCGCCTCTCGGACCCGGCCCTGCGGCTCTGGCCCGGCACGACCCATATACTGCAAGTCGGCCGGCGGCGGATCGCCAAGGTATCGATCGTCTGACGGCCCGTGAGTCGGCTCCTGACCCGACCTGGTAGCCCGGACTTCTCACCACTCCCCGTCGCGAGGCCGCAGCAGGGTGGTGGTGAGAGATCCGGGCTAAGGGCGCGGTGTGGCCGCGTGCCCGGCGGAAAGGCGCTCGACACAGCTTGTGATCAGGGATGGCGCGCGGA
>JACCXJ010000273.1 GCA_013697045.1 Gammaproteobacteria bacterium | reverse complement strand
GAGGCCTACTGGGCGTTTCACAAAGCCCAAGAGCAGACGCGCAACCACCTTTCACGGATGGCAAGCCAGGACTTTCGAAAGGCCGCCTGACCGTCCGCGCGTCGTTTTAAAAGAACCGCACCCATATGTTATGGTGCAAATTCTTAAAGCTTCTGCATTGCTAGTTATTCTCTCAGGGATATTTGTGGATGTCCAGGCCGAACGTGAAACAGAGGCAGAAGCTCAAGCCAAAACCGAGAAGTCGGCGATGGCAGCAGCACAAGAGGCCAAACTACTCGCGGAACTGAAAACCGTTGAAGATGTCAACTCGGATTTGAGCGCCATTGAAAAGTCGGACAACCAAAAAGCCCAGATACGTTATACGAACAACTGGTGGAATTGCGTCCTGATTGACGCTCCATGACGTGCTAACGCGGGGCAAGCCATGACCTCGTCGCAGACCATCCTTATCGACACCATCAAGGCCACCGACGGCATATGGCAACTCTGCAGCGAATACGACGCGATGTTGATCGACGTCTACAAAGAAGCCTTGAACGAAGGCGTCACCTTGCCGCCGATCGCGGTCTTTCAGGTGGGCGACAAACGGTTCTTGGCGGATGGCCAACACCGGCTGCGCGCCCACAAAGAGTTAGGGAGGACTGAAATTAACGCAGATCTGTTCCATGGGACGGACTGCGGGGATGCCTTATCGCGTTCGTGGATCGCCTTGTCCTTTGCAAGGGCAAAGACCGAAGAATTTATACAGCAAAGGCAAAAACATGACATGTTGCCGAAAGGAAAGCCATGACCTCCGTCCGTGTTCATCCATCCTGAAAAAGTGCGGGCATCGTTTAGACGTTCAGGAAGAGGCCGAACTCCTCCGCCCCTCGTACGACCGGGGCCACCGGCTGCGTGATGACGATGAATGCGGAGGTCAACGTTATCGGGTCATCCAAGCGCCGCAACTTGGAAATAGAAGGCTACCAGGTGACGGACGTGCCTACCCTTTTCGCAACGCATCGTGGCATGACTGTTCAGCTTTTGACCGCGCTCGGCTGGTCAGCACATCGCCGGTAAAACTGATAGCCGCTTTTTAGTAGGAATTACACGCTGTTCAGTAATTATTACCGCTTGAGGGCGGCGCTGCCCGCATGCTGTATGCACAGTTTCAGTGTAAAGTCACGGCCTTGCGCGCCCCCGGTGCTTCAGGCATGGACGGTGCTTGAAATTAACTAAGCTACACACTATACTGCGTTAATGAGTATCTTGAGGAGCGAGATAGGGAAGAATCTTCGTCCTATCCATGGTGTCGATCGGTCTGCTTACCGTCTCGCACACCGCCTCCGCCGTTCTAACCGAAGACATCGCCACGGACGAATTAATCGATCGACTCACGCGATGAGAGTAAACGGGCCAAGACGCTTGAGAGGATTCATATTTTGTGGCGGCTACGTTTTTTTCCGGGCCCGCATCGCCGGCGCAACTAATCGGCTGATATACAGGAATAAGAGCGGGCGTTCGTCGCGGAGTGATAAATTCGCATGAAGACCGTGGTTGGTTTATTCGATAGCCTCCGTGAAGCCCAGAGTGCGACGCGCGATCTGATTACGGCCGGATATTCGCGCGACGATATGGGTCTATTGACCAGTGACGCCACCGGCGAATGGTCCCGCTACAAGGCCTCTACTTTTGAGGGTGGTCCTCGGATGTCGACTCTCGAAGGCGCTGCTCCAACCTCCGAGGAGATCGGTAGCGGGGTGAGTACGGGCACGGTGGTGGGTGGCTTGGGCGGGTTGTTGGTCGGCCTCACCGAGCTCGCAATTCCCGGGATCGGCTGGGTGGCCGCCGCCGGCACCCTGGCTACGACTCTCCTCGGCGCCAGCGTGGGGGCCGCCGCCGGCGGGCTATTCGCCGAAGTTGAAAAGTTGGGCGTGCCCAAGGACAGCTCCGGCTACTACGCCGAAGCGGTGCGCCGGGGGGGTACCCTGGTGTTTCTTCGCCTCGCGGCGGAGCAGATCGATGAAGCGATGGCGATCATGAAGCGGCACCAAGCGGTGGACATCGAGCAGCGTGCTGCTGAGTGGCGGCGGAACCCTCCCTCTGACTGAGCCTCTGTCCGCGCGGCAATCACCCAACTCGGTGTGATCGGAGCGGGTGATGAAAAACGGGATGAACACCCAACCCGGAGTCAGCAGGAAGGCTACGCGCGCGGCCAGGCCACCCAGCCGGAGCCGCGGTGCCGTGGCGGGAGCGCGCCAGGGTGGAGCGCCTCCGCCAGGATCTCGAGGCTCTCCACGAGCCGTGGGCCGGGACGGTTGAAGTACTGGTTGCCGTCGGCGACGATCACGCGGCCCTCGCGTACGGCGCGGAGCTCGTGCCAGCCGGGCCGCTTCTCGAGGAGCGGCATCTCGACGAGGGTACGCGGGATATCGAAGCCGCAGGGCGAGACGAAGACCACGTCGGGGTCGGCGGCGCGGAGGTCGTCCCAGTCGAGCCAGGGCGAGTGCTTGCCAGCCTGTCCGAAGAGCGACGCGCCGCCGGCCATGGCGACGAGCTCAGGCATCCAGTTGCCACCCGACATGAGGGGCTCGATCCACTCGATGCAGGCCACGCGTGGCCGGGACGCGAACCGGCGCGCGGTCGATTCGACAGTGGCCATCCGTTCACGGAGCGAGGCCGCCAGCCGGGCGCCGCACTCGGGCGCGCCCAGTGCCTCGGCCACCTTCCGGATGTCCCCGAATACGCCCGCCAGGTCGTTCGGTTCCAGGGACACGATGCGTGGTTGCGACGACACCATTCGGCAGACGGCGTCCTCCACGTCCGACAGAGACACGGCGCACACCTCGCACTGGCTCTGAGTGACGATCACCTCGGGCCGCACCGCCTCCAGCTTGTCGGCGAAGACGCGGTAGACCGCCAGACCCTCCTGCAGGATGGCCTTGATCCGCTGGTCGATCTCGTAGCTCGTCCCGTCGGTGGGGAGCTTGGGCTCGGTCAAGGCAGGAAGCCGCTTCACCCATTCCGGGTGGTCGCACTCGTGCGAGCGGCCTACGAGGTCGTCGCCGAAGCCGAGGGCGCAGATGATCTCGGTGCTCGAGGCGATGAGCGAAGCGATGCGCATGCGCGGATCTTGCGGCGCCCTCCACCTCGGGGTCAAACATGCGCCACGCCGGCCGAGCACTGTCGGACCGCGGAATCTACCTGCGGCGGGACATGAGCCTAGCGCGCGCTCAGTGCCCCGGCTGCGGGGCCCAAGCCACGTGCGCCTTCGACTGGGCGATCATGCGAATGTGCGAGCACTGCCGCGCATCTTCCCGAGCGCTCGGTGGGAGAGACCAGGGTGCATGCGGTGAAGCCGAAGCTGGTCTCCAAGCGGCCGAGCCTCCTCATAGGGGCGGCCATAGGTGGTGGGCGTTGGTGCTATCGACGGCGTCAAGATGATCCACTTCCGACTGTCTTGCTAACTCGCCACGCTGCTTGGCGCTACGCGATCGCACCCTCGCTCACACTTGGTCTATAGTGGATCCCAAGATTTGGGACCACTGGTTAAGTAAGATATCCGGGTGGTCTCAGGGGGTCGAATGATGACTACGAAGCGTAAGCGACACAGTTGGGAGCTCAAGGCGAAGGTGGCCTTGGGGGCCTTGAAGGGCTCAAGACGGTGAACGAGCTGGCGGCGGGGTACGAGGTGCATCCGACGCAGATCAGCCAGTGGAGGCGTCAGCTCGGGGCGGAGGCCAAGGGGATCTTCGGGAGCCGACGGCTCAAGGAGGCGCAGGACCAGGAGGTGGTGCAGGCGTCGCTCTATGAAGAGATTGGGCGGCTGAAGATGGAGCTTGAGTGGGTAAAAAAAACTGCAGGCTCGGCTTAGGAGAAGCGGCGGTGGATAGATCCCGGACAACCGTGCCGCGTTCTGGATAAAGGGCGCGGGCATTGCATTCGGCGTCACTTGGGGAGGATCCTCCAAGGACCTGCGCACGGGGAGACGAACGGGACGCTCGTCGATCCCGCGATGATGAGGGTGCGCCAGCCATGAGCACACTAGCCGTCTTACGACATGAGCCACCGAGCCCGGCGCCGGAGGCCGCGCCGCCATCATCCGCCGCGCGCCTCGGTGAATACCTCCTCGCCAACCACAAGGTCTCGCGCGAGGGCCTGGAAAACGCCGTCCGGCTCGCCCTCAGCAGCCGCGAGTACCTGGGCGCCATGCTGGTCAAGCTCGGGCTCATCTCGGACCGCGACCTGGCCGAGGCGCTCGCGGTCCTCCTGAACCTGCCGCTCATCCGTGCCGCGGACTATCCCGCGGCGGCGCTGTGTGAAGAGCAGGTCGCGGTCAAGTTCCTGAAGTCGGCCCATGTGGTGCCGGTCAGGGAAGACCCGGACGGGCTCCTGGTCGCTATGACCGAGCCGCAGGACCGCTACATCGTGCATGCCCTGGAACTGGCCTACGGCAAGCCCGTCAAACCGGCGCTCGGGCTCGGATCGGAGATCCTGGCGGCCATCGAACGGCTGTATGGCAGTGGCCAGACCGTGCTCGGGCAGATCGTCGATGACATCGAGGCGCGACCCGATGCCAATGAACCCGAGGACATCGAGCGCCTCAAGGACCTCGCCAGCGAGGCGCCGATCGTACGGCTCGTCAATCACCTGATCCAACGCGCCATCGAGTCGCGCGCCTCGGATCTCCACATCGAGCCTTTCGAGAACCGCTTAAAGGTGCGCTACCGCATCGACGGCGCGTTGCACGAGGTCGAGGCGCCGCCGGCGCGCTCGACCGCGGCGGTGATCTCCCGCATCAAGATCATGGCGCGGCTCAACATCGCCGAGCGCCGCCTGCCTCAGGACGGCCGCATCCATCTCCGCGTGCAGGGCAAGGAGATCGACCTCCGGGTGTCCAGCGTGCCGACCCTGCACGGCGAGAGCGTTGTCATGCGGGTGCTCGACAAGCAGGCCATCAGCTTCGAGTTCGAGCCGCTCGGCTTCGGCGGCCCGGTGCTGGACGCCTTCCTCGAGGTCCTGTCCCTGCCGCACGGGGTCTTGCTCGTCACCGGCCCGACCGGGAGCGGCAAGACCAGCACCCTGTACGCGGCGCTGAAGAAACTCAACACCGCGGACCGCAAGCTCGTGACCGTCGAGGACCCCGTCGAGTACCAGCTCGAGGGCATCAACCAGATCCAGGTCAAGCCCCAGATCGGCCTCAACTTCGCGAACGCCCTGCGCTCCATCGTCCGGCAGGACCCCGATGTCATCATGATCGGCGAGATCCGCGACCTCGAGACCGCGCAGATCGCCGTGCAATCGGCGCTCACCGGCCATCTGGTACTGTCCACCCTGCACACCAACGACGCCGGCAGCAGCGTGACGCGCCTCCTGGACATGGGGGTCGAGGATTACCTCTTGACCTCGACCGTCAACGGGGTCCTCGCCCAGCGCCTGGTGCGCACCTTGTGCCGGCATTGCCGGCGGCCCAACGAGGCCCTGCCCGAGCTCATCGACGAGATGGGTCTGCGCAGCTATGTGCCGAGCGGACCCGTGGTCCTGTACCAGGCCGTCGGGTGTACCGAGTGCTCCGTGACCGGATACCGCGGGCGCACCGCAATCCTGGAGTTCCTGCCCATCAGCGATCCGATCCGGCGCCTGATCTTGACGCATGCGGACGCGGGTCAGTTGCAGGCCATGGCCATCTCCGAGGGCATGCGCACCATGTTCCAGGACGGGGTGGAGAAGGCCCTGGCCGGCATCACCACGCTCGAAGACGTGCTGCGGGTCACCAGCGCCTGACGAATGGCGGTCTATCACTACAAGGCGGCGAGCCCCGAGGGTGAGGTCACGGAAGGCGAGATGGAGGCCCAGAGCCGCGACGCGGTCATCGAGCGCCTGCAGGACCTGGGTTACGTGCCTATCCGGGCCGAGGAGCGTGGCGAGGCCAAGGCCGACCGTCCGCGCTTCTCGTTCAAGCTGCGTGGGCGGCGCATCTCCCAGGCGCAGCTCGCGATCCTGACCCAGGAGCTGGCGATGCTCATGCGGGCGCGCCTCTCGCTGGATCGGGCGCTGGAGGTGCTGATCGAGATCGCGGCCGATGAGCGCATCCAGCAACTGCTCATCCGCGTCCGGGACGGGGTGCACGGTGGCGCCACCCTGTCCGCGGCGATGGAAGCCCAGACCGGGGTGTTCTCGCGGCTCTATCTCAGCATGCTCAAGGCCGGGGAGGCCGGCGGGGCGGTCGAGACCGTGCTCATGCGGCTCTCGGAATATCTAGAACGGGCGCGCGACCTGCGCGAGACCGTGACCTCGGCGCTGGTCTACCCGGCCATCCTCTTGGGCGTGGCGCTTTTGTCGGTGATCGTCCTATTGGTCTATGTGGTGCCGCAGTTTCAGCAGCTCTTCGACGACGCCGGCCAGGCCTTGCCGTTCGCGACCCAGGTCGTGATCTTCGTCGGCGATGGCCTCCGGAGCTACGGGTGGCTCTGCGCGCTCGGGGTGGCGGGCCTGGTCTTTTACCTCCGCGGGCAGCTCGCGGTTCCCGCGACGCGCTACCGCTGGGACGCGCGCTTCCTGCGCCTGCCGCTCGCCGGGGACTTGATCACCAAGATCGAGGTGGCGCGCTTCAGCCGGATGCTGGGGACGCTCCTCAGCAATGGCGTGCCGCTCTTGACCGGGCTCTCGATCGTCAAGGAGACGCTCGACAACCGGGTGCTGGCGGAGGCCATGGACGGCGTCGTGGAGCGCCTGAAGCAGGGGCACGGGCTGGCCGAGCCCTTGGCCGAGGTGCCGTTCTTTCCGAGGCTCGCGGTCCACATGGTGCGGGTCGGTGAGGAGACCGGGCAGCTCGAGGAGATGCTGCTACAGGTGTCGGAGGTCTACGATCGGGAGGTCCGGAGCGCCATCAAACGCGTCATGGCCCTGCTCGAGCCGGCCTTGATCCTGGGGCTCGGCCTCGTGATCGCGGCCATCATCATGTCCATCCTGGTAGCCATATTGAGCGTCAACGAGCTGGCGTTCTGATGAGCGGAAAAACAAAAAAGCCAGGGGGCCGCAACTCATCGCGTGTGCCGAAGGTCTATGCAAGGGTCATCCGGACCTCGTGAGGTCCGCCTATCGTGACGGAAGAAGGGCACTCGTGCGCTCCTATCTGAGACAAACGCTTGGAGATCGATGAATGAAGGGCAAGAAGGAAACGAAGCGGCGGGAGCAGGGCTTTACGCTCATCGAGCTATTGGTGGTGCTGGTGATCCTCGGGCTTTTGGGCAGCATCGTGGGGCCCAGGGTCATGAAATACCTGAGTAGCGCCAAGTCCGACTCGGCGCGCCTGCAGATCCAGGATTTTGCCGGCACCCTGGACCTCTACAAGCTCGAGATCGGGCGTTATCCGACGACCGACGAGGGGCTCAAGGCCCTGGTCGAGGCGCCCAGCAACGCCGAGGGTTGGAGCGGTCCCTACCTCAAGAAAAAGGAGGTTCCCAAGGACCCGTGGGGGAACGAGTACTCCTATCGTTTCCCCGGTCAGCATGGGGAGTTCGACGTCTACTCCCTGGGCGCCGACAATGCCGAGGGCGGCGACGGGGAGAACAAGGATGTAGCGAGCTGGGAGTGATCTGACCTTGGCTCGGGGCGGGCGGGCGCGATGCGCGGCGGGGTTTACCCTGATCGAGATGATCATCGTGCTCACCCTCGCCGGGCTGCTCCTGGCGCTGGTGCCGCCGCGGCTGTCCGGGGCCCTGGCGGCAGCCGAGGTCCGGAGCGCCGCTCGCGAGTTGGCTTCCGCTTTGCGCTACGCCCGGAGTCGCGCCGTGACCCGCCACGCCGAGGTGCTCTTGACACTCGATACGGAGCGCCGGCGTTATCGGGTGAGCGGTTCTAGATGGCGGGCGCTGCCCGAAGACCTGCAGCTCAAGCTGACCACCGCGCGCTCCGAACGCCGCTCCCGCGGCGTCGGCTCGATCCGGTTCTATCCCGACGGGACCGGCACCGGCGGGCAGATCGCGCTCGGTTCCGGCGCGAGGCGCTTCGTCGTGGACGTGAGCTGGCTGACCGGCCGCATCGCGATCTACACGGGGTCTTCGTGATCCTGGTGCGCTAGTCGCTCAGGCGAGCGCAACTTTTGGAATTCTTTGCCAATCTGCCGCCTTGTCTGGTGGGCTGGAGGCCTGTGCGGGGGCGCATTACTGGGCACGGGAGCTCGGGAAGCAGGGGCATGAGGTCTGGCTGATCAGCCCGCAGTTCGTCAAGCCCTACGTGAAGGAGGAACAAGAACGACGCGCTAGCGATGCTGAGGCGGTCTGCGAAGCCGTCGGCCGTCCCAATATGCGCTTCGTGCCGGTGAAGAGCCCCGAGCAGCAAGACGTTCTGGCCCCTGCACCGGGTGCGCAATGGATTGGTGAAGGAGCGGACGGCCCAGGCCAACCCTGGTAAAGCGGCCACCTCTCCCGCCGTTATATTCTCCCGAGCGTCCTGCCGAGGGTAACGTCACCGGATGGGCGCCGATAAGAGCATGGGAGAAAGAGTTTCGTGATTGCCGTCGTGGACAGCGAGGCAGCGCTATGTGAAGCGCGGCTCGGCTGGGTACATATTACCCATAGGGCGGGCCGCGCCGTTTCTTAGAGGCAAGGAGAGCGTTTCCATGATGAGCCAAGCCAGCACTCCGCAAATGCGGGATGTCGCCAAGCGTCTCATGGCTTATGAGACGGGTATAACTAAACGTTCCGGGACAGAAACCGCGGTGGCCTTTCATTGTTGTGAGAGGCTGCGTTCGCGTCTGACGATACTGATGGGAGACGCCGGTTATCGGGCGCTCCTTTCGCGCGCGCTGGCCAGCTCGGAAGTTCCCTGCCTGGATGCGGTGCATGTGAAAGCGGATGGGTCTTTGGAAGGGTGGGAGGCACTTGACGTGCAACTCTGCCCGGCCGAATTTTTCGAGGGCAGAGTTGTTCTGTTGGCCCAGTTGCTCGGATGGATGGTGGCCTTCATCGGCGAAGATGTAACGTTGCGCCTGGTGCGCGAGACCTGGCCGCAAGTTCCCCTCAACGGTTCTGATTTCAATAAGGAACACGAAGATGAGTAAACGAAATAAGGCGGCCATAATCGCACTGCCGACAAAAGTCGTCGGCAAACCAGCTGAGGTCACGATCCATAAATTGCCGACCGGCGTGCGCGGCCTTGACGACATTCTGGGCGGCGGCATCCCGGAATACTCTTTCAACATCATCGCAGGCAAGCCCGGTGGCGGCAAAACCACGCTGGCGCATCAAATCGCTTTCGCGAATGCCACGGCGAAAAAACCCGCGCTCTATTTCACCGTCCTCGGCGAACCCGGTATAAAAATGCTGCGCTATCAGCAACAATTTTCCTTCTTCGACAAATCCAGGCTGGGAAAGGACATCCGCCTTATCAACCTGGGCGACATGGTGTTGGAGCAGGATTCGAACGCGGTCCTCGATGAAATAATCAAACAAGTCACGGCGATCCATCCGGGCGTCGTGGTGGTGGATTCCTTTCGCACCGTGGTGCGCAAAACGGCGGCCACTTCCGGCCAAATGGAAATCCAATCGTTCATCTATCGCCTCGCCCAGTTTCTGACCAGTTGGCAAGCCACGACGTTTCTGGTCGGCGAATATGTCGAGGAGGAGGTCCACGACAATCCGCTGTTTACCATCGCCGATGGCGTCTTCTGGCTCTCGCAGGTGTCACAGGGAAGTTCCGTGACTCGGCAATTGCACATCATGAAACTGCGCGGGCAGGCGTCGGTGCCGGGATTGCACACCATCCGCATCACCGACGGCGGGTTGCAAGCCTTCTCGCGCACGCTGGGATTGATCGAGACAGTCGGGACCAGAACGAACCCCGGGCCGCGTCACGTTCTTTCCATCGGCGTTCCCGAGTTGGACAAGATGCTGGGCGGCGGCATTCGCGAAGGCGACAGTGTGCTGGTGACCGGGCCTTCGGGCACGGGCAAATCCGCTTTGGCGACCCAATTTATCGCCGAAGGAGTGCGCAATGGGGAACCGGGGATTATAGTGATCTTCGGAGAACGCCCGGAGCGCTACATGCACCGGGCGGACACCTTCGGTCTGAATTTAACAACGGCGCAACAAGAAGGAACGCTCGAAATCCTTTGCTTTCGTGCGCTCGATCTTTCGGTGGATGAAGCGATGCAAGAGATCCTCGATGCCATCTCAAGGATAGGCGCAAAACGGCTGGTGATCGATTCGCTGGTGGGTTTTGAGACGGCGCTGGCGCCCGGTTTTCGCGACACCTTTCGCGAGTCTATCTACCGAATGATCGGGGCGGTGAACGGGTCCGGCATAACGATTCTCAGCACGGTCGAAATGGAGGATACGTTTACCGGGCTGCCGTTTAGTTCTTACGCGATATCGTTTCTCACCGATGACATTATCCGGTTTCGTTATGTGGAGATCGATGGCCAGCTCCGGAAGGTGATGGTCGTCGTCAAAATGCGCGGCGGGAATCACAGCAAGGACATCCGCGAATATGTCATCACGGACAAGGGCGTGGTGGTCATCCATCCGCGGCGCACGGACTACGAGGGGTTGACCACGGGGATCCCCCAGCGAACCGGCCCGCGCAAGGCGCAAGCAAACGAAAACGCGCCGGAACCGAAGGCGACGAAGTAGAGGGAGATTTATGGGGCGAAACCAACACCGGGCACAGGGAACCAGCCACCCGCTCAGCGAGGCCGCCGCATGAATATAGACCCAAGCATGCGTGAGACGCCGGTTCTGCTCGTCGTCGTCGACGATAGCGTCATGCGTCTGATGCTGCGCCGGGAACTCGAGCGCGAGGGATACCGGGTCGTAGAGGCAGTGGATGGCCCGACCGCCAGGGCGGAATTCGTCAGGCATCAACCGGACATGGTCCTGCTGGATGCCATGATGCCGGGTATGGACGGCTTTGAGGTATGCCAGTGGCTGCGGGAGCAGTCGGACGGCGAGCGTTGCCCGTGTCTGCTGATCACCGGTCTTAACGATGACGCCTCGGTCGATCAGGCATTCGCCGCTGGTGCTACGGACTTCATCACGAAGCCCATTCATTGGACCGTGCTGCGCCAGCGCGTGCGGCTATTGCTGCAGGCATCGCGTCGGGAATACTACCTTGCCCACCACGATGTGCTCACGGGATTGCCGAACCGGCTGAAATTTGCAGATAGACTGGAGCAGGTGCTCGCGCAAGCACGGCGCGATGGGCACGGGCTCGCCGTGTTGTGCATCGATCTGGATCGCTTCAAGCTGGTCAACGACACTCTGGGTCGTGACATCGCGGACAAACTCCTGCAAACGCTGGCGGGCCGGTTTACCGCGTGTCTGCGGGAAGCGGATATCGTCGCACGCCTGGATGCGGATGAATTCATCGTATTGCTCGACCGCTTACAGTCCCCGGATAGTCTCGATCCGATCGCGCGCAGGGTTCTGGAGGCCCTGCAGCCCGCACCGATGATCGACGGGCATGAGATCACGGTGGCGCCGAGTATCGGGATTGCCGTATACCCCGCGGATGGCGAGGACACGGCCAGCCTGATCCAGCATGCGGATACCGCAATGTCACGCGCCAAGGCCCAGGGCGGTAACCGCTGGGAGTATTATGACGCGGAGATGAGCGTCAGGATGTCACGGCGGTGGAACATGGAGCGGGGACTACGGGAAGCCATCCGCGCGGGCGAGCTTGTCCTGTATTACCAGCCGGTGCTGGAGCTGGCGAGCGGCCGGCTGCGCGGCGCCGAGGCGCTGTTACGCTGGGAGCGGCCCGGAGAAGGGATCATATCACCGGCGGAGTTCATACCGATCCTGGAAGAGAGCGGCCTTATCGTGCCCGCGGGGGCGCGGATACTGGATCTCGCATGCGCCCAGATCCGCGAGTGGCGCGACGGCGCACTCCCCCCCTTTTACGTGGCCCTCAACCTCTCGGCAGTGCAACTGCGCTCTGGTGATCTCCCTGCCCTCGTCGCGGATGCGCTCCGGCGCTGGGAGATCCCGGGTGAGGCCCTGGTCTTTGAAATCACCGAGACCGTGCTCATGGAGCGGACGCACGCCGTCCTCGATACGCTCCAGGGGCTACGCGCACTCGGGGCACAACTCGCGATCGACGATTTCGGTACCGGCTATTCTTCGCTGGCCTACTTGAGGCGCCTCCCGTTCGACATCGTCAAGATCGATCAGTCGTTCATAAAAGATTTGCCCGGAGACGAGGATAGCGCGGCCATCGTTGGGGCCATCATCAACCTCACCCATCGGCTCAAGCGTACGGTCGTGGCCGAAGGCGTGGAAACCGAAGCACAGGCGGCCCTCCTGCGAGCCTATGAATGCAATGCCGGGCAGGGGCACCTGTACTCTAGGCCTCTGCCGGCCCAGCCCTTCGCCAAGTGGGTACGACAGCATGTCGCGCGCGGCGACGCGAGGTCACGCCTGCCCGGCCCGCTAACGCCGCTGAAAGGACCAGGGAAAACGGCCTTTCACCCGGTGGCCAATACGCGTGCTATCCCGTAGTGACCGAGGATGAGAATGGAAAGCGCGACGCGGCGTTCATAGAACCGCCCTATCAGCCGAGAAGGACAGGCACGGGTACTGGATAGGGCCCGAGATCAAGGTACGGGGTACGTTCTTCAAGACACAATCCAACCTGGAGGACATCATCACCCAGGCCGGCAGCGGCGCGCTGATGGGCGGCGTAACCCGGCCGGTGGCCGGGCTCTGGGGCAATTCCAAATACGACTGGTTCACGGCGAGCCTGCGGAATATGAAGAGGAGAAGTAGCCGGCACCAGTAGGGTAGGTAGGCCGCGCATCCGCCCATCCGGACGGTGATCACATCAGACGGTGATCACGCGGATCAGATTGGTGCCGCCGGCCCGCTGGGCATGGCCGGAGGTCGCCACCACGATGTCCCCGGCCCGCACATAACCCAATGACTCGGCCTGCGCGATGGCGAATGCGATCTTCGCCTCGTCGGTACCTTCTCCTGCGCACAAGAGCGGCAAAACGCCCCAGTTCATGGCGAGCTTCCTGGCGACGCGCGGTGACGCGGTGATCGCGAGGATCGGGCAATCGGGGCGGTGCTTGGAGACGAGTCTCGAGGTGAAGCCGGTCTCGGTGAGGCTGAAAATGGCGGCCGCCGCCAACTGCCGCGCTATGGCGACCGACGCCTGGCTTACAGCCTCCGTCACCACGTTGGAGGGGTGCGGTAGGATCTTTTGTTGGAGATAACCGTACTCGCGCAGATGGGCCTCGGCCCGGAGCGCCAGCTCGGCCATGGTGCGAACGGCCTCCACGGGGAACTTCCCGGCCGCGGTCTCCCCGGAGAGCATGATCGCCGAGGTGCCGTCGAGGATGGCATTGGCGACATCACTCGCCTCGGCGCGCGTAGGGCGGGGATGGATCTCCATGGACGCCAGCATCTGTGTCGCGGTGATCACCGGTTTGCCGTTCATGACCGTGGTATGGATCATGTGCTTCTGCGTCGCAGGGACCTCGGCCAAGGGCAGCTCGACGCCGAGGTCGCCGCGCGCCACCATGATCCCGTCGGCGACCTGCACGATCGCGTCGAGGTTGGCGAGCCCGGCCCGGTTCTCGATCTTGGCGATGATCGGAATGGCGGTGCCGTGCGCGCGGAGCACCTCCCGGATCGCCTCGACATCACCGGCGTTCTGTACGAAAGACGCGGCGATATAGTCCACATCCGCCTCCGCTGCGAAGCGGATCTCGCCCGCCAGCAACTCGCGATCGTGTCGGTCCAAGACAGAGCGTGGCAGCGGGGTGGCCGGCAGGTTGACTCCTTTGTGGTCGCGCAGCATCGCCCCGGCGATGACTTTGCAGCACACAGAATCAGCACCTGTCGATTCCACCTCCAACTCGATGGCACCGTCGTCGAGCAGGATCGGCGTCCCAGAGGTGACTTCCTGGGGAAGCCTTCGGCAGGAAACGGACACACCTTCGCTATCTCCCACCCGACCGTCCGTGTAGAGCGTGAAGCGTGCGCCGGGTGTGAGGGTCACGGCGCCACCCGTCACCTTGCCGGTGCGGATCTCGATCCCGCGAGTGTCCGCCATCACGGCGATGTTCGCGCCTTTCCGCTCTGCGGCCGCGCGGATGCGGGAGATGCGCTCCAGATGGTCCGCGAAGGTGCCGAAGGACAGGTTCAATCGGGCCACGTCCATGCCCGCCGCGATCATGCGCTCCAGGGTCTCGATGGCGTCGGACGCGGGGCCTACGGTCGCGATGATCTTGGTCTTGCGGAGTCGAGGGACTGTCATAGGCGTACGGGTCGTTGAAACTGTTTTAGTGGATGAGGAGGAAACGTGCGGGCTCTGGAGGCGTTGCCGTATTTCAGGCTTCCAGGAGTAGCGATGGAATGTCCCGCGCCGCATGCGTCGATATCGCGTCGGCACGCGGCCGGAGACGGACCGATTTCATGGAGTGGATGGTTTTTGTAAAGTTTGCCATAGGAGGGGGAAGAAGACCAGCGATCCTGACGTCTGCGGGCTCGATCGCCTCGGCGCGAGCCTCGCGGGCGATACCGACGTCACCCCCGGACGGGTGACCCAGGCGCGCCGGGGGACGGCCTGGCCTTGGGGGCCGTAGGGACGCTCAGGGCGTTACGCTCGCGTGCTATCATCGAGACTGGATGATCGCCACTCCCCAAGATGAGTCCGTGTTGGCGCCGGCGTTTGTCCGTGGCACGCCGAACGTCGGTGACGCCCGTGGAGCGCTCGGCGATCGACGGGTAGCCTCCGGTGCAGATCGAAAATGTACAGCGACCTTGATATTCTGATTCCTATGGAGGACCCGCGATGAATCCGACCGAGCAATCCTTTAAGCAGCGTGCCCACACCCTGGTCGATCAGTTGCCGGAAACGGCCGACTGGAAGGATTTGGCGTACGAGGTGTCCATCATGCAGGACATCGAAGCAGGCCTGCGCGATAGTGAGGCGGACCGGGTAACCGAGAACACTCTCGTCCGAAAGCGATTCGGGCTTCCCGAATGAGGGTACATTGGACTGCCAAAGCCCTGCATCGCCTGCAGCAGATCCACGACCATATCGCGCATGACCAGCCACAGAACGCCAAACGCTTCGTCGATCGCCTGACCCTTCGAGCAGAAGCAATCGCACTATATCCCCAAGCGGGTCGGATCGTACCGGAATACGGATGTGACACCGTACGCGAAACCTTCGAAGGACGGTATCGGATCATCTATCGTATCCGCCCCGATCGCATCGACATCCTGACGGTGCGCCACGGCGCGCGCTTGTTACCGGCACGGACGCAAGACCTCTGATCCCCCGTCCCGGGGGCTTGCATCACGACCCTGAAGTGGGCGGACCCCTATCCAGAGCGATTGTAGGATGCCGCTCATTCCAATGCCTTCATAATGAATCGTGGTCTGCTCTCCCTCGCGTTTGGACCGCGCGGGAGCCACGGCTGGCGGCATGCGGGAAGAAAATGAGGGCCGGCCCGAAGGCCGGCCCTCGAGGGTGGGGTTGTCAGAGAGGTTGGGTCGGATCCTTAAACCTGTCTCCCTCCGATTCCTCGATAGCCGTGCGGCCGTCAATCGACCTCAGGAATGCTAGGAGGTTGTTCGCCCCCGGGAGGCCTTGAATGGTGCCGCCGCCCGCTAGCTGGTGCAGGGCAAAGACCTGCTCCAATGTCTGCGCCGCCCCGTTGTGGAAGTACGGTGCGTGGAAGCTCGTGCTGAGCAGCGAGGGGACATTGAACCCGAGCGCCCCGAGGGCCCTCTGGCCGATCGCCGCACCGGCGCCACGGACCTCGATCGCACCGCTTGGATCGAACGTCCCAGGACTCGTCTCCAAGAACTTCAGGGTCCCGCCATCGACGGCTGGATCCGTGAAAGTCTGGATCTGAACCCCGGTGGCAACGATCCCAGGATCACGTGGGACCAGGGCGGGGGTAAAGGACGGATTGTCGGAATAGAGCACCTGGCTCTTGGTCCACTTGGCCCCGCCGTGGCAGGAGGCGCAGTTGGTCAGGAACACATTACGGCCAAGATTGACGGCCGTGGCATCGCCCGGTGGCACGTTGAACGGGCGAACGGTCTGTGCCCACAGCGTCTCGAAGTCCAGTGCCTCGCTGGCGCCCTGGGAGATGCCGTGGTCGTAGACCGCCGGGTTGGGTGCACCACTACCGAGTGGCGGGCACCCGATCGCCGTGTTGGTCCCGCCTCCCGCAAAGCCGGTACCGCACTGAACGTTGCGCGAGTTGTTGTTGAAGTCCGTGACGCTGTCGCGGGCGGCGCTAAAGTTGTTGATGCGAGTGTCGTGCGCTCCGTTGATCTTGGAGTAGAGGGCGTCGAGCGGCAGGGTGTTACGCGGCCCGTCGGCGAAGATCCAGGTAACGCCGTCGGCGAGCCCCGCCGGGTGGCAGGAGCCGCAAGAACTCCAGGCATCGCTCGACTGCTTGCCGCGGAAGGCGAGCGGGTCGAGGGTGACGATGTTCTGCCCAACCAATCCGTTGTCGGGGACCCCGAGGGCCGTGAAGAAGACGAGTTTGCCGAGCTCTACGGCGTGTTCGTGGCTACCGGGTTTCGGCGGCTCGGACGAGGCGACATCCCGTCTGATTGTCCTGCCGGCGCGGATGTCGAGCACCGAGACCGAGTGGCCGACCTCGTTGTTCACATAGGCGAAGCGTCTCCCGAGCACGATCCCGGTCGGCAGGTTGCCGGTCTCGAAGCGCACCACATTGGGCGCACCGACATTGAGCTGGCCGCCGGCGGCAGGCAACGTGGCTCTTAGCACGTAGTTGCCACCACGACTCACGATGAAGAAGGTCCTTCCGTTCGGCGTCGCGTCGATGGCCACGATGTCGTTGCCGAACAGCTTGCCGAGACGGCCGGTCGTCGTATCGCCATTGATCCCTACGTTGAGGTTTACGTGTTCGGCCTGGTTCTCGGCGGGCGTGCCGGTGGTGTTGACCACATGCACGAGCGCTTGAACGTTGGTTCTGAAGTTGACTGGCGGTTCCGGCTGGGCCCCGATGTTCGGCAGGAACAGCCGATTGCCGCGGATCAACGCCGAAAAGAACTGGTTCGGGAATACCGCCTGGGGGTTGTTGACGATCACAGCACTTCCTGGAGCCGCGGTGGGGTCGGGGCAGAAAGTGTTGTTCACCGCGCTCGCGTTCAATTGTTGGCAGAACATGGTGCGGTTGGCGGTGAAACCGCTGTTGGCGAGCGGTGCGAGCGTGATGGTCGTGATGGTGGTGTTCGGGTTGTTCACCCGGAAGGACCGCACGATGCCCTGCTTGCCGTCGTCGAAACCCTCGTCGAAGGCATCGGGGTCGTCGATGAGCCGGGCGTAGAAATCGGTCACGAACACCCGCTCGTCGTTGCGGTCGTTGTCCCCGTCGTCGGTCACCGCGATCGCGAACGGGTTTCCGCCGACGTTGACTGGCGGGCCGATGACCTTGCGACTGCTGGTGTTGATGACCGAGACCGTGCCGGCCGTGTGGTTGGCGACGAACAGCCGCTCGCCATCCGGGGTCATAGCGCAGCCCCTGGGCTCGGTGCCGACCGAGATCGTCGGCCTGATGACCCGGCGGGTGGCCGGCGAGATCACCGACACGGTGCCGTCGGCGCCGTTGGTGACGAAGATGTTGCCACCGCGCGGGTCCACGGCCACGCAATGTGGCTCTTGTCCCACCGGGATCTCGGCGACCTTCCTGAGGCTCCGACCTCGGACGTCGAAGAGCGTCACGCTGTCGGCCTCGTGGTTGACGTTAACCAAGCGAGTGCCGTTCCCTGTCAGTGCGATGCTGGTCGAGCGTGTGGGGTCCGCTTGACCGGCGGGACAGACGCCGAGGAGCGTCAGGCTACCGAGTGCAACGATGGCGGCGCGGGCGCGCCGCCGGCCGGTTGTGGCTGAGACGTGATGCATGGTTTCCTCCTCGAGTGTTGAAGTACCGTTCACAAATGTTTCCCGAATCAGTACCCCGTCCAGGAACTCCCTCTTAACAGCCTAGCAGACTATCAGCCTAACAGACTATCGAGGTATGTCCATGACCGCCAGGGGACGATCGGCTGTGCCGCGCGCCGAGCGGCCGGGGCCAGAGTGCTGCCCTATTGGTTATTTCCCGCCGCGGCGAAAAGGTTCATTCGAAGGGCAATGCCGGCGTGCCGTGCCAGGGGTAACCGGTAACGCTTGGGAGAACTGGGTATATACTGCGACGAGGCGCCGGGGCGGGGTTCCGATGGGCCGCCCGCCGGGCGGCCCCTGAACACCCGGCAGCGGGGCCAGACCGGGACAGCACGTGGAGACGCAAGACCTCAAGAAGGCGGGCCTCAAGGCCACCCTGCCGCGCATCCGCATCCTCCACATCCTGGAGAGCTGCGAACGGCGCCACCTGAGCGCGGAAGAGGTCTACAAGGCCCTGCTCGACGCCGGGGAGGACGTGGGATTGGCGACCGTATACCGCGTCCTCACGCAGTTCGAGGGCGCGGGGCTCGTGATCCGCCATCACTTCGAGGGCGGGCACTCGGTCTTCGAACTGAATCAGGGCGGCCACCACGACCACCTGGTATGCATCCGCTGCGGGGCCATCGTGGAGTTCATCGACGAGATCATCGAGGGACGGCAGCGCGACATCGCGAAGCGGCATGGGTTCTCGATCACCGACCATGCCTTGTACCTCTATGGTCTATGCGGCCGCTGCCAGGCCCACGACCGGGCCCGGGAGTAGCCGCCTCGATCGATTCCGGCCGGGTCGATTTCGCCTGGATAGCTTCACGCGCGGCGCGGGACAGCATCTCCTCGGCGTGCCTCAGGGTCTGGCGCGAGATGGTGACCCCGCCCAGCATGCGTGCCACCTCCTCGACGCGGCCGCGTGCATCGAGGGTCTTCGCCGTGGTCGCGGCCATCCCGTCGCGGGTGCTCTTGGCGACCTGCACGTGCTGGTGCGCCAGCGATGCGACCTGAGGCAGGTGGGTCACGCAGAGCACCTGTCGCCCCCGAGCCAGCCTCCGGAGCTCCCGCCCGACGATCTCGGCGACGGCACCGCCGATCCCGGCATCCACCTCGTCGAAGACCAGAGTCGCGATCCCGGCATCGCTCGCGCGCAGCACCTGGATCGCGAGGCTCAGCCGGGACAGCTCCCCGCCGGAGGCCACCTTACCCAAGGGACGCGGCGTCTGGCCGGGGTTGGCCGTGACCAGGAATTCGACGCGGTCGAAACCCGCGGGAGACGGCGGGGCATCCGATACCGCCGTCACCGTGATCTCGAACGCCCCATCCGGCATGCCGAGCGCGTGCAGGTTGCGGGTCATGGCGGCGCTCCACTCGACCGCCGCCTCCACCCGGCGGCCGTGCAGGGCGAGCGCGGCCTCGCGGTAGGCCGTGAGCGCCTGCGCCGTGCGGGTCTCCAGTGCGGCGATCCTCGCGGCGCGGCCCTCCAGGACTTCGAATCGGGCCCGTAGTTCGCCGAGGCGCGCGGGGAGCCCTTGCACCCGGAGGCCGTGTTTGCGCAAGAGGTCATGAATCGCTGCGAGACGCGACTCCAAGCGTTCCAGCGCGCCCGGATCGGCCGCCATACCGTCGAGGTACCGGCTGAGCGCCTGGTCGGCCTCGCTCACCTGGATGGCGGCGCCCTCCAGGAGATCGCTGATCCCTTTCAGCTCGGCATCGAAGCTCAAAGGCCCCTTGAGTGCCCGGATGGCACGGTGGAGCAGGGACCCGGCAGCGATATCCGGGCAGTCTCGATCGCCGCTACCCCCGCCCAAGAGGCCGAGCGCCAGCTCGCAGCCTTCCGCGATATGCGCTAGGTGGGCGAGCCGAGTATGCTCGCGTTCCAGCCGGTCCATCTCGCCATCCCCGAGACGGAGCCCCTCGATCTCCTGAACCTCGTGACGCAGCCGATCGCGCTCGCGATCGACATCGAGGTCAGCGCTGGCCGCGAGCGCGGACAGGCCGTCCTGCGCCTCTTGCCACTCCCGGTGATGGGCGCGCACGGCGGCCAGGGTCTCGGCGCACTGGCCGAGCTCGTCCAGCACCTCGCGCTGCACCTCGGGCCGGCAGAGCGACTGGTGGGCATGCTGGCCGTGGATGTCCACCAGGGATTCTCCCAGCGTCTGCAGGAGGCGGGCGGTGACGGGAGCCCCGCTGATCCAGGCCCGCGACCGGCCGTCCGCTTCCACATGGCGCGTGACGATGCATTCGCCCTCTTCCGCGGCGATGCCTTGGGCTTCGAGGAGGCGGAGCGCTTCTCCGGCCCGCGCTAAGTCGAATATCGCGCACACAATGGACTTGTGGCAGCCATTGCGGACCACTCCCGGATCGGCGCGGTCGCCGACCACGAGTCCCAGGGCATCGACCACGATGGACTTGCCGGCGCCGGTCTCGCCGGTGAAGACCGTCATGCCCGGCCCGAGGTCGAGGTCGAGCCGTTCCACGACGGCGAAGTCCTCGATGTGCAGATGCCTCAGCAACCGGGCCCTCGCGGCGCTAGCGTCATCGACCGCGCACTAACCCCATTGCAGCTTGGCGCGCAGTGCCGCGAAGTGGTCATGCCCCGCGGGGTGGACCAGGCGTACCCGCCCTTGGCCGTTTTCTATCAATACGCGATCGCCCGGGCGGACGACCTCGCCGATCTCGCCGTCACAGGTCAGGCGGGCCTGATCCGGCTCGGGTGTCTTGACCTCGATCTCGATGCGGCTGTCCCCGCCGACCACGATCGGCCGGTTGCTCAGGCTGTGTGGGCACAGCGGCACGATCACCAGCGCGTCGAGCGCCGGGTGCACGATGGGTCCCCCGCAGGACAGGGCATAGGCGGTGGAGCCCGTGGGGGTGGAGACAATGATGCCGTCGGAGCGCTGGCTGTGGACGAAATCGTCATCGACATAGGTATCCAGGGTGATGAGGCGTGCGGTACCCCACTTGTGGATGACGACGTCGTTGATGGCGTCGCGGCGTTCCACGGGCTGCCCGCCGCGCATGAGCACAGCGCGCAGGATCAGGCGTTTCTCTTCGACGAAATCCCCGCGCAGGATGGCGGCAAGGCGTTCCTCGACCTCCTCGGGTGCGATGTCGGCGAGAAAGCCCAGTTGGCCCATGTTGACGCCCAGGAGGCGCACATCGTAACTCGAGATCAGATGCGCGGCCCGCAGGAGTGTCCCGTCCCCGCCGACCGCGATCACGAGGTCGCAGTCGTCGCCCACCAAGGTGGCCCGTGACGCCGATCCGCCGCCCTCGAGGAGGGCGATACAGTGCGCGTCGAGCCGGACCTCGATCCCAAAGCGCGTCAGGAGATCGATCAAGACCCCGAGCGTCGCGGCGACGCGGGCATCCCCGGGTTTGGCGACCAGGCCAACGCATCGAAAGATCGTGGGTCGAAACATCGTGGGTCATCGAGGTGGGGCCACGAGGCAGGGTAAAAACTTATCACGTCACCTGCCTATCTCACAGGGGGGGCCCGTGCCGCGCGTTAAGCCTACGTGGACTTTTGCGCTTCCGGTTGGGCGGTGCTACATTGCATCGGCGCCTCGACAGGGGCGCGCGCCCTCGGCAGGAAGCGGTGGCGCGCAGCACACAGACTCGGATTGATCAGGCAATCGATGGCCTCGGAGCAAAAAGGCGCCGTGTTGTCGGCGCGGGCCCAAAAGCTTTTTCGGCTCCTGGTCGAGCGCTACATCAGCGACGGCCAGCCGGTCGGGTCGCGCACCTTGGCGCGCGGTGGGGAGCTGGACTTGAGCCCGGCCACGATCCGCAACGTCATGGCCGACCTCGAGGACATGGGTCTCATCCGCGCCCCGCACACCTCGGCCGGCCGGGTGCCCACCACCCGCGGCTTCCGCCTGTTCGTCAGCAGCCTGTTGCGATGCCGGGAGCTGTCGGTGAAGGAGGTCGAGCGCGTTTGCCAGGGCCTGTCCACGCCGGACGGGGTTCAACGGCTCCTGGAGAAGACCTCGACCATGCTCTCGGAGATCAGCCGCTTCGCGGCGGTGGTCATGGCCCCGCGCACCGAGCACCGGTCATTCCGCCACGTCGAGTTCCTGAACCTGTCGGAGAACCGGGTGCTCGCCATCCTGGTCTTGAACCACAACGAGGTCCACAACCGTATCATAGAGTCGGAGCGGCGTTATTCCCCGGCCGAGCTGACCGAGGCCGCCAATTACCTCAATGAGGCCTTCGCCGGGCGGGCGCTGGACGCGGTGCGTACCCAGATCCTGACCGAGATGAGCATGGCCCGCGAGGAGATGAACCGCATGATGCAGGCGGTCGTGGAGATGGCCGACAAGACCTTCGACGCCATGAAGTCCGGCGACGATTACGTGTGGGCCGGCCAGACCAACCTCATGGGCATCGAGGCCTGGGCCGACATGACCAAGCTGCGGCAGCTCTTCGAGGCCTTCAACGAGAAGCACGTGATCCTGCACCTGCTCGACCAGGCCCTCACGGCCGAGGGCGTCCAGATCTTCATCGGCGAGGAATCGGGCTATGAGCTTTTGGAGGACTGCAGCATTGTGACCTCGACCTATTCGGCCGACGGTCGGGTGATCGGCGTGCTCGGCGTCATCGGGCCGACGCGCATGCCTTACGAGCGCGTCATCCCCATCGTCGATCTCACCGCCAGGGCACTGGGCCTGGCCTTGAAATCCCTGCACTGATCCCCATCTGCTCCCGCGGCGAGGCCCGAACGGGGGCTGCCTCCGACTATCAGGCCTGGCAAGGGGGGTGCGCGTGACCCAAGAAGAAACGTCTCAGGAAACGGCCGGCACGGCGGCGAACGGGGAAGCGCAGGCACCCGAGGCGCTGCAGGCGACCCTGGATGCGGCCAATGCCAGGGCCGGTGAGTATCGGAACGATGCGTTGCGGGCCCGCGCCGAGCTCGATAACGTGCAGAAACGCACCGCCCGCGAGATCGCCAACGCCCACAAGTACGCCCTGGAGCGCTTCCTGACCGATCTCCTGCCCGTCAAAGACAGCCTCGATCTGGGGTACGCGGCGGCCACCGGGTCCTCGGACATCGCGACCCTGCGCGAGGGCATGGAGCTGACCCTGAAGATGCTCGATGCGGTCCTGGAGAAACACGGCGTCCAGGTCCTCGATCCGATCGGCGAGCCGTTCAACCCGGAGCTGCATCAGGCCATGAGCGTGCAGGAATCCACCGAGGTCGCGCCGGGCACGGTGGTGACGGTCGTCCAGAAGGGCTATGTGTTGAACGGGCGTGTCTTGCGGCCCGCGATGGTGATCGTCGCCAAGCGTCCGGCCGAGGACGGAGGGGCCGCGGAGAGCGGCTCACTCGAGGCTTGAAATCATGCGGCGCGCCTCCATTTCTCCCCTCTGACCCAGTCAATCCTCTCAATCACCCCAGCGGAGAACCGGCAAATGGGCAAGATCATCGGCATCGACCTCGGCACCACCAATTCCTGTGTCGCGGTCCTGGAGGGCGGCAAGCCCAAGGTCATCGAGAACAGCGAAGGCAGCCGCACGACGCCTTCCGTCGTGGCCTTCACCCCGGAGAACGAGGTCCTGGTCGGTCAATCCGCCAAGCGCCAGGCGGTCACCAACCCCCACAACACCCTGTTCGCCGTGAAACGCCTCATCGGACGGCGTTATAACGAGGACATCGTCCAGCGCGACATCAAGATGGTGCCGTACAAGATCGTGCGGGCCGAGAACGGTGATGCCTGGGTCGAGGCCGGCGGCAAGAAGATGGCCCCGCCGGAGGTCTCGGCGCGCGTCCTCATGAAGATGAAGAAGACCGCCGAGGATTATCTCGGCGAAGAGGTCAAGGAGGCGGTCATCACCGTGCCGGCCTACTTCAACGACTCCCAGCGCCAGGCCACCAAGGATGCCGGGCGCATCGCGGGACTCGAAGTCAAACGCATCATCAACGAGCCCACCGCGGCCGCGCTCGCCTATGGCATGGACAAGAAGCGCGGCGACGCCAAGCTCGCCGTCTATGACCTGGGCGGCGGCACCTTCGATATTTCAATTATTGAAATTGCCGAGGTCGACGGCGAGCACCAGTTCGAGGTGCTGTCCACCAACGGGGACACCTTCCTGGGCGGCGAGGACTTCGATCTCCGCATCATGGATTTCCTGGCCGACGAGTTCAAGAAGGATCAGGGCGTCGATCTGCGCAAGGACCCCTTGGCGCTGCAGCGCCTCAAAGAAGGTGCCGAGAAGGCCAAGATCGAGCTGTCCTCGAGCCAGCAGACGGACATCAATCTGCCCTACATCACCGCCGACGCGAGCGGCCCCAAGCACCTCAATGTGCGCTTGACGCGCGCCAAGCTCGAGGCGCTGGTGGAGGACATCATCATGCGCACCGTCGAGCCCTGCAAGACCGCGCTCAAGGACGCCGGGCTCTCCGCCTCGGATATCGGCGAGGTGATCCTGGTCGGCGGCCAGACCCGCATGCCCAAGGTCCAGGAGCTGGTGAAGTCGCTGTTCGGCCGCGAGCCGCGCAAGGACGTCAACCCCGACGAGGCCGTGGCCGTGGGGGCCGCGATCCAGGCCGGGGTGCTCGGGGGCGAGGTCAAGGACGTGCTCCTGCTCGACGTCACGCCCCTGTCGCTCGGGATCGAGACCTTGGGCGGGGTCATGACCAAGCTCATCGAGAAGAACACGACCATCCCGACCAAGGCCTCCCAGGTCTTTTCCACGGCGCAGGACGGCCAGACGGCGGTGACGGTCCATGTCCTCCAGGGCGAACGCGAGATGGCCTCGGCCAACAAGTCGCTGGGACGCTTCGACCTCGGCGACATCCCGCCCGCGCCGCGCGGCGTGCCACAGATCGAGGTCAGCTTCGACATCGACGCCAACGGGATCCTGAATGTCTCGGCCAGGGACAAGGCCACCGGCAAGAAGCAGTCGATCGTGATCAAGGCCTCCAGCGGTCTGTCGGAGGATGAGATCCGCAACATGGTCAAGGATGCCGAGGCGCACCGCGAGGAGGACAAGCGCTTCCACGAGCTGGTCGGCGCGCGCAACCATGCGGATAGTTTGATACACGCGGCCCAGAAGTCACTGAAGGATCTCGGAGACAAGGTCACGGCCGAGGAGAAGCGCGACATCGAGGCGGCGATCGAGGACCTGAAGGGCGTCTTGGACGGCGATGACAAGTCGGCCATCGAGAGCAAGAGCGAGCGCCTGGCGGAGGTCGCCGGCCGGCTCGCGGAACGTGCTTACAAAGAAGCCGGGGCCGAGGCACAGACAGAGACGCCGCCACCACCACCGCCCGGCGGCGGTAACGGCAAGACGCGCGATGACAACGTCGTCGACGCCGACTTCGAGGAAGTGAAGGACAAGAACTAGCTAAATATATTTGAAATTATAGGTTCTTTTCGATCCCTTCCCCCTGGGAGGGGGAAGGATAGGATGGGGGTCGAGTCTCTCAGAACTATCCGACGCTCAACCCCCACCCTCGCCCTCCCCCTTCCAGGGGGAGGGAATAAGTTGGTGCTGGCAGTTTGTTGAACATGTAAGTCTCTAGGCGGCTCTCTCGATCAGGATGGCCAAGCGCGATTATTACGAGGTGCTCGGGGTCGCCCGCAACGCCACCGAATCCGATCTCAAGAAGGCCTATCGCCGCCTGGCGATGAAGCACCACCCGGATCGTAATCTCGGGGACTCTAACGCCGAAGGGCATTTCACGGAGGCCAAAGAGGCCTATGAGGTGCTCACCGACGCGCGCAAGCGCGCGGCCTACGACCAGTTCGGGCACGCCGCGGTCGACGCGTCGGCGGGGGGGGGCGGGTTTGCCGGAGCAGGGGGCTTCGGCGACATCTTCGACACCGTGTTCGGCGACATCTTCGGCGGCGCACGCCGCGGTGCTCAGGCACAGCACGGCGCAGATCTCGCCTATGACCTCGAGCTCTCGCTCGAAGAGGCGGTCGCTGGCACCACGGCCAAGATCGAGGTCCAGACGGTCGTCGCCTGCCGCACCTGTCACGGCTCGGGCGCCCGGCCCGGTACGACGTCGGTCCCCTGCTCCACCTGCGGCGGGCACGGGCAGGTGCGGATGCAGCAGGGGTTCTTTTCGATCCAGCAGACCTGCCCGCGTTGCCGCGGCACCGGCAAGATGGTGCGTGATCCGTGCGGCACCTGCTCGGGGCAGGGGCGGGTCCGGGACCGCAAGACCCTATCGGTCAAGGTGCCCGCGGGGGTCGATACTGGGGACCGGATCCGGCTCGCCGGAGAGGGCGAAGCCGGGCCCAGCGCCGGCGCGGCGGGCGACCTCTATGTCACCATCCACGTCAAGAAGCACCCGATCTTCACGCGCGAGGACTGCGATCTCTACTGTGAGGTCCCCATCGGTTTCGTCACCGCGGCCCTGGGCGGCGAGCTGGACGTACCGGCGCTCGATGGGCGCTTCGTGCTCAAGATCCCGCCCGAGACCCAGACCGGCCGGTTGTTTCGCATGAAGGGCAAGGGAGTCAAGTCGGTCCGCGGACACCGCGTCGGGGACCTCTTGTGCCGGGTCTCCGTTGAGACGCCGATCCATCTCGGCCGCGAGCAGAAGGATCTGCTGCGCGAGTTCGAGCGCTCGCTCGCGGGGGCCGAGGGCCGCCATAGCCCCAAGACCAGCTCCTGGTTGGACGGCGTCAAGCGCTTCTTCGATGACATGAAGCTCTGATTTGATGATGGGCTGATCGATGATGGGCCGATTGATAATGAGCAATTGAGCGCCGGGCCCATCCGCATCGCCATCGCCGGGGCCGCCGGTCGCATGGGCCGGTGCCTAGTGGATCTCTGTCGCGAGGGCCCGGATCTCGCGCTGACCGTGGCGCTCGAAAGCCCAGGCTCCCCAGAGCTCGGGCGCGATGCCGGCATAGTGGCCGGCGGGGAGGCCATGGGCGTCCTGGTCGTGGGATCGCTCGAGGACCTCCTGGACCGTTTCGATGTCCTCATCGATTTCACGGCACCGCAAGCGACCCTCGAGCACCTCGCCTTTTGCCGTGCCGCCGGGCGGCGCATGGTGATCGGGACTACCGGTCTCACCGAGGAGGATCGGGCGGCGGTGGTCGAAGCGTCTGCGGAGTGCGCCATCGTCATGGCCCCGAACATGAGCGTCGGGGTGAACCTCTGCCTGAAGCTCCTCCAGATCGCCGCGCGCGCCCTGAGCGACGATTACGATGTCGAGATCGTCGAGGCCCACCACCGGCATAAGGTCGATGCCCCCTCGGGCACGGCGTTACGGATGGGCGAGGTCGTGGCCACCGCCTCGGGCCGGGACCTTGCGGACTGCGCCGTCTACGCCCGCCACGGAATGGTCGGCGAGCGCCCCGCCAGGGCCATCGGTTTCGCGACGCTGCGCGCCGGCGACATCGTCGGCGAGCACAGGGTCCTGTTCGCCGGCCAGGGCGAGCGCGTCGAGATCGCCCACCTCGCCACCAGCCGCACCGTCTTCGCGCGCGGCGCGCTCCTCGCGGCGCGCTGGGTCATAGGCCGCAAACCCGGCCTCTACGACATGCAGGATGTCCTGGGGCTCAAGGCGATCTGAGACCTTGATTTCCCCGGTGGCCGGCACGTCATGCAACGTGTACGGTTGACACTCCGATCGGCCAAGTCCTATGATTGCAACGCAATCATTGATTACACAGGGCATGCCATGGCCAGCCTGACCATTCGTAATCTCGACGACTCCGTCAAGGCGGGTTTGCGCCTGCGCGCGGCCAAACACGGGCAATCGATGGAAGAAGAGGCGCGGCAAATCCTGCGCGAGGCGGTGTTGCCATCCGCAGTCAACGAGGGTTTGGGCAGCCGCATCCATCGACGCTTCGCTGTTCTCGGCGGCGTCGACTTACCCTTGCCGGAACGGACGCCGTCCCGCTCGCCTCCGGACCTTGCGGGAACGGAGGGCACATGATCCTGCTCGACACCAACGTCGTATCGGAACTGATGAAGGGCCAGCCCGATCCGCGGGTACGCGACTGGCTGGACCGCAGAACCGGGGATGGACTTTTCGTCAGCGCCATTACCCAGGCGGAAATCGGCCTCGGCATTGCCTTGCTGCCTGACGGGAACCGCAGGGAAGCACTGACATTGGCCGCCGCCGCCATGTTTACCGAGGAGTTCGCCGAAGCGAACCTGCCTTTCGACCACGACGCCGCCGCTCATTATGCGGCACTGGTTGCGTATCGCACTCGGATCGGCCGTCCCATCAACACCGAAGATGCGCAAATCGCCGCGATCGCCCTGGACCACGACATGGCTTTGGCGACTCGGAACCTCCGGGACTTCGAAGAAATCGCGGGGATCACACTGTTTTCGCCGTGGGCGACGGCATGAAAAAGCGAATCGGGCGGAAGCCCGCCGTGTGGGCAGTCTGCCGCATGCCTAGTGGCATCACCACGTATGGCCCGGAGGAAACGCAATGGGATCCGGGGAATGGGTGTGGCATTGGAGTTCCCCTATTTCGCCGCGCGTCATGCGGGCCACGGATCTCTGAGAGTCGTAGCCCGGATGCGGCGAAGCGGAATCCGGGACCAGGGCGCGGCGGCGACCATTCCCCGGATTCCATGGCATTCCATCCGGGCTACGGTCTCTGGAGCGGCAAAACGCGTGGGCGTGGAACAATCTAGGCGTCGTGCTATCGGATGACTTGCAGCGCGAGCAAGCTATTGCGCTGGCCCGGCGCGGGCTCGAGCTACTCCCGGACAATGCCGGTCTGAAGGCAAGCGTTGCGCAGGGTCTAGTGCTGGCGGGGCAGTCGCCCGAGGCACAGACCCTTTTTGCCGAAATAGCGCAGGGCGCGCAATGGGAACCCTCGTCGTGCTGGGACCCGCTCGCCTCGTCCCCGTCACGGGCGGACCCAGATGAGGGTCGCCATGCGTCCCGTGGTGCCGTCACGGCGGTGGGAAAAGAACCGATCGGGCTCTCCATAAGTACAGTACTCGCCGCCATAAACGGCCCGCACGCCCAACGTACCGAGGCTCAAACGCGCCGCCCGGTAGAGGTCCAGGTGCCAGTACCCGGGCCGTGACGGGGAAAAGGCCTCGGCGAGGTCCGCGCTGGAACCGGTAAAGGCGTCCCGCACCGGTCCATCGACTTCGTAACGGTCCGCCCCGATCGCTGGACCCAGCCAGGCCAAGAGCCCGTCCGGGGGATGGGCCAGCGCCGCGATCCCCGCGGCGATCACGCCTTTTGCGATCCCGCGCCAGCCGCAGTGGAGCGCGGCGACCCGGGTCCCGGCGCGGTCGCATAGAAGGATCGGTAGGCAGTCGGCGGTCAGGACCGCACAGGCCACACCGGGGACCGAGGTCCACGTACCGTCGGCCTCGGGATCGGCGCCGGCGTCGGAAGCATCGATCACCCGGGAGCCGTGTACCTGGTGGAGCCAGCGCGGCGATCGGGGTAATCCGAGGTGGGATACCAGCGCGCCGCGGTTGGCCAGAACGGCCTCGGCATCGTCACCGACGTTTAGGGCGAGATTGAACCCGCCATACGGTCCCGGGCTGTGCCCGACCCGGCGTGTGGTCGTGAGCGCCCCTATGGTCTCCCGCGCCGGCCACTCGGGCAGCACGAACGCGCCCGAGAGAACGATGGCGGCCACGCCGTTTTTTTTCATCTGCGGGGCCGTGCATCGACCGGCCCCGCCCGCTCCGCGTCTTCGGTCAAGAGCGCGATGAGCCCCTCCATGTCGGCCGGCAGCGGCGCCGCAAACGATAGTGTCGCGCCCGTCGCCGGATGCTCCAGCGTCAGGCGGGCGGCGTGCAGGGCCTGTCGCGGGAATTCGCGGAGCGCCTGGGTCAGGGCCGGAGCGGCCCCGCGCGGCAGGCGTACGCGACCGCCGTACTCGGGATCGCCCACCAGCGGGTAGTGCACATGGGCCATGTGGACCCGGATCTGATGGGTACGCCCGGTCTCCAGGGTGATCCGCACCCGGGTGTGCAGGCGAAAGCGCCGGATCACGCGATAGTGGGTCAAGGCCGGCTTGCCGCCCCGTTCCACGACCGCCATCCGTGTCCGGTGCACCGGATGCCGCCCGATAGCAGCCTCGACCGAATCACCTGCGACCATGGCGCCGCTCACGATCCCCTGGTACTCGCGGGTGATCCGGCGGGCCTTGAGCTGGGCGACCAGGCTTTGATGGGCCCGCGGGCTGCGGGCGATGACCAGCAAGCCGGAGGTGTCCTTGTCCAAACGGTGGACGATCCCGGCCCGGGGCAGTGCGGCGAGGCCGGGGTCGAGGTAGAGGAGCGCATTCAGCATCGTCCCGCCGCGGTTCCCGGCCCCCGGATGCACGACCAGGCCGGCCGGCTTGTTCACGACCCGGATCTCGGGGTCTTCATGGATGACCTCAATGGGGATGGCCTCGGGGTGCTCGCGGCCAAAGATAGATAAGGTGGCGGAAGGGGGTGGCGGCGTGAGATCGACTGCCTCCCCGCCGCTGACGACGTGCCGCGGCTCTACGCACCGCCCATCGACCTGCACCCGGCCCGCGAGGATCCAGGACTTGAGCGTGGTGCGGGAGTACTCCGGGAACACCCAGGCCAGGGCCTGATCCGAGCGCAGCCCGGCCAAGGTGACGGGGATCACGGCATGCATCGTGGGCGGTTCGCTCGGGGATGTGAAGAAACTATGGGGCTTCATCCCTCACTCGCCAACCTGAGCGAGAGATCGACGGCCCGCACGTGCTTCGTCAGCGCCCCGACCGAGATGTAATCGATCCCTGTCAGGGCCGCCTCCCGGAGCGTGGCGAGGTCATAGCCGCCGGAGGCCTCCAACCGGAGGCGGCCGGCGTTCTGTGCCACGGCCTCGCGCAGACCGCCGAGCGGGAAGTTATCGAGCAGGGCGATGTCGGCACCTGCGGCGATCGCCTGCTCCAGATCGGCCAGCGTCTCGACCTCGATCTCGATTAGGGTCCCGGGATAAAGCGACCGCGCCGTCGCGACCGCCGCTCCGATCGAGCCCGCGGCGCTGATGTGGTTCTCCTTGATGAGGATGCCGTCGTAGAGCCCGAGCCGATGGTTGTGCCCACCACCACAGCGCACCGCGTATTTCTGCGCCGCGCGCAGGCCCGGGAGGCTCTTGCGGGTATCGAGGAGCTTCGTGCCGGTGCCTTCCAGTGCGCGGGCGTGGCGGCGCGTAGTGGTCGCCGTGCCCGAGAGCGTTTGCAGGAAATTCAGGGCCGTGCGCTCGCCGGTCAAGAGGGCCCGCGTGGGTCCGGACAAGCGGCACAGCGCCTGTCCGGCCTCGATCTCGTCCCCGTCCCGGGCTCGCCATTCGATGCAGACGCTGGGGTCGAGCGTTTGGAAGACGTGGTCGAACCAGTCCTTGCCGCACAAGACGGCCGGTTCCCGGCTCACCACATGGGCCACGGAGCACAGAGACTCCGGCACCAGGGCCGCGGTCAGATCGCCGCAGCCCACGTCCTCATGCAGCGCCCGGCGGACCACGTCGTCTATCGTCTCCTGCATCCGCGCCTCCACGGCGGGATGGTAGCGGCTCGTGCGCCGCTCGCAAAGCGGCCCCGAGCCGTGGTGGACGCTGGCGCTTAGACCGCATCGGGAACAGGTACCGCCCGAGCCGGGCGCGCGCCGCGCTCGGCATCCCGGGCCTCACCGCGCGCCCATGGTACGGCACGAACCGGTTCATGACACGCGTGCTTGGTGGTACTTTATGCGCCCGCACGCGCCGCCGAGCCGACACCCCATGGGCGACACCCCCCGCGAAATCCTCGTCACCAGCGCCCTGCCCTACGCCAACGGCCCCATCCACCTGGGACACCTGGTCGAGTACATCCAGACCGATATCTGGGTCCGTTTCCAGCGCCTCTCTGGGCATACCTGCTACTACGTGTGCGCCGACGACACCCACGGCACCCCGATCATGCTGAAGGCCGAGGCCGAGGGGGTCTCGCCCGAGTGCCTCATCGAACGCATGCACGCCGAGCACCTGCGGGATTTCACGGGCTTCCACATTAGGTTCGACAACTACTATTCGACCAACTCGCCGGAGACCCGGTCGCTGGCCGAGGCCATGTTCCATAGGCTCCGGGAACAGAACCTCATCGACGTCCGCTCAGTCGAGCAGCTCTACGATCCGGTGAGGGCGATGTTCCTCCCGGACCGCTTTATCAAGGGGGAATGCCCGCGTTGCCACGCCAAGGACCAGTACGGGGATGCCTGCGAGGCCTGCGGCGCGACCTACCTGCCGACCGAGCTCATCGGGCCCTATTCGGCGCTGTCGGGGGCCGTGCCCGTCCGGAAGAGATCGGAGCATTATTTTTTTCGGCTCTCGGCTTGTACGGAGTTCCTCGCGGAATGGACCCGCGCCGGACACCTGGATCCCCAGGCCGCTAACAAGCTCGACGAGTGGCTGAAGGCGGGCCTCTCGGACTGGGACATCTCGCGCGACGCACCCTATTTCGGCTTCGAGATCCCGGGGGCGCCCGGGAAGTATTTCTATGTCTGGCTCGACGCCCCCATCGGGTATATGGCGAGCTTCCAGAACCTCTGTGAACGCGAGGGGATCGACTTCGATCGATTCTGGACCCAGGGCGCGAAGACCGAGCTCTATCACTTCATCGGAAAGGACATCCTTTATTTCCACGCCCTGTTCTGGCCGGCCCTCCTTCATCACTCGGGCTATCGGACCCCGGACCGGGTGTTGGCCCACGGGTTTCTGACCGTGAACGGGGAGAAGATGTCCAAGTCCCGCGGCACCTTCATCACCGCCCAAAGCTATTTGAAGCACCTCGATCCCGAATACCTTCGTTATTACTATGCCGCGAAGCTCGGCGCGACGATGGAGGACGTGGATCTCTCCTTCGAAGATTTCGTGGCGCGCGTCAACGCCGATCTCGTCGGCAAATACATCAACATCGCCAGCCGCTCCGCCGGTTTCATCACCCGCCACTTCGACGGGCACGTACGTGCGGTCACTGAGCTCGAGCCGTGGCGCGCTTTCGACGTAGAAGGCTATTCGGACCGGATCGCGGCAGCGTACGAGTCGCGGGAATTCGGTAAAGGCCTGAGAATGGCGATGGAGCTCGCCGATCGCATCAACCAGTACTTCGATGCCGAGCAACCCTGGAGGCTTGCAAAAGGGATCGAGGATCCGGCCACGCGGGAAACCCTGCACCAGGTGTGTTCGGTGTGCCTGCGAGGTTTTCAATACCTGAGCCTGTGGCTCAAGCCGGTCCTGCCGAGCCTCGCGCTGCGGGTCGAGGCGTTCCTGAGCTGCGGCGAGCTCTCCTTCGCGCGCGATCTGCCCCCGCTCGGGCGCATCAAGCCCTACGAGCACCTCCTGACCCGTATCGAACCCAAACGGATCGCGGCCCTTGTGATGGAAAACACCCTGGCGCCCATACCGACGCGATCCGACGGCGCCGCGCCGGTCGAGGTCGCCCCCATCGCCCAACCGATCTCGATCGAGCCCATTTCAATCGAAGAATTCGCCAAGGTGGACCTGCGCATCGCCCGCATCGTTCGGGCCGAGCACGTGGAGGGCGCCGACAAGCTCCTGAAGCTCACGCTCGACATCGGCTGCGGAGAGCGCACGGTATTCGCCGGCATCAAGTCGGCCTATGCACCCGAGGCGCTCGCGGGCCGGCTGACCGTGATGGTGGCCAACCTCGCCCCGCGCAAGATGCGCTTCGGGGTCTCGGAGGGAATGGTCCTCGCGGCCGGTCCCGGCGGAAAAGAACTGTTCCTATTGAGCCCGGATAGCGGCGCGGAGCCGGGTATGCGCGTCAAGTAGTCTTGCAGATCATATTATAATTATATAATTAATGGGGGAGGAACGGCGCATGAACGTGCTGCTCCTCGGGGCCGATGGTTTCCTCGGTCGCCATTTGCAGATCGCATTGGAGACGGCCGGACATACGGTCCGCCGAGGCGTGCATCGGCCGGTGCGCCGAGCGGACGAGATCGCCGTGGACTATGCGCGGGATGTCGATCCGGGCGCCTGGCGGGGACGGCTCACCGGGGTCGATGCGGTGATCAACAGCGTCGGGATCCTGCGGGAGGGTCGCGGGCGGCGTTTCGAGACCATCCACGACCAGGCGCCCAGGGCGCTCTTCGCCGCCTGCCGCGAGGCGGGCGTGCCCCGCGTGATCCAGGTCTCGGCGCTCGGTGCGGATGCCGGTGCCGCGAGTCGATTCCACCTGAGCAAGCGGGCCGCAGACGACTTCCTGACCACGTTAGACCTCGAATGGGTCATCGTCCAACCGGCCTTCGTGTATGGGCTCGACGGGGCCAGTAGTCGGATGTTCCGCCAGATCGCGAGCCTACCGCTCCTGCCCGTGCCAGGAAGCGGGCAGCAGTCGATCCAGCCGATCCACATCGATGATCTGTGTCTCGCGATGGTGCGCCTCCTGGTGCCCGGCGCCGTGAGCCGTCGGCGTATCCCTTTGGTCGGACCTGTGCCCCTCACGTACCGAGATTATCTGTGCGCGCTCCGCGCGGGCATGGGCCTCGGGTCGGCGCCGGTACTCAGCGTGCCTGCCGGTCTCGTGCTCGTGTCCGCTTGGATCGGCGAACGCGTGCCCGGCGCAGTGCTGACCCGAGAAAACCTCGCGATGCTGGAGCGCGGCAACACGGCGGACGCGGCGATGACGGAAACCTTGCTGGGCCGGGCGCCGCGGCCTGTCGCCACATTCATCGCGCCACAGGAGGCGATGCTGCTCGCCCGCGAGGCACGGCTGGGTTGGCTCCTGGAGATCCTGCGCGTGAGCCTGGCCGTGGTCTGGATCGGCTCCGGTGTCGTATCGCTGGGCCTCTATCCGGTGGCCCGGAGCCTCGATCTCCTCGCGGCAGCGGGGCTGACCGGTACGCCGGCACTCGCCGCGTTGTACCTCCTGAGTCTCTTCGACATCGCAATGGGCCTGATGGTCCTCTGCATGCGCGGGGCGTGGCTTTGGGGTGTTCAGATCCTCGTGGTGCTGGGTTATACGCTCATGGTCACGGCGGCCCTGCCCGAGCTCTGGCTGCACCCCTTCGGACCCCTGCTCAAGAACCTCCCGATCCTCGCCAGCCTCACGCTGCTCTTCCTGGAGCCCCGCTGATGGACGCTGCCCTGACCGATTTCGGCCTGATCGATTATGGACTGGTCAAGTGGCTGCACATCGTCTCTTCTACCCTCTTGTTCGGGACCGGCCTCGGCACGGCCTTTTATATGGTCTCTGCCAACTCGACGCGCGACGTGCACGCGATCGCGGTGGTCGCCCGTCACGTGGTCCTGGCCGATTGGCTGTTCACGGCGACGAGCGTCGTGCTCCAACCCATCACGGGCTTCTATCTCGCTCTGAGCGCGGGATTCCCACTGAGCAGCACCTGGATCCTGTGGTCGCTCGGGCTGTATGGGGTGGCCGGGGCCGCCTGGCTGCCGGTCGTGTGGTTGCAGATCCGCATGCGCGACCTGGCGCGCCAGGCCGACGCCGACGGCACCGCTCTGCCGTCCCTCTACTGGCGCTACGCCTGGACCTGGGCGGCGCTCGGCGTCCCGGCCTTCGTGAGTGTGCTCGTGATCTTTTATCTGATGGTCGCGAAGCCCGCGTGAGGTGTGCCGAGCTATATGGCTCGCGCTCGGCTACGCCGTAGCAGGCGGCGCTGAAACGGGCCGCGCCGCCATGCCCAGCCATCACGACCACGCCAATCTACGCTGTTTATTCAGGCGCCGGGATCTTTACACGATCTTTACGACCGACCGTGG
>JACCXJ010000241.1 GCA_013697045.1 Gammaproteobacteria bacterium | reverse complement strand
TTTCGGCGCATGACATGGTGATGACCCAAACTCCCAACGAGCCGTTTCCCCTGCGATGGAATCGCGAATCCATCGCGATCATCAGATGTCTGGCGGGCGTCATGGTACGCGATGCGTACCCTACGGCTGCTCGCCATCGTCGGCCTTTTCCAGCAAGCGGCGCAAGCGCGCGGCGCGCGGTCGGAGTCGGATGGGCCGGGCGATGATGTGACGCTCGGAAAGAGGTCCGGTGCCGGGCGCAGATGCGGGGCGGGACGGATCGTGCGCTTCCGGCTCAGAGGTTGTGAAAAAACCTGCTGCGCTCGGGATCTCGAGTTCCGGCGGTGCTCGGAATCCTCATGTATTTCAACATACACTCCGGTTGCTCGCCTCATCCCTGAGACTTGCCCCTTCGGGGCTAACTAAAGCTCCGTTTCGCTCCCGGCGAAACGGTCCTGCGCTCCGGCGGGAAGCCAGGGCCAGGGAGTGGCCCTGCTTGGCGCGCCGAGGATGCAGCGCGACCTCCCTTCGCTCGCGACGGTTTTTTCACAACCTCTCACGGGATCCCCTCATCCAACGAAACCTCGTCGCCGAGTCCGGCACGCTTCGCCTCGAAAGCGGCCAGGGTCGCGACGTTCTGCAGCGCGTCGTTGCCGACGAACGGCCGGACCTGAAAGAGCCAGAGCTTACCGTTTGCGAAGCCAAATTCGATATCCCATGGCCGCTCGCCGCCATCGGGGGCCCGCGAGGGCGCGAGCCGGGCGCGGATCGCCGCCGCCGTCGTGGTGAGCTCGCGGAGCTCGGCGTCCTCCAGCACGAACTCGCGGCCCGTCGAGGGCCGGACGATCGTACCGTCTCTCTGAAGCAGTCGGCGGTAGGGCGACTTGAACATCGTCAAGAGATCGACGTAGCCCTTGGACCAGACCAGGGTCTCCGCGGGCGTACCGTCGACGGCGCCCCCGACACCCTCGGACGTCGCAATGAGCATCCCGCGCGGATCGCCGCCGTCGATGTCCGACGTCACCAGCACCCCCGACTTCTCGCTCGGGACGCTCTCCAGAATGACGACCGACGGCAGCACCCATAGCGGCTCGTCGATCAGCGTCTGGCGCCACGAGAAGGAGCGATACGTGAAGGGTGACGCCCAGACCTCCTTGAGGCCGGCGTCGACGTCGGCCAGGGTGCGGCGGTTGAAGAGGGTCAGGTTCAAGCCGGCACCGTTGAAGTTGTCGAGGTCCTCCACGTTGGTGTCGCTGCGGATGAAGACGCCGACCGTCTGGGTGGGATCGTCGGCGGCAAGGAGCCCCAGGCGCCGCAGCTCGTCGTGGATCGAGCGCCGCAGGTCCTCCGCGAGCGGCTCGCGCTCGATCGAGTGGCGAATGACCGTCAAGCGCGGGCGGATCCATGCCGCCAGCGTCTGCTCGTCGGCACCCGAGGGCATCATCTCGCCGAAGAAGGTCGCGTACGTCCGCTCGACGAACGCGGGCAGCGGCTCGCCCGTGTGTGCGATGCCGGCGCCCGTCAGCTCGCTCGGCACGGCGACCCGCGCGCGGCGGTAGTGGGCGTGATACGCGCCGAAGGGTACGACGACGCCGCGCGCGACCTTGTCGGGGAAGAGATGCTTGAGCTCGCCGAGAAACGCCGCTTTCGGGCCGCAGCGTATCCCGGAGTCGCTCCGGCGCGTGGCCGCGAGGTCGAGCGCACGTTGCGGCGTCAGATCGAGACGGGTCTTGTCGATGTGGAGCTTGGCACCGCCGCCCTTAAGCGAGCCCTCGTCCGCGCGCCGCTCGTTGCGCGTGTACTCGGCGAGCACGGCATGGTCCTTCGCGCTCATCGCCGTCATCTCCTTGAGCACCACCCGCCCACCGGGCGTCGAGATGAAGAAGACGTCGCGGCCGGCGTGCGCCGCGAAGCGCTCGTACACGTCAGGAGCCAGCACGACGTTGGGAATGCCGAGGGCGCGCGCGAGCAGCTGCACGTGCGACACGACGTTGCCCTCGCCGCGGGTCAGGATGCCCGCGGCCGGCTCGAGATCGGCCGGCGTCTCCGGGAGCGCCACGATGTCGTGGCGCGAGTAGCCGCCCGCCCTAGGTGCGACGCGAAGCCGGCCGTGCGCCAGCCCGGGGTTGAGCGCCCGGACCCCCTGATCGAGCAGCGCCCCGAAGATCTCGTGGCGGATCGGATCGCCGCCAACCGCCCAGATCCGCAGGCGCTGCAACGCGCGCCCGTATGCCAAAAGCGGCGAGCCGCGCAGCACGTCGTCCGGAATGCGGGCAGTGTCGGGGAGGAGATGGATCCAGGGCGCCCGCACCTCCTCGAAGGCGTACAGCGTGCTCGCCTGCGCCCACTCGATGGCACGCGCGGCCTCGCCGAGGCCGCGCTCGAGGTCGCCGCGCACCAGCGTCGGTGCGTCGAGAAGACGCGCGAAGGTGCGTCCGAGCGCGACCCGCTCGCGCTCCATCAGCAAGCCGGCGCCGTGTGCAGCGTCGGTCAGGGCGGCGAGGAGCCGCAGCAACTGGCGCGCGGTTGGACCGCCGTCGGCGGGCTCAATGAGCTGCGCCGTGCGACGCTGGAGGACCGCGGCTGCGGTGATCGCCAGGTCGATGAGCCGGCGGCGGTCGCCTACCGACACGGTCTTGGCCTCGACGGTGCGGCGCGCGCTCACCATCACGTCCGCCAGGGCCGTGACGGCCTCGAGGTCGGGGGTCTTCGGTGCCGGCAGGCGCGCGGCCAGGGCCTTCCGCATCGGTGCATCCTCAATGGCCGGTAGCTGCGCCTGGAGCGCGGCCTCGTCGAGCGAGGTCAGCTTCTGAATCTCGACGATGAGCTCCTCGACCCGCGCGCGCGTGTCACCGCGCGCGAGCTGGTCGCGGTAGGCGGCGATCCTCGGGATCAAGGCCGCCGAGATCTGATTGTGAACGGCGTCGCGCAGCGGCTTGAAGCTCTCGCGTTGCCGGTGGATGGCGGACGCCAGGTTGCGCACCTTGACGATGTCGCCCTGATCGGCGCGAACGTAGAAGCGCCGCTGCAAGTCGTACGCGAGCAGGTAGTGGCGCGGCTCCTTGAAGCTGTCAAGCGCCAAGTAGCGCTCGAAGAAGCGCGGCGCGTCCCGGGCCTCGTACTCGGCACCGGCGAGCCCGCCGTACGCGCGCATCTCCGCGAGCTTGTGTTGGGGATGCGTCTCGACGAAGAACTTTTCGAGGAGGTAGCCGCGCACCAGATCGTGGTGGTCGGGAAACGAGTCCCATTGCCAGAGATCGCGCGAGAACAGGTTGGCGATGTACATGCCCTCGTCGGCGAGCGCCTGGGCCCAGGGCTCGCGGAACGCCGCGCAGAACCGGGCGTTGCCGCTGCACGGACTCACGATGCTCCCGTCGGGGAGCTGCACGGGTCGCTTCTCGCCGTCTTGGCAGACGCAATAGTTCTTGGTATACGGCCCCTTCTTCTTGGCGAGGCAGAGCCGCCAGTTCTGGTCGAGCTTGGCGATCTGGGCGTCCGTCAGCGCCGGGCCGCGCGCGAGCGCCGCGGCGGCCACCATCGCCAGCATGAGCCCGCCAAGCACGCGCACGGTCATCGGTCGTCGGTGCAACGCCTCCAGTCCTCCCCCGGGGCAGCGGCACGTCCGTGCACCGAGCGGGAATATTGACACGGCTGCCGGCCGAGGGGAACCGCTCGCACCCCCCCCGTGTCGCGGGGGTGGACTGGCCGCCTCTCCGCTCGCCGCATATCCTACGGCCCCGTGCGATTCCTTCTCCGGTGTGTACATGCGCCGATCGGCGCGGCGGTGCTCGTGCTCGGGAGCGGCGCGGCGGCGCGCGCAGTCGAGGCGCCCGCCACGCCCGCGGGCGCGGAGTCCGAGGCCGCGGCCTGGCTGGACACCATCAAGGCCGATCCGGAGCTGCAGGCCTTCGTCGATGGCACCGTCGCTGCGCTCCGCAAGACCGACCCGGGGCTCCGCCGGCAAACCGTCCGCGTCGCCGTCATCGACCTCCCAACCGCCGGCCCGGCGCGTCTCGCCCACTGGAACGGCACCCCGGTGTACCCGGCGAGCGTCCCCAAGTTCGTCTACCTGATGGCGGCGCTCGCCTGGCGGGACCAGGGTCGGCTGGAGATCGAACCCACCATCGACCACGAGCTGCGCGAGATGGTCTACGCCAGCAGCAACAAGGCGACTCAGAAAGTGGTCGCCCGCCTGACGGGCACCCGCCCGGGACCCCGGCTCGGGCCCTCCGAGTATCGCGCCTTCCGCGACAAGCGTCTCGCCGTCAAGCGCTGGCTCGCGAGCCTCGGCATCACCGACCTTCACACCGTGCACCCGACCTACGACGGAGGCGACATCTCCCCCCGCGAGCAGCAGTTCCTGAGCGATCCCGCGATGCCGGGAGGCCTGCCGGCACGCAGCGGCGCGTTCCGCAACCGCCAGGCCATGACTGCCGTCGGATCGGCGCGCCTGCTGGCGCTCCTCGCCACCGACCGCGCCCTCGCCCCGGCTACCTGCGAGGAAGTGCGCCGGCGCATGCAACGCGACGTGGCGAAGCAACCCTACCTGCGCCACCGCATCGCGGGCGGCGCGGCGCGCTCCCCGGGCTTCGAGGTCTACTCGAAGACCGGTACCTGGGGCCCGATCCACGCCGATGCCGGCATCGTTCGCCACCGCTCGGGACATCAGATCGTCGTGGCCGCGTTCGTCGAGGGTACCCCGCGCTATCGCGGCTCGTTCATCGCCGACTTCACCGACCGGGTGGTACGCCACCTCGTCCCGGGCCAGTAGCCCTGCGTCGCGGCGTGTCATGCTATTGCTAATTCGTCATTCCAGCGCAAGCTGGAATCCAGGCTTTTTACTCTGCTTCTGGATGCCAGCTTTCGCTGGCATGACGATTGTGAACGTTTGACTGAAACGCACTACTAGAATGCCGAGGCTCGACACGATGGGAGGAGGACACGTCATGACGCGAACGCTCACCGGCTTGGTGGCCGTGGCTCTCGGACTGGCCGTAGCCGACGCCGCCGCGCTCAGTCGCGAGCGCTGGACCGATCCCACGCCGTACGGGGTCTTCTTCAACGAGTACGACGCGAACTTCTACACGGGCTTTGCGCCGCGCGTGCAGGACAAGCGGCGCATCACCATGCACGTCGCCCGCGGCAACCAGCTGCGCGTGCGGATGGTCCTTCCCGACGCCACGCTCGACAATTATCTGACCGACCAGGTCGCCCGGCACGATCTCTACCAGGAGCTCATCGACAAGGGCATCATCGTGCTCACCGCGAACATGGCGTGGGAGGACTATCACAAGCGCTTCGAGCCCGAGGGGTTCCGCGGTCTCGCCGCCAAGAAGGCGTCGCTCTCACCGGCCGAGTGGCGCGCGCTGAACGTGCGGACCATCGACAAGCTGCACCCGGAGCGGCTGTACCGCATCCAGAGGGACTTCGGGCAGCTCGCCACGGCATGGGCGGCGCTCCTGAAGTCGAGCCCCGCGCCCGCCGACCTCGCGGCCAGGCTCGATCTCGTGAACGCCCTCTTCCCGCACAGGATCTTCGCCTACGAGCTGAGCGACGCCGAGGACGCCGCCTTGACCGAGCTGATCGCGCTCGCCAAGGCCGACGACCGGGCCGCCTTCGGCCCGAAGGCCGGGGCCTTCTTCACGAGCGTCACCGCCGGCGTCTACGAGATGCGCGACGGCATGATCGACTACTACGAGTACACCGCGATCTACCCGGCGGGGAGCCACGACGCGACCACCGCGCACGACGGGCGCATCATCCCGGTGATCTCGACGCCGGGCGTCTGGCCGCTGATCCCGCGCAAGTACGGCATGGGCATGACGGGCATAGTCGACTACATCTCGTCGCGCGGCTACTACGGCATGCTCCCGATGTTCCCGTACGAGCACGGCGGCGGGATCTTGTACAACTCCATCCACGACACCGGCATCAGCAACTGGATCCAGGGGCATCCGCTGCTGCCGAAGGCGTGGGCCTCGTACACCGCGGGCAGCCGCAGCGGGAAGCCCTACAATCGCGTCGCGATCACGAGCCGCGGCCCGGTCTCCCACGGCTGCACGCGCCTGAACACCGGCCACCTCGCGGAGCTCCGCGAGATGCTACCGTCGACCTCCGCGGAGTTGGAGGGCATCGTCACCTACCGCAACCCGTCGCACTGCTACGACGTCTTCGACCGCAAGGGCGACGGCAACCTCGAGATCATGGGCGTGCAGTACTACCTCGCGTTCCGCCACAACAAGTCGCGGGTCGCCACCCAGATCTGGGCGCAAAACACCCGCAAAGATTTCTACGCGTGGCTCTACGGCAACGAGATGAAATACGGCCCCATCGGCCAGGTCACCTTCGATCGGGTCTGCGAGGGCACGCTCGTCGGCAAGCACGCGCGCGAGGGGAGTACCTACCAGGGGCTCACGCTCTACGAGGCGCCGTACGTCCCGGATGAGATCCAGTTCTACAAGATCAAGGGCGTCAGCACGACGAGCACGCAGGGCTACAACTTCAACCGCGAGCTGCGCCGCGTGGGCTACGGCTACACGGTGAATCGCAAGACGCTGCTACTCGACTAGCGAGCGTAGGGCGTGTGCCCGCGCCATCATTGGCGGTATGATTCCGCCATGCCTGATTACCATCGCGCGCATGTGCCGGGTGGCAGCTATTTGTTCACCGCCAACACCTATCGGCGCCAAACGTTTGCAAACGTTTTCTCACCGATGCCAATGTGCGCTCGGCCCTGTGGGAAGCGATCGGAACGCTTCGTTTGACCCATCCGTCCGAACGCCCCGTGACGAGGGACCGTACTCTGCGTTACGCCCTCGACCTCGGATTAGGAGGAGCTTAGCTCAGCGATCCGCCGGCCCTATAGGACTTATTTGCTCACCAATAGGACTTTCCTGCTAATCAATAGGACTCGTTTGCGCGACACGGTCCGAACCACGGGCCCGCTTTACCTTTTACCTTGTCTCAGGCCCCGGAATTCACGATACTCGCGGCGCCGTCCCGTCCGTCGATTCGGGGAAGCTCGTTGCGCGAGAACGGGGTGATGAAGCGCCACGCCCGGTCCGGAAGGGAAACGAGCAGGGGAACCCATCTGGAAAAGCCGCCCCACAATGCCGTCGGCCGCGGCCGGGCCGTGTTCATCAGCTATGCCCATGCCGACAACGGCGGCCCGGACCCGGCCGCGCGGTGGCTGGATCGGCTGCTGCTGAACCTGAAGCCGCTGGCGTTCGAGGACTTGATTGCGGTCGCGACCGACCGCGACATCGGCCTCGGCGACGATTGGCATGCCCGGATCCAGGCGGATTTGAATCGGGCCGGCGCCGCGGTGCTATTGGTCAGCCCGGCCTTCCTGGCCTCCGAATACATCCGCAACCACGAGCTTCCGGTCTTGCTGCACCGGGCCAAGACCCAAGGGCTTCGGATCGTCCCGGTGATCCTCCGGCCTTGCCTCTACGCCGAAACCCGCTTCAAGTACCCGGACCCCGAGACCGGCCCCGAGGAATTCTCCCTGGCCTCGCTCCAGGCCGCCGGCTCATCCGCCAAGGCCCTGAACGAGATGACGGAAGGGGAGCAGGATCGCGCAAGCGTGGCGATCCCGGCGGTTGTGAGCAGCCGGGCCCTGCTCAGGCGGGCCAGGGGGGATGGTAGAGGTGTCTCACGTTATGTTGACACAGGGGGGCGGCGGGCGCGCGCGGGGGCCGATGCGCTCCGTTGGGGCGGTCCCGGCGGGTTGGCGGGATGTGATCTCTGGCGAGGGGGTGAGCGAGCACGATCGGTCCATAGGGCCGGGGTTTTGGGTAAGGAACAAGCTAAGCGCGGGAGCGCTGCACCCTCCACGGAGCCGTGGCCCCCGGCTGCGGCCACCAGCATCCGTGGCCCGTAGGGAGGACAGCGGAATACGAGGATTCCGTGCCCGCCGGTTCCCCAGACCCCATCGTATTTCACCCGGGCTGGCTGGCCGAGCGTGCGGGACAAGGACGCAACGGGTGGGCGGTGGCCCACCGTTTGCCCGCGCGCGAAGCCCGGTACTCCGGCAGCAGAGCACCTGGGCTTCGCGGGCGAGGTTCCGGGGCTCGCGCGCCGGGGCGGAGAGCCTTGCGCGCAAGGTTCCGAGGCTTGTGCGCAAGGCTTGAGCTTTGCGTGCAAGCCAAAAAGCCTTGCGCGCAAGGTTCTGGGGCTTGTGCGCAAGGCTTTTGAGCTTTGCGTGCAAGCCAAAAAGCCTTGCGCGCGAGGTTCCGAGGCTTGTGCGCAAGGCTTTGAGCTTTGCGTGCAAGGCAAAAAGCCTTGCGGCCGGAGCTCCGCGCCTCGGTCGCGGCCCCGGCGAGGCGGGTCGATATCGTTTACTACTAGGCGGCGGCGGGCAGGGCCTTGATCTTGGCTCTGCGGGTGAAGCGGGCGGACATGCCCTGCCGGAGCGCGTCCAGGCCGGCGCCTTTGCCGGACACCTTGAGCAAGGCATAGCCTTCCAACGCCGCGCTCATCACGTCGCTCCCGAGCGCCGTCTCGCCATCGTCGGCCTTTTCCAGCAAGCGGCGCAAGCGCGCGGCGCGCGGACGGATCTTGTCGAGGTGGGCGATATCTTTTTGCGCCTCGGCGAGATCGAAGCTCGGCGGGAGGAGCTGGGTGTTCTGGGCCAGCACCATGAGCGTCTCCCGGCAGAAGGCCTCGGATCGGTCGCCCATCTTCATCCTGTACCTCCCCAAAGCATTACATCCATGTAATCCCGGTTCACGAGGCCCCGCCGCACGTCGGGCGAAAGGCCGGTGAGCGGGGCCAGCTTTTGCTCCAGGAGGGCGAGTCCTTCGTCTATGGTCGTCAGATCGGCGTCGGTGAAGTTCAACGAGATGATATTCTGGGCCATTGGAGGTTCCTGTTCCGTTGATTGAAGGTTGGAGGGAACCCTGCTTCGGCACTGAAGGAAGGGCGCTTTAACGCGGCACAACGCGGGTTACGGGCGCCGGCGACCGAACGGGCCCATCAGGCGCGGGATCGATTCGATGTCGGGGGTTAATCCGATCTCGATCTCCCCGAGCCCAGGGCGGCGATGAGCCGCTCCTGGATCCCACCGAAACCCCGTTGCTCATCACCACCACCCGGTCGCCGGGGCGGGCCATCTCGGCGACCTGCATCACGATCTCGGCGATATCCCCGAAGACGTGGCGGCGGGACGCAGCTTGGCATTGGGCGCGAGGACGCCATGGAAGCGGATCAGATGCAAGCGTGGACGGGGGACAGCGCGGCCAGGCGTTGCATAAACTCGTTCGTTGGCAATGGCGGAACGGGTGATGTAGCAGCACAGGTGTTGCGTCCTCGGCGCGCCAAACAGGCAACGTCCCTTCTATGAGGGCCCCTTTGTCAAGCCCCGGCGTTAGATTATATTGATCTTTACTTGGCTGTTTTTATCCTCGTGTGCCGAGATGGTCTCCGCCGGAGTTGTTCACGCTTTGTCCACGGACGAAGACCTTCTCTCAATCGTAGTCGGTGGGCAAAGGGTGAACAACTCCG
>JACCXJ010000225.1 GCA_013697045.1 Gammaproteobacteria bacterium | reverse complement strand
GACCACGTGGCGGGGATCGGTGATGTTCTCCACTGCGACCGCCAACTCGTCAGGCAGCTCAGCGGATGCCTCCACGAGCCGACGGAAGATATCCACCACGGCACGCCGCAGTGCGTCCACCTCCGTGGCCTCGCCCGTTTGGTCCCCGGCTATCCCGATGCGCGCGACCAGATACGGCTCCGTCCCGATCCATTCCAGCAGTCGGATCCGCTCGATGCCCTGGACCAGTAGGCGCACCTTACCGTCGGGTACCCGACCTAGCTGGTGGATCACCCCTACGGTTCCAACAGGGTAAAGGTCTTCGGGCATGGCCGGCTCGACCTTCGCATCGCGCTGCGCCACCAGCGCCAGGAGTCGGTTGCCGCGCATGACCTCATCGACGAGTCGAACGGAGCGCGGCTGTCCTACGGCGAGCGGAAACGCCGTGAGCGGGAACGGGACCATGTCCCGGAGCGGCAGGACCGGGAGCGCATCGGGGATGGCGAAGTCGCCGGGGCCAGCACCAGACTCTACTGCCATCAGCCGGCCTCCGCTCGCTTGGGCAAGGTGATGCGGAGCAGGCCACGGTCGTAACGCGCCTCGACTCGCTCGGCGTCCACAGGGGCCGGCAACGGCAGCTCCACCCGGAACGGGCCCTGGTGGATGCCGGCCGCATGGTACACGGCGCCCTCTTGGCACGAGGGCAGCTGGCGGCGCCCTTCGACGATTAGCACGTCCTCGAAGAGCTGCACCTCGAGGTCGTCCTCCTCGACACCGGCAAGGTCTACCAGGATCTCGACCGTCGTCGCTGTCTCGTAGGTGTCCGCATCGGGCCGCCAGCGCGGCTGCACGAGAAGGCGCAGGCGATCGCCCTGCCAGACGCCCAATGGCCATGTCTGGCTGGAGTGAATCACCATCGCATAGCGATAACTCAAGCGTCGGTAGCGCATTGCCCGCTTCCTGTCCCCGCTGCACGTTACTCGACGCCACTCCCACGGGCAAATCATATGACCCATGGGCAGATGACCCCATGGGAGGGCTTGCACCGTCTTCGACCTGTCCTCTCGACCGGCGGAGCCTCCGTCGGTCCGTGTAGCCCTCGACGATTTTCTCGTTCGAACGCGTGCTTAGTTCCGATAACGAGACCACCGGAGGTCACCGATAAGGGCGGTGGTGTCACATCGCTAGAGCCGTTTACGGTGTTTGCATCGATTGCGATCAAGCGATAGGCTACAAACACTTGCGTGCGTATCCAACGGAGAAGCGCTGGCTCAACGGCCGGGCGATGCAGGAACGAGCAACTCGCTATCGACGAGCCATAAGGTAGCAAGGTAGGCAGGCGTCATCGCACGCTTTGGTGCTGCAGAGTGAAGATCGGGGTCCCGAAGGAGATCAAGGATAAGGAAAACCGCGTGGCGCTCACGCCGGCGGGTGCTCGCGCTTTGGTGGAGGCGGGGCATGAGGTGCTGGTGCAAGCCGGGGCGGGGCTTGGCTCGGGTTTCATGGATACAGAATACGTCGCCGCCGGTGCGCGCTCGGTGGGTGTCGAGGAGGCCTGGGGTGCGGCGCTCGTCCTCAAGGTCAAAGAACCCCTCGAATCCGAATATGGCTATTTCAAGAACCAGATCCTCTTCACCTATTTGCATCTCGCGGGCGCGCCGCGGGGCCTCGCGGAGGCCTTGCTGGCGAAGCGGACCAGCGCCCTCGCCTATGAGACCTTGGAAGATGCGCGCGGCAGGCTGCCGCTCCTGGCGCCGATGAGCGCTGTCGCGGGGAACATGGCGGTCACCGTGGGCAGCTATTACCTGGCGCGATCCAACGCCGGACGGGGCACGCAACTCGGCAGCGTTCTCGGCACGCGTCACGGCAAGGTGGTGGTCATCGGCGATGGGGTGGTCGGCCGGCATGCGGCCCGGACCGCCGCCGCGATGGGCGCTCACACTTACATTGGCGGCTACGAAGAGTGGCTGCCGGAGATCAGACGGGAGATCCCCGACAGCGTCGATTTCTTCCTCTCGAGCGCCGAAAACATCGCGATGCATCTTAGCAACGCCGATCTCGTGATCGGGGCGGTGCTGGTCCCGGGGGCAAGGGCCCCGCGTGTGATCACGGAGGAAATGGTCAAGGGCATGCCGCGCGGCTCGGTGATCGTGGATGTGAGCATCGATCAAGGCGGTTGCATCGAGACCTCTCGGCCAACGTCACACTCCGCGCCCGTGTTCGAAAGACACGGCGTCATCCACTACTGCGTGACCAATATGCCGGGGGCTTATCCCAGGACCTCGACGCTCGCGCTCAACTCGGCGACGTTACCCTATGTCTTGCGGCTGGCGAATGAGGGGCTGTCGGCGTTGCGGGGAGATACGGGCTTTGCGAAGGCGCTCAACACCTATCAGGGCTACATCACCTGCAGGCCGGTCGCCGAAGCCCTGGGCCTGGAGGATCGCTACCGACCACTGAAGCTAAAGGAATAGGTTTGCTAGAGTAGCGCTGTGCTCACGATGAACCGGCGTTGGTCCGGGCCTATGGCACAGTTATATTCTCGATGCGCGAGATTCGTAAAGCGGGTACCACCATGCAACATGTCATCCGGATCGGCAGCCACGAGCGGGAGGAGCTTATCGATATCACCGCCGAGGTCGCGGCGTTCGTTGAAAAGAGCGGCGTGAAGCGGGGCCTGGTCTCGGTCTACGCGCAGGGCTCGACGGCCGCGGTCATGATCCAAGAGAACTGGGACGAGAGCGTGCAGCGCGACGTCGTAAACCTGCTCCGCAAGCTCATCCCCAAGGGGGTCTGGTTGCACGATGTCCAAGACGGCAACGGGGACGCCCATCTGAAGTCGGGAATCGTCGGCCCCTCGGAGACCATCCCCGTGGTCGATGGCAGGCTCGGGCTCTCGCGCTGGCAGAACATCTTCTTCTGCGAGTTCGACGGGCCGCGGAGCGATCGGCGCGTGCTCTGCACCCTCATCGCGGACCGGGATTGAGGTCGTCCCAAGCCCGCGCTAGAAATATCGTGAACGCTCAAGTTTCAGTTTTTGCTTACCGCGATCCTCTCCCACCTCCCACGATGCCTGTCCCAGCACGGGAATCGCTCTTCCCGATGGCCGCCTGTCGTAATCGGGAAAGTAGGCTTCACGTCTACGGTGCAGGCAACCCTGCCGATGACAGAGCCTCGCGCAGCGCCTGCTCTTGGTCTTTCGTCAGGGACGTCTGGAGCACTTTCCCTTTGAACTGTTTCAGCGCTTCGAGCACCTTGTCGGCCGTCATCTTGCGAAACAGCACAAAGAGGGCGGATGTCCCTGGTCTCAGTGTTGACCCGAGATCTTTCATGAATTGATCGGAAATCCCTATGTCGGAGAGAAAGCCGGCGAGTGCGCCGCTTCCAGCCCCAACCGCTGCGCCCAGCAAGGGATTCATGAACATCATCCCGATCAACATTCCCCAGAAGGTGCCACCGACCGCACCGGCAGCGGGGAGATTAGCCGCCTGGTGCAGTGTTACCTTTCCGTTCTCGTCTCGCGTTACAACAACGATGTCTTCCATATCGATGAGATATTCCTTCTGCATTTTCGCCAAGGCGGCGCGCATCTCAAAAGCCGTGTGCTCATCGTTAAATCCAATGACGACTAAATCACTCATGATTGTCTCCTTCCGCTAGGGTCGATCACCATAGGTTAATAGTTACGCTTGAAAGACGGGGGTAAAGCGCATCCGAAGTATAGCACATCTCCTATTGCTGTCGGTCAGATCCGTTCCACAATGAGCTCTGCGCTAACTAAGGCACGGCAATCCCCAGGGATTTGCTTCTTACACCCACCCATCGGGGGAGTAGGCGCAGTCCGACACGGAGTGCTCGCCCGTCTGGGCGTCCAGACGCGCAGGGTGTGGTCGAACGAGGTCGAGGCGATGTGCCGCCCATCGGAGGGGAAGTAGGCGCAGGCCCAGACCGGGGTCGTATGGCCTATGAACGTCAGGAGCGGCCCGCCTGTCGGGGCGTCCCAGCCCCGCAGCGTCCGGTCAGCCAAGGCCGAGGCGAGGTGCCGCCCATCGGCGGAGTAGCCGTAAATCCGATATCCCCCTCTGTCCGGTTCATCTCTCCGCGCCGACGATCCCCCTTGGCCCGTGCCCGCCCGAGACACCAAACCGCCGTAGTTCTCGATGCGCATGCTGCGGCCGGCCTGGCCCGTGACCGCCATGTGCGCCACGCGGCTCTTCGGCGTCTGCCGAGGCCTTGTCTTGCACACCCAGATCGAAGCGGCTCCCAGGCTTGCGCTCGGTCATGAGCCCATGCTTCAGGTGCCTGACAACCATCCAGACGTTGGCGGGATAAGCCATCGCGAAACCGGCGATCACGCCGAGCGACATGACGCCCCAGAAGAGCAGCTCGGTCGGCTCCATGGCCCGCATGTCGCGTCCCATCATCAAAAAGCTCATCACCGGCGCCATGCCCGCCATCATGAAGTTCATGCTGATGAGCTCGGGCAGGAAGGTGTTACGGACGTTCTGCCAATAGGTCCCGCCCATCATCGACTTCATGAACAACGACTGAAAGATGAACAGGCCGAAGGCGAACCCGGTCACGTATTCGACGATCAGATCGATCCACATAGGCAGACCGAGCGTGGCCGTGATCGCCGCCGCCAGAATGATGCCCGTGGCGTCGCCAGCGACGCAGTGAATGGTTGAGCCGACGCCTTGTTTCCACAGCGGCTTGATAAAGCTCTCGTGCTCGCCCGGCCGCGGCTCTTTGTCCGCCAGGACGTAAAGCAAGAGACCGATGGGTCCCATATAGAGCGTGACGAGGATGAAGCCCCGCTTCATCACCACGGGCTCGGGGTTGTTCCGATACTGGTCCCACCCCACATAGGCAGTCGAGGCCGCGGCCAACGCAAACCAGACGACGAGAAAATAGTCGATCGGCTGGATCAGCATTTTCGTTACTCGTCTAACGAATTTCTTCCGTCGACGGCCATCAGCTCTAAGGTTCTCCTTCCAGTTCAGACCTTAGGCATCGCGCAGAAATAACTTGATAAAGTGTGAGAGATGTGCTTTAAAGCGGGATGCAGATTGCGTCCACGGTAGAGCAGATCGAGTCGAAGTACCGATCGCTTGTGTCGGTGTTGGATGAAC
>JACCXJ010000033.1 GCA_013697045.1 Gammaproteobacteria bacterium | reverse complement strand
TCTTCAGCGGGGTCATGATGCTCGAATACCTCGGCTGGAAGGAGGCCGCCGATCTCATCACCTTCGCCTTTCCCGAGGTCATCCAGAAGAAGATCGTCACCTACGACTTCGCGCGCCTCATGGCGGGTGCGCGAGCACCTGAAAGCAAAGTTGTTGAATCGCAGGCCATCATGGCTGACTACCATCGAATCAGCTTCTATCCCCAAGCCTCATCCCTTGTTTTGCATAGTTCCGGGTACGGTGGCGGAGTGGGAAGTTACGAAGCCCCAAGAGACGGTCCCCAGAACGCGCCAATCGTGATGTGCCGGGGCGGAGAAAGACCATGAGCGGATCTCTTTTGACCTATCTCGATATCCTGATCGCGCAAAAGGAAGAGAAGGAACGACAGGAGCGCAGGGAGGTGCTGCCCGGCGGTGCGGGTGTGGTGCCGGCCGTCCGTGGACCGGAGGCCGGTGATCGCGGCGCGGGCGCCGGTGCCGACCGCGCACGATGATTCTACCGCGAGCGGGGCGCGCCGCCGTCGCTGCGCCTACTCGTCCCGCAAGGCCCTTCGCAGCACCTTGCCGACGTTGGACTTCGGAAGTGCCGTGCGCAGCACGACCTGCCTCGGGACCTTGTAGGCCGCGAGTTGCCCCTTGCAGTGCTCCCGCAACTCCTCGGGATCGATACTGCTGCCCGGGCGTGGGACCACGAACAGCTTGACCGCCTCACCGGTGTCGGGGTCCGGGACCCCGATCACCGCGGCCTCCAGGACCGAAGGGTGTGAGGCCACCACCTCCTCGACCTCGTTCGGGTACACCTTGAAGCCCGATACCGTGATCATGTCCTTGACACGATCGACCAGCTTGATGTACCCGCGTTCGTCCATCTGGGCGATGTCCCCGGTCCTGAGCCATCCATCGGGCGCCAGCACCGTCGCGGTCTCCTCGGGCCGGTGCCAATAGCCCTTCATCACCTGCGGACCACGGATCCAGAGCTCGCCCGAGGTCCCGTGCGCGACGGCGCGGCCCTCCTCGTCGCGGATGCTGCACTCGGTCGAGGGTACCGGGATGCCCGCGTAGCCGCTGTACTCGCGTGCATCCAGCGGGTTTGCGCAAACCAAGGGCGAGCACTCGGTGAGGCCATAGCCCTCCAGGATCGGCCGGCCGGTGAGCGCCTGCCAGCGTTCCGCGACCGGCCGCTGCACCGCCATTCCCCCGCCCATCGTGAGCTTGAGCGTCGAGAAATCGAGGTCGGCGAAACCCGGGGTGTTCATCAAATAGACGAAGAGCGTGTTGACCCCCGTCATGCAACTGAACCGCACCTTGCGCAGTTCCGCGACGAAGCCCTTGAGGTTGCGGGGATCAGTGATCAGGTGATTGGACCCCCCCAGCTCCATGAAGCTCAGGCAATTGATCGTGAACGAGAAGATGTGATAGAGGGGCAATGCCGTGATCACGACCTCGCCTTGGTCACCGATCACCGCGCCGTGCCAGGCCGCGCCCTGGAGGACATTGGCCACGATGTTGCCGTGGCTCAGCATCGCGCCCTTCTGCCCCCCCGTGGTGCCGCCTGTGTACTGGAGCAGGGCGATATCGTCGTGGCCCAGGGCCACCGCATGGGGGTGCCAGCGCGCCCCGCGTTTGATCGCGTCCCGGAACCCGACCGCATGGGATATATTGAACGGCGGCACCAGGCGCTTCACATGGGCGACCACCGAATTGACGATCATGGCGCGCGGCTGTGGCAGCATGTCCCCTATCTTGGTTACGATCACGTGCTTGATAGCCGTGTGCGCCAGCACCTGGGCGAGGACATGGGCGTAGTTCTCCAGGATCACGATGACCGAGGCCCCCGAGTCCACCAGTTGGTTCTGCAGCTCGCGGCCGGTATAGAGGGGGTTGGTGTTCACCAGGGTGAGACCGGCCCGCAAGGCCCCGAAGGCGGCCACCGGGTACTGCAGGAGGTTCGGCATCATGATGGCGATGCGATCACCCTGGCTCACATGCCATTGGTACTGCAGGAAGGCGGCGAAGGCGCGACTCTTGTCCGCCAAGGTCCGATAGCTCAGGGTGACGCCCATATTGGAGAAAGCGGGGCGATCGGCATAGCGAGCCGCGCAGCGGTCCAGGAGATCGACCAGTGAGGAATACTTGCTAGGATCTATCTCGCTCGGCACGCCCTCGGGGTAATGTCGCAACCAGGGCCGGGTCGGCGGCGGCTCGAAGCGCGCATGGCGCTCGGGACCCGGGGCGACGCTGGGGCTCAGGGCGGTTGCATCCATATCGCTGCCTCTCATATGCTCGTTATGCGTTTGGACACCGGAACTGCACGGGTGCAAGGGCCACTCCAAGCCCCGGTCCAAGCCTATGCCAACGGCCGGAGATGAACAAGTCCAAGCTCTGCTTCGCGATCGCGGTGCTCTCCTGCCTGCTCCTGTTTTTCGCGCTCGATCTGGATGCCTATTTCACGCTCGAGTACTTCAACACCAAGCGCGACGCGATCCACGTTTATTGCACTGCACATCTGTGGCACAGCGCGGCATTCTTCGTCGTCATCTACCTGGCCCTGGCCGCCTTGTCCCTGCCCGGCACCCTGCTCATGACCGCCGTCGCCGGGGACCTGTTCGGGCTCGTTCTCGGTTCGGCGCTGGTGTCTTCGGCCTCCACGCTGGCCGCGACGCTCCCGTTCCTGGCCGCGCGTTATCTCTGGCGTGATGCGGTGCAAGAGCGGTTCGGACGGCACCTCGCCACCATCGATGCCGGCGTGGAGAAGAATGGGGCTTATTACCTCTTCAGCCTCAGGCTCCTGCCGATCTCGCCCTTTTTCGTGATCAATCTGGTGATGGGGCTGACCTCGATCTCGACGACCACCTATATGCTGGTCAGCCAACTCGGGATGCTGTTGGGGACCATCGTGTTGGTCAATGCCGGGACCCACATCGGCCGCATCACCTCGCTCGCGGACCTCCTGTCCGGCGAGGTCATCGCATCGCTCATGCTGCTCGCGGTCTTTCCACTGGTCGTGAAACGCCTGGTGGTCTTCGTGCGCGCCCGCATGGCGCTCGGCACCAGCGGGCACTCCTGACGAGAGCCCTGACGAGAGAAAAAAGGGGACCAGGCGCCTGTACCGGATCGCGATCGCGCTGGCCGCGCTCGTGCTGTGCGGGCTCGGGTTCTTGTGGGGCCTCGTCGCCGCCTCGCTGCCCCCGCACTCGGGCGAGGTGGACCTACCCGGCCTGCGAGCCGAGGTCAGGATCCGCTTCGACGACATTGGTGTCCCCACCATCGACGCCGGCAGCCGCAAAGACGCCTTTTTGGCGCTCGGTTACGTCACGGCAGGGGAGCGTCTGTTTCAAATGGACCTCCTGCGGCGCAAGGTCGGCGGCCGCCTGGCCGAGGTGTTCGGCGAACCCGCCCTCGACAACGACCGCCAGCAGCGCGTGCTGGGTCTCGGACGGGTGGCCGAGGCGGTGCTGGCGCGTCTGCCCGAGACGGAGCGCGCGGTGCTCTCGGCCTACGCGGCCGGCGTCAACGCGGCCATCGACGGCAGCACCGTACTGCCCTTCGAGTTCCTGCTGGCCGGTTACCGCCCCGAGCCCTGGACCCCGGCCGACAGCCTGCGGGCGATCCTGGGTATGTTCCAGCTCCTGACCTTTACGGAAGGATCGGAGCGCATGCTGAGCGTCATGCAAGCCGCCCTGCCGCCCGAGGTCGCGGCCTTCCTGACCCCCGATACCGACCGCTATACCGAGCCCCTCCTGGGCGGTGTACGCTCGCGCCGGCCACAAACGGGCATACCGGCCCAGGCACTCGCGGCCCTGCGCAGGGCCCCACCCCGGAACGGATCGGCCGGACTGGTGCGGGCCGATCCCGTGCCGCTCGGTTCGAACAGTTGGGCGCTCGCCGGCCGCCGCACGCGCGACGGACGCGCCCTCATCGCGAACGACATGCACCTGCCGCTCGCGGTCCCGGTGATCTGGTATCGCGCCGCCCTGCGCTACGCCGGGCACCGCCTCACGGGCCTCACCTTGCCGGGCATCCCCGTGGTGGTGGCCGGCAGCAACGGCGAGGTCGCCTGGGGATTCACCAACATCAACGCCGACGTGCTCGACCTGGTGCGCCTCGATCTCGACCCGGAGGACCCGAACCGCTACCGCACCCCCACGGGTTGGCAGGCGTTTTCGACCGCTTCGGAACGCATCACGGTCAAGGGCGGGGCCGAGGTCGTGGTGGACGTGAAACAAAGCATCTGGGGCCCCGTGCTGGAGCGGCCGTTGCTCGGGGCGCCGGTGGCGTTGCGTTGGACGGCGCTCGAGCCCGAGGGCACCAACCTGGCGCTCCTCGACATGGATCGGGTGACAAACGTCGAGGATGCGGCGCGCGTCATGAACCGCGCCGGCGGGCCGCCCCAGAACGCACTGCTCGCGGATGGCGGCGGCCGGATCGGCTGGACCTATACGGGGCGGTTCCCCAAGCGCCGCGGTCTCGACGGCGCCACCGCCACCGACTGGGCGGATGGGTCGCGCGGCTGGGAGGGTCTCATCCCCGACGGCGCGCTGCCGCGCGTCTTCGATCCCCCGCAAGGCCTCCTCGTCACCGCCAACGACCGCATGCTCGGGGCCGACTACCCCTATCCCATCGGCCATGACTATGCCCACGGATACCGGGGCCATCGCATCCGCACGCGCCTCTCGGGCCTCTCGGCCGCCACCGAGCCCGATATGCTGGCGCTGCAGCTCGACACCCGCGCCGGCTTCTACGACTTCTATCGGGACGTCGCCCTCGGGGTGCTGGGCGAGATCGATGCCACCCGGGACTGGCCGGATGCCGGCGCGGTGCGGCGGGCGCTGGAACGCTGGGACGGTCAGGCGGGCGAACGGAGTCTAGGATTCGCCCTCCTCCTCGAGTTTCGCCGGCGCCTCACGAGCGACGTATTCGCACCGTTTCTGGGGGCCTGCCGCGCGCTCGATCCCGACTTCTCCTATACCTGGCACAAGCTCGACGTGCCGCTCCGCAAGCTACTCGCGGCGCGCCTGCCGGAGACCTTACCTGATCCGGTCCGCTATCCCGATTGGCAGGCATTCCTCCTCGAGGTGCTCAAAGAGAGCGCCGCGAGCCTACGCGAGGGGCATCCCGAGGTGCCGCTCGACCGTCTGAGCTGGGGCGAGGTGAGCCGATCGCGGATCACCCACCCGTTTTCCGCCCGCCTGCCGTGGCTGGCCGATCTCCTCGATATGCCGCGCGAGCCCTTGCCCGGCTGCCCCCAATGCGTACGCGTGGTCTACGAGCGCCAGGTCCTGCACGCCGCCAGCGAGCGCATGGTGGTCAGCCCCCGCCACGAGGCCGACGCCATCCTGCACCTCCCGGGCGGGCAATCCGGGCACCCCTTGTCACCGCACTATCGCGACCAGTTCCGCGATTGGTTGGAAGGGCGAGCGCTGCCCCTGGCGGGGAAGCCCGTGGAGGGTGTGTTGGTCTTGAAACCGGCGGCGGGCTAGCCCGGATCTCTCATCACTGCCTTGCTGCGGCCGCCGATCCGCTCGGGCTAGGCTAGCCGCCGTCCCGCCCTCGCGGGTTCAACCCAGCGGCGCGATGGCGCCGGTGCGGCCATGAGAACCGCACAGGGTGCCGTACACGGAGCGAACCGCATGGGGTTTGCCAAACCCGGAAGATAGACTAGACTAGTTTGGTCTATTTGGACCCGGGTTACCATGCAGATCATCAGTCTTTTCCAGGCGAAGACACACCTGTCCAGGCTCATCGACCAGATCGCCTCGGGCGAGGAAACCGAGATTGTCATCTCACGCAATGGCAAGCCGGTCGCGCGGGTCGTCCCTATCACGCCCGCCGACACCTCGCACCGGATCGGGATCGCCAAGGGGGAGTTCAAGGTTCCCGACAACATCGACCAACACAACGACGAGGTCGCGCGCCTATTTTCGGCGGGAGCATCCGACGATGCGCCTCCTGCTTGACACGCAAGTCGCACTATGGGCGCTCACCGACGACCCGCGGTTATCGCCGCAGGCACGTGGAGCCGTTCTCGATGCCCATAGCGAGGTGTTCGTCAGTGTGGCGACGCTATGGGAGATCGCCATCAAGTACCAGCTCCGCCGAGGTGACATGCCCATCTCGGGCAGCCGGGCAAGAGAGCTGTTCCGGTCCGCGGGATTCGCGGAGTTGCCGATCCTCGGTGAACACGCGCTTGCAGTCGAGACCCTGCCCAGCATCCACGGTGATCCCTTCGACCGTATCCTGGTCGCCCAGGCGTTTACCGAACCACTGCGCCTCTTGACCCATGATCGGACGGTTGTCCGCTATAGCGATGCGATCGTGTTTGTTTGAACGGGGCATAAGGTGTCCGGTTCGATGTTCCTGACCCGCGTGGTCGTGCGCAATTACAAGAGCATCGCCACCTGCGACGTACGGCTGGAGTGCTGTAAAAAATTCGTCAACCTTAAAAGTCATATTAGCTTCCTTTTCCACTTCATCGCCGAGCGTGCAGCCTGGAGGTCAGAAGATGGCCTTCTTTCGATTTGGTCTTGTTGGGGACAACAATGAGCTCAAAATACTACGTCAACAGCTTAGGGCGCTTCCCTACAGAATAAGGGATCGAGTTCGTTCGGTCGCTCTTGTTAGCTGTTATTGATAATAAGTTTCAATAGTGGCAAAAATATTCGTCAGGGACGGCTCACGGCCGCAGCCCCGAAATCCAGCCTATCTGGCCTGGCTTCGAACGTGGTAGAGGAAACGCGTGAAGCGCTAGAGCGAGAGCGCTCCGAGTCTGACTGATTCGCGGGATGGTCTTCCTGCCGGATACCAGTTGCATGGTGGCGGCGATGTGTACCTGGCACGTGCAGCACAAGCCGGTCGCCGCGGAACTTGAGCGGCGCGCTTGACCTCGAATGGGCGGCACTTTGAACCGTTTGCCACGCGGGGGATGGCGGTGGCGAAAGAGCCCGCGTAGTCGGCCAAGGGGATCGCCGCGTCATTCCGGCAGGAATGCCGTAATCCACTCGCAGGGATGTGACACCGCGCCGCCGTCCCACTGGACCCCGGCAATCCCTGCCGGGGTGACGGATCACTTCCCCAGCGCGGCTCGGGCCGCGCGATGTCTCCGGTAGGTCTCGACGACCCAGGCGAAGAACGGCGCGTCCTCTTGCTGGGCGCGAAACCGGGCGACGGCGGCCGGGAGGGCATCCGCTACGGCGGGCACGGTGAGCTCGGGCAGACACAGGGGGGCGAGCAGGGCGCGGGCCGCCAAGTCGGCCCGCGAAAAGGCACCGCCCACCAGATAACGCTGCCCGCGTAGGGCCCCGTTCAGGCGCTCCAGGGCCGAGCGCAGCCGCGCTTCGGAGCGCGCGGCGTTGTCGGCGTCGATGTGCATCATCTTTCGCATGGCGTGACGCACCGCCGGGAAGATGAGCGCGTAGAGGGGCCGTCCATACCAGGGTGCCCCCTGCAACAGGAAGCGCGTCGCGAGCACGCGCTGCGGCAGGACGTAGTAATAAAACCAGCATCGGATCGAGACGCCGATCTCGGCATCGAGATAACGCTCCCATTCCACGGCCAGGGACGCGGACAGCGTATCGAGGGGCGTCAGGCGGCGTTCGGGCCAGCGTCGATCGAGATGGTCGATGATCGCATCCGAGCCCTGGATCACCTTGGCCTCATCGACGAGGCCGCCGTCTACCAGTATGGGTACGTGGCTTTGGGCCGCGAGGCGCTCTGCGGTGCGCCGGTGCGGTCCGGGGATGAGGTTGCGCGTCTCATAGGCGAGACCCTTGTAATCGAGCGCCCAGCGGGCCTTCTCGCAGTAATGGGAGCACTGGAACTGGTAGAGCGTGAGCATGGACACCACTTCCCCGGCCACGGGCGACCGGCGCCAATGTAGTGTGTGCTTCGTTTCCGGTATTATTGCACCATGTCCCCGGAGCGAGCCACGGCGATCACGGAGCCGTCCCTCTCTGTCTCGGGGCTCGAATGCCGGCGCGGCGAGCGGCTCGTCTTCTCGAACCTCGATATCGATCTCCAGGCCGGCGAGGTGTTGCAGATCTCGGGGCCGAACGGGTCCGGCAAGACCACGCTGTTGCGGGCCATCGCGGGTTTGACGCCGCCCACGGCGGGCGAGGTGCGCTGGTGCGGGCGGCGTATCGACGAGGGGCGCGTCGAGTTCCTGCGCGACCTCGCCTATCTCGGCCATGCCGACGGCGTCAAGGCGGAGCTGACGGTATGGGAGGACCTGGAGGTGGCGGAAGCCCTGCGCGGCGGCGGTTTGCCGATACCCGATGCGCTCGATCGCCTCGGCCTCACAGAGCTGGCCGACACCCTGGGCCGGTATCTGTCCGCGGGTCAGCGCCGGCGGCTGGCGCTCTGCCGGATCCTCACGAGCGGCGCCCGGCTGTGGCTCCTCGATGAGCCCTTCACCACGCTCGACGAGGCCGCGATCACGACCGTAGGGCATCGCCTGGAAGAACGGGCCGAGCGCGGCGGGCTCGCCATCGTCACCAGCCACCATCCCCTGCCCATCGATCATGCACGCCTGTTGCGCCTCGCCGCATGAGCCGGCAGAGCGGCCTCGGGCGCGCCTGCCTCGGACTCATCAGGCGCGACCTCCTGTGTGTCTCGCGCCATCGCGCCGAGGCCGCCAACCCGCTCTTGTTCTTCGCCATGGTCGCGACCATCTTCCCAATCGCGCTCGGGCCCGATCCCAAGGTCCTCGCGGCCATCGGCCCGGGCGCCATCTGGGCCTCGGCGCTGCTCTCCACCTTGTTGTCGTTGGAGGGCATGTTCCGCCCGGATCTGGAGGACGGCAGCATCGAGCAACTCCTGCTCTGCCCGCACCCCCTGCCGGTCCTGGTGCTCGCCAAGGTGTGCGCGCACTGGCTCGCGACCGGGTTGCCGCTCCTCCTGCTGACGCCGCTGCTCGCCCTGCAATTCGGCCTGACGATGGAATCGACCACGACCTTGCTCCTGAGCCTCGTGCTCGGCACGCCGGCATTAAGCCTGCTCGGCGCAGTGGGGGTGGCGCTCACGGTCGGGCTGCGCGGCGCGGGGCTCCTGCTCGCGCTCCTGCTCCTGCCGCTCTATCTGCCCATCCTGATCTTCGCGACCGGCGCCGGCGGCGCCGTGCAGCGCGGCCTGGCACCGAGCGCCCATTTGAACATGCTTACGGCGCTCCTCGTGCTCGCCCTCACGCTCGCGCCCATCGCCGCCGCCGCGGCACTGCGCGTGCGCGGATGATTTGATGATGGTCCACCTCGCAAGCCCCAGAGAGTTCTATGCCTTCTCCCTGCGCTGGTCGCGGCGCATCGGGGCCGTCACGGCGCTGCTCCTCTTCGTCGGGCTCTATCTCGGGCTCTTCGTCGCCCCGCCCGATTACCAGCAGGGCGACAGCTACCGGATCATGTTCGTACACGTCCCGAGCGCCTGGATGTCGCTGTTCATTTATTCGATATTGGCCGGTGCCGGGGCCGTGGCCCTCATCTGGCGGGTCAAGGTGGCCGAGGTCGTGGCCGCGGCCAGCGCCCCGATCGGTGCGGCCTTCACCGCGCTCGCCCTCGCCACGGGATCGATCTGGGGCAAGCCCATGTGGGGGACCTTCTGGGTATGGGACGCGCGCCTCACCTCGGAGCTCGTGCTCTTGTTCCTGTATCTGGGCTACATAGCCCTCGACGCCGCCATCGAGGACCGCCGCACCGCGAGCCGCGCGGCCGCCATCCTGGCGTTGGTCGGGGTCGTGGATCTCCCCATCATCCATTACTCGGTCGAGTGGTGGAACACGCTCCACCAGGGCCCGACCGTCACCAAGCTCGGCGCACCGTCCATCCATCCCTCCATGCTCGCCCCGCTCCTCGTCATGGCGCTCGCCTTCACGGGCTATTACCTGGCCCTCATGCTGGTGCGCGCGCGCTGTGAGCTCCTCGTGCGCGAACGCGGCAGCGCCTGGGTGCAGGAGATCGCGGCGGCCGATGGGGGGACGCCCCCCTGACCCGCATTTCTCACCGCGGCTCTACCCCTCCATCCCGAGGTGAGCTGCGGCGCCCATCAGCGCAAGCACCGCCTTGATCGCGGCGCGGCTGTTCCATCCTCAGGGCGCCAAGAAGGGGGCCAATCCCTGACCCTGGCTTCCGATCGATTCCCAATAGCCTGATCCCAGCTAACAGCACGCTGGGATGACGCCCAAACCGATACCCCCTCCCATCCGGCCCAGCCCCTGAGGCCACAATTCCCCTTGGTCCTCGCTCGCCCGAGACGTTAAAACACCCCGAGACTTGGTGCCTCGGGCCGATGCCATGTGCTCCTCGCTGATGAGGTCCCCCAGACCGAGATCGGCGGGATCGGTCCGGATCTCGGTACGGCGCGCAGCGCTGAATTGGTCGCGCGGCGATGAGCTCCTCGCGGATCACATCATCGTGCCTTGAACGATTTGTTAGCGCTCTTGAACTCGCGGCAGCCAGTAGTCAGGACGACGCGAGTGATGCGCGAGCGCGAAGACAACGACGCCGTCCTTGGCCGGCCGATATACGACCGAAAAGGGAAAGTCTTTGAGAAATACTCGTCGAGTATTCTTGGAGGCAGGCGACCCGGCGAGCGGGAAGGCGAGGGCACGAGCGGTTGCTTCCTCGACTGCTTCGGCGAAGCGCGAGCCGAGGCCGGGTTGCTTATTGTTGTAGTAAATGACCTCGGCGAGGAACTCACGACGTGCTGCCGCTACGAACCGGGGCCGTTTCAACGGGACAAGCGCTTGGCTTCCGCGAAGACGTCTTCTGCGGCGTAGGTTTGCGTTTCGCCTCGATCAAACGCCGCAACGCGATCCTCGATCTCTCGGGCCCACTCCGTCTCGATGTCAGAAAGCGGCGGTGCTCGCAACGACTCCAGGAGAGCCTCCGCTAGCTTGGCACGTTCTTCCGCAGCTAACGCCCGTGCTAGCTGCTCGATTTCTTTGAGAGAAGCCGCCATATTCATGCCTCTTTCGTCCGCAATCAGGTGCTACGTCCGAATCGCTACCGTGTCTTGCTAACGCTGCTATAAGCGCCGCCGGTAAGCAACCCGGTTCAACGCAGAGTTTGGCAGCATTCCGGCCGACCCTTTATACTCAAGTTCGTGCACCGATTGTCGGTGACTGACCCAGTAAATAGTAGAGTGTGCACCGCGCCGTTCGCGGTGCACACTCGGACCGCGCATTGGGTGCAAGGTAACCACCCCGAAACGTCCACGCCATTCCGCGTGCGCATCGCGTACCCTACGCTCGCTGATGTTGTAATACAAGACCTACCCCAGCTTGCTGACAGATCCATTCGGCGGAACCCGTGACCGGTTCCCCCCTACGCGAGTTACGCGGGTTCGCCGGGCTCTATCTCGGGCTCTTCGTCGCCCCGCCCGATTACCAGCAGGGCGACGCCTACCGGATCATGTTCGTACACGTCCCGAGCGCCTGGATGTCGCTCTGCGTCTATTCGATATTGGCCGGTGCCGGGGCCGTGGCCCTGATCTGGCGGGTCAAGGTGGCCGAGGTCGTGGCCGCGGCCAGTGCCCCGATCGGCGCGGCCTTCACCGCGCTTGGCCTCGCCTTCAGCGGCGCGGCCGTTTCGTCCAACGCCGGGACCAGGTGCCGGCGGGGGTTCCCGTGAGCCCTGGCTATGGTGTCTGCGATGCGAGTTGGTTGCCGGAGGGGGCACGCTACTCGGGCCTCAGGTTCGATTTCGGGATCGATACCCTGACCGACAAGCCGTACCGCCGCCCGCTCTCGCTCATCGATGAGGCCGGGCGCAATTTCAAGGTCTCGGTCTCTTACCGGTTTTGATGGGGACCTGATGCGCGCACCGTCCACAACGCCTTCGGTATTGATCACCGAACTGGAGCTTTTGCACGCGGGGCTCGGGGTGCTCATGGCCCACTACCTCGCTTGCCATGACGACGCGGTCCGGGACTGCCTCGCACTCCGCCTCAGCCGCCAGTTGCGGATCATCGCCGAGCACGAGGATTTGCCGGACTGGGGCTTGCGGCCCCTCTACCGGACCATGGCGGCGCGCTGGCAGGTGCGTGCGACCCACGGGCTCCCATGTCCGAGGCGGGCGTCGAATCCACATCCATCCTTGGAAGACCCCCTCTGGGAAGAGACCGTATGAGCGAAGTCGTATCGATGGGAAGACCCTGGGATCTGGCGCGGCATCGTCTCGGCCGGCGGAGATCGTCTACACGCTCGGCCGTTCTTTATCTGGCTCCTCTGGCGCGAGCGCCGCGGGCGCGGGTGGCTCCGACGCTCGAGACGCGCGAGGTCCAGGTGAGGGGCAACGGGCGTGCATTGCTCGCGGCCTCGGGATCGCCCTCCGCGCACCTCTCGCAACAATGGCATCGCCTGGCGCGCCGGACATCCCTGCACTGAGCCATCCCGTACACACCACCACCACCTACTGAAAGAGGAGTCGCTACGATGGATACCAATCCAGCCTGTCAACCCTTTGATCTCGCCAACAACGAATTGCTGTGGCATCGCCCTGTGCCCGCAATGCCAGGTCATCCACCTGCGCATCGGGCCGTTGAGCCTGAAGCAGCGCCACACGTCTTCCAGGCCGTGTGCGGCGCGATGCAGCAGGCCGCCGAAAAACTGCCGGCGCATCTGCCCTGCGAGGTGCCGCGCCAGAGCTGCCAGGACATTCGTCATTGAACCGGACGAAAAACCCCAAGGAGAAACGACCATGTTGATGATCGGAAACCGCGCACCGGACTTGAAGGTCGAGGCCTTCATGCCGGATGGCCGCTTCGAGCGCCTGCGGCTCGGCGCGCTGCTCGGCCGCTTTGCGGTCCTCTTCTCTTATCCCAAGGACTTCACCTTTGTCTGCCCGACCGAGATCCACGGCTACTAGGCGCTCCCCCAGAAGTTCCGCGAGGCCGACGCGGTGCTGCTCGGTGCGAGCGTCGATTCGATCCAGGCGCATCGCGCCTGGATCGAGCACGGGCTCGGGAAGGTGAGCTTTCCGCTCATCGGGGATGTCACGCGGCGATTGGCGCAGACCTTCGGCGTATTGCTCCAAGACGAAGGCGTGGCGGCGCGCGCAACCTTATCCTCGATCCCGAAGGCCGGGTCGCGAGCGTCACGGCCAATGCCCCGGCTGTCGGCCGCAGCGCGGCCGAGACGCTGCGGCTCGTCCAGGCCTCTTAGGCGGGCGGGCTCACCGCCTTCGAACGATGGCTTGCTGGTGCCGGCCTGAAGCCTGGAGGAACTCCATGACACGCATGACAAAACACCTCTCACAGCTTGCCGTTGCTCTCGCCATAATCGCGTCGGTCGCGGTCGCACCAAAGACCGCAATGGCCGCGGAGGGCTACAACCTGCAGCGCAACCTCGTCACCAACTTCCCAGACAAGTACCGCACACGCCTCGAGCCTGGTCGGCAGACCCTCCGAAACGACCTCGTCTTGAACGCCTGGGGCCTGACCTTGCGCCCGGCCGGGGCGGGCGGGCATTGGTGGATCGCGAACACCGATTCGGGGACCGTCGTGACCTACATCGGCGATACCGATACGACCCCGCTCTTCCAGGACGCGCTCAAGACGGTGCGGGTCGAGCCGGCCCCGGCGACACCCGAACAATCACCGACGCCGACCGGCCAGGTCTTCAGCGGATCGGAGGAGTTCCCGTGTTCCGGCACGAGCTTCACGGGCGCCCCCATCGCGGCCCCGAGCCGGTTCCTCGTCGTGACCGAGGACGGCAACCTCCAGTGCTGGGCCGAGACCGGATCGCGCCTGGCGCAACGCATGCGCTCCTTCACCGTCGCCGTAAATGGAGAGGCCGGCTCGGTGTACAAGGGACTCGCGATCACGCCATTCCGCTCCGGGAACCGCCTCTACGCCGCCAACTTCGGCCTGCGCCGGATCGACGCTTTCGACGGCGCCTACCAGCCGATCCTGACCGGCGCCTTCGCGCGTCCCGCCGACGTGCCCGAGGATTTCGCGCCCTTCAACATCCAGTTCCTGGAATACGAGATCGACGGTATCGCGAGGCAGGGTCTCTTCGTCGCCTACGCCAGGACCACCGCCGATCCGATCGAGGAGGAGCAGGGGCCGGGGCTCGGATTTATCGCGGAGTTCGATCTCGACGGCCGGCACCTGCGTACACTCGGCCACACTCGCAGGCTCAACGCGCCCTGGGGCATGGTGGCAGCGGCTGAGGATTTCGGCCCGTTCTCCAAGCGCCTCATCGTCGGCAACTTCGGCGACGGCACCCTGGTGGCCTTCGGCTTGAAGAGTGGAAGGCAGAGGGGGTATCTGCGCGGCCGCGATCGGCAGGCCATCCAGATCAATTGCCTCTGGGGCCTCGCCTTCGGCAATGGCGCGAGCCTCGGACGTGCGAACTTCCTCTATTTCACCGCCGGGCCGAACGGCGAGGCCGACGGCCTGTTCGGAAGCCTGCACTTCGTGGACGAGTGAGTCTTCTTTCAGATCGTCCCTAGAACCGGAGCTTCACGCCTACCCACCCGGCGCGCGGTACCCCGGGCGCGAGAAAACGCTCCTCGGCGATCGGATCGGAGAAGGCGTTGAAGTTGCGGATCCCGCCGGTCTCGTAGTCGCTGTCGAAGAGGTTGTCGATGCGCGCCCAGAGCTCGACGTGCTCCCAGGGCTCGACGCGGGTGCGCAGGTTGACGATGGCGTAATCCTCCACCGTATCGAGCTCGTTGCTGTCATCGCCGCGCAGGAATTGATCGGAGGCGTAGATGAGCATGCCGCCGACCGACCACTTCGGGAGGATGGCCCAGTCGGCGCCGGCCTTGAGGTTGTGCTCGGGTATCCCGGGGATGCGGTCGCCTTCCTGCACCTGGATGCCGTCGGGCTCGACCACGCTCGCCAGGGTTTCGGCGGATTCATAAGTCGCATCGACGAACCCGTAATTGACGGACCAATGCACGGACTTCCACTGGCCGTTCAGACCCAGCTCCACGCCCTGGCGGCGCGTCTCATCGATATTCGTGAAAAACCCAGCGCCGCCCGTTTCGGTCACCGCGAAGATGAGGTCGTCGTCGAGCGTCGTGCGATAGAACGCCACGCGCCAGCGCAGGTCCTCGCCGAGCGCCAGTTGTCCGCGCGCCCCGATCTCCCAGGTCCTGCCGATCACGGGATCGAGCGGCGGATCGGCAAGAAAGGCGTTCGGCAGGTTACACGGGTCGTTCTCGTCCGCGCAGGTCAGCTCCGCGGGCGTGGGAGCGCGGAAGCTCTCGCTGTAACCGCCGAAAAGGTTCAGATCCTCGGAGATCGAGTAGGTGAGCCCCCCGGCTGGATTGAAGCGATCGAAATCGTGATCGCCGTCGAGATCCGCGTTTTCCGGATCGCCGGTCTGATCGCGGATCTCTACCTCGGTGATCTGATAGCGCCCCGAGAAGGTGAGCACCAAGGCCTCCGTGATATCGAAGGTATCGGTGAGATAGATGCCCCAATTGTCCTGCCGGGTGGCGACGTCCACCTCGGTCATAAGATCACCGATGCGCCGGGTGCCGCGGGCCAGACCCTGCTGAAACAACTCGGCCTCGGCCTCGTCCTGAGTAAAGCTGGTATCGTTCCCGTCGTAGGCAAAACCGACGGTGACGCTGTTCGCCCGCGCGAACAACGTCGCTTGGTGGCTCAACTGCACGGTTCCGCCGTAGCCGTCGGTGTCGGTCTCTGTGGTACGGTCCTCGCCTTCGACTTGGAGCTCCAGCTCACCGACGCCGCCGAAGGGCGCGGCCGATCCCTCGCAGAGCCCCACGGCCAGCGCTATCGCGTTATCGTTCTCGTCCACGCACTGGACCTCGGCATCCCCATTCAACGTACCACGTTGGTACCCTCGGTAATAGGCATTGCCCGCCAGCAGCAGTGCATCGGTGAATGCGTGGCTGGCCCTGAGATTCAGGAAATGCAGGTGGTTGTCGGTATCGTCGGGAAAGGTGTGCACCGCATCGCGATCCCGGGCGAGCAGGCTTTCGGGGGCGAAGCCGTTGCCCGTCAGGTCGTTGTCCGCGAAGATATAGCTGAGATCGAGGTCGGTTTCATCGTCTTCCCACCCGATCTTTCCGAACAGTTGCCGGATTTCGCTCGGGGACTCGTCGCGCCAGCCGTCCTCATCGAGCGCGTTGAAGGTGAGATACCAGTCGAATCCGCCTTGGTTGCCGCCGTGCTCGGCCTCGACCGCCCAGCGCCCAAACGAGCCACCGCTTGCTTCGACCTCCGTACCCTGGTACGCGAAACCGCTCTTGGTACGTAGCGCGATCGCCCCGCCCAGGGTATTCAAACCGAAGAGCGGATTCGAGCCCGGGATGAGATCCACGCTGGAGATGGCCGACTGCGGGATCAGGTCCCAGTTGACCGTGTCGCCGAATCCTTCGTTGATGCGCACGCCGTCCATATACAGCGACAGCCCAATGGCGCTGCCGACCAGCGGCGAGGCCAGGAACCCGCGGTATTCCAGATCATTCTGGAAGGGGTTGTTCTGGGCGGCGTTGATGTTCACGCTGCCGATGTTGTCGAACAACATCTCGGAGAGATCGAGTGGGTTCTGCTCCTCGACGTCTTCGGCGGTCAGCGACTGCACGTTGGCCGGGACTTTATCGATTGGTGTGCCGAGCGCCGGCAAGGGCGTGGTCGCGATCACCTCTATCACCGGCAGCTCGATCGCGCCGGCGGGACTGCGCGTGTCCTCGCCCTCCTCGTCCCCCTCCTCCGCGATACCGGGAAGGGAAACCAAGACAAGGGTCAGGATCAGCACCGAATAGGCCGCACGCATCGATGCGTGCAGTTTCCTTGAAACGACGCTTGGATCCATCATGTCATCTTCTAAAGACCCGGTAGAGGGATGAGCACAGCGGATCCCAGCCATTCGGCGGATGCCATCGGTCTTATTTTGGCACACCGCCGAACCACTTCGCCGGGGTGCCGCGGTAGTTGGCGCGGATGAAGGTCAAGACCTACTGCCGGCAACACCAGGCCATGCTACGATGCGTTGAGCCCGTGGAAAGGAACTTTCTCACCGATCCATCCATGGATTATCATCCCGTCGCGGTACACCTGTCCCGAGCCAACGTTCCCCGTGCACCAGGTGCGCGGCTCCGAGGGCACGCCTATCCTGGACACACCGCCCTGGGAGCAGGGACGCACGGCGGTGCGCCCCTGCGCGGATGCGTCCGCCCCGAGCAGGACGAAATGAGTGTCAGGATCGACCGGATCGTGGCGCACTGGGTGGCGCGGGCGGCATGAGCGCGGTGCTCATCGCCGCGGCGGCCCTCGTGCTCGACTGGCTCCTGGGCGAGCCCAGACGGCGGCACCCCTTGGTCGGGTTCGGACAGCTCGCTCTCTGCTGCGAGCGCCGGCTGTACGGCGGCGCGGGCGTGGCTCCAGGCGCTCGCCGTGCGCGGGGGGCGTGCGCCACCCTGTTGCTGCTAGCGCCATTTACCGCGGCCGCCGCGACCGTGGCCGAGGTTCCATACCTGGGCACGGTGGTTTGCGTGGCCGTGCTCTACCTGGCGCTCGGCCATCGCAGCCTGCACGACCACGCACGGCCCGTGGCGGCGGCCCTCTCGGCCGGCGATGAGGCCCGAGGCACGCCGCCTCGTGAGCCTCATCGTCAGCCGCGATCCGGCGTCCCTCGACATCACGCGCGCGGCCACGGAGTCGGTCCTGGAAAACGGCAACGATGCCGTCTTCGGCGCGCTGTTCTGGTTCGTGGTGGCGGGCGCGCCGGGTGTCGTCGTCTACCGCCTGGCGAACACGCTGGACGCGATGTGGGGTGCAGCGAGCGTTATGTCGATTTCGGCTTTGCCGCAGCGCGTCTCGATGACCTCTTGAACTATGTACCGGCGGCACCGAGCATGTGCTACCCGTGGCCGGCTCGCAGGCGGCGATCCAGGCACTGCCCCGCCTGCGCCCACCCTGCCGCGTCGCGGTGCCGGACCCCGGCTATGGCGAGCACGCAAAGGCGTGGCGGGGGGCCGGACACGAGATCGCCTCGGTGCCGGCGGCCGGATGGGGCGACGCCGCCAGGCAGGCGGACGTGCTGGTGATCATCCACCCCAACAACCCTACCGGCCAGCGCTTCCGGCCGGAAACCCTGCTCGACTGGCATAGACGCCTCGCTCCGCGTGACGGCTGGCTGGTGATCGACGAAGCCTTCATCGACCCGAGCCCCGCCGCCAGTCTGGCGGGGTTCGTTCCTCGACCGGGGCTCATCGTGCTGCGCTCCCTCGGCAAGTTCTTCGGGCTCGCCGGCGCGCGGGTCGGCTTCGTGCTCGCCGAACCGACCTGGCTACAGAGGCTGCGCGACCACCTCGGACCGTGGACCCTCGCGGGACCGTCGCGCTGGGTCGCCGCGCGCGCCCTGGCAGATCGGCGCTGGCAGGAGGCCGCACGCGCCCGACTCGAGCACCGGAGCGCGCGGCTCGCCGCGTTGCTGGAGCGCCATGACCTCGCCCCGGCCGGTGGTTGTGGGCTGTTTCAGTGGACACCGGCGCCTCGCGCCGCGGCCCTCCATGAGGCGCTCGCTCGAAGAGGCATCCTCACCCGGCTGTTCGCACAACCGCCGAGCCTGCGCCTCGGGCTGCCCGGCGCGGAGGCGCAGTGGGCGCGCCTCGAACAGGCGCTCGCGGATATCGACCGTAAGGGACGCGCCCGCCGGCGTGCGGAGTCAATCCCAGTCCGCCAGATCGGCTCGAAAGACGCGCACCTTCCGTAAAACCCTCTCGCGCTTCAGGTTGAACCACACCATGGCGGCGGTGATGGCCGCGCCGACGGCCATGAGCATTACGGCCTTGCCGAGGCCCCGGGTGCATCTCATACGCTTCCATGG
>JACCXJ010000222.1 GCA_013697045.1 Gammaproteobacteria bacterium | reverse complement strand
TATCAAGATCACAGACGCGCAACTGGCCTCGCTCAATCTCAAGCCGGACAACTTTCATGGCGACTGGAACTACACGGTCCTGCCGACGTGAAGGACAACTTAGTCATGTTATTTGTGCGCGACGCCTAAGCACGAACAGATGGACTCGCAATCGGTGTTTGACGCCCTGAGCACCCCGACCTTTCTGTTGAAGATCATTCCCCATGTGGATGGGGCACCGCGGATCTGCGAGCTCGTGCGTTATACCTTGCAGGACCTCACCATCAAAGGCGCCTGGAGCGGACCCGGGGCGCTGGCACTCTTCCCTCACGCCCTGGCTCCAGTCGCCGAATTGCCGGTCTTGGAAGTGGTCTCGGCTGTTCATATCCTGACCGATCTTACCCTGCCGCTAGGCACGGTCGCTTACGATTATTTGGTGGCCTAAGACTGGTATTTATTCCGAGGTCGTCCACGAGCTCGCGAAGTTCCTGGGCAAACTTGCCGTGCCCGCCACGCGCGAACCTGCGTGGCGACCTGCATAGCAATCGCGTAGAAGCGCGATTCGTCGCCTTCTCCGTGGCTTCGGATGAGCGCCTTGGACTGGTCAGCGTTCGCCACGGAGTCTCCTGCACGCGCTGGTTTGACGTGAAGGCCGCCGCCTTCTGGGTTCGAATCGTACCTTCGTCGGCAATTGCCGGAAATGCAGCAGGAACGCACGCCTTCCAGACTCTCGTCGAACCTTCTTCAGGCGCCACTACGGACACGGCCGCTCCTGGCCGGACGCAGCCATATCAAGGCCGCTCTAGCTAGAACGGTCATGTATCTGCCACCGACTTGCTCAGCCGCGCCCGCCCCGCGTGCGTGTAGATCTGCGTGGTGGCGATGTGCTTACGCCTCAGGAGGGCTTGAATGTCCACGAGTTGGTGTTTGTGTACCAGGCCAGCCTTGCGGCTATTGGCTGTATCCGCTATCTCACCAAGAAAAGCCTCCTCTGCTGGGTGGTGGCCCCCTCGCTCATCCCGAAGCCGGCGACAAGGTCAAGGCGCGATGCCGTGCAGCGCGCCCGCCTCATGCGTCCGGGGGACCTCATTGGAGCGCATCGAGACCGAGCTGCAGAAAAGGCGGTTCCATCCCGTGGTCGAACGCCTCCAGGCCCTGCGCTGGGTCCAGTTCATCCCTGTATCTTATAACGGCCGGGCTTCCTGCCCGTTCGGTTCACCGTGGCCCTCAGCACCGACGCGGAGCTCGGGGATCTCGGTCGTTTTGATAGCCCAAGACAGCTCATGAGCTACCTGGGTCGTACCCTTCCGAGTCTTCTACCGGCAACACCCACAGATTCGGGGATCCCCCGCTATCATTAAAGAGGATAATCGGTCTGTCGAGCGCCTCATCTCGCAGCAGGCTCCTAACCTCCCGGTGTTCGCCGTAGGACCGGTCGGCGGGGCGGCCGTGGTCTTGCGGTACTACGGTTCGAGTGTGGCCCAGGAGGTACCTGATGCTGCTACGGGTGCGGGTGGGCGAGCCAAGCCGGTTGGGGATGGTGGCTACTGGGTCGTCACCGATGTGGCGCGAGCGTAGGCGTGGGACCCGGAGGGGTGGCTACGGGTAGGCTGCTAGAGAATAAGCAATGGGAGCGGACACCGTTCGGCGCACTGCAGGTCTATCGGGTGAAGATGACGTCGGCGTCCGATCCGGTACGATCGGCAGTTGAGCGAGCGGAACGAGACCGCTTTGCGGGATATTGACTAAACGGGCTACCCACTTAACGCAAGTCGGTGCGAGGGCTAATGGTGTACACATAATGTTGTGGATACTTGCTTCAAAGTGGATAGCCCACTTGACTAATTGTAGAGCCAATCGGGGAGTTGGGGGGCCGCACGTGAAATGCAACTGTGTATAGTGGTGCCTTGCTACAACGAAGAGGAAGTACTGGAGGAAACGTGCGGTAGGCTACTGGCTTTACTGACGACACTCACGGCCACCGGCCAGATATCGCCCGCGAGCCGGATCTGCTTCGTGGACGATGGTAGTGCCGATCGGACGTGGGCGCTCATAGAGTCGCTCGCAGGAAAGGATCACAGGATCACTGGGATCAAGCTCAGTTGCAACCGCGGCCATCAGAACGCGTTGCTGGCGGGACTGCTCACTGCTGAGGGTGATGCCATCATCAGCGTGGATGCGGACCTGCAAGACGACATCGGCGCGATCCCGAAGATGATCGAGCAGCTCACACGGGGTGCCGACATCGTTTTCGGTGTACGCAGCCGGCGCGACAACGATTCGGTATTGAAACGCATCACGGCCCACGCCTTCTATCGACTGATGAATTGGTTGGGCGCGCAGACAATCTATGACCACGCGGATTTCCGGCTGATGAGCAGGCGCGCGGTGGAGGCGCTGCGGCAATACCGTGAGGTGAATGTGTTCCTACGCGGCATCGTGCCGCTCGTCGGGTTCCCGACCGCGGTGGTAGAATACGAGCGCTCGCAGCGTTTGGCCGGTACAACCAAATATCCCCTTCGCATGATGATCTCGTTCGCCCTCGAGGGTGTGACTTCATTCTCGGTGGTGCCGTTGCGTATCATCACGTTCATGGGTACCCTGGTCTTCTTGATCACCTTCGGGCTCGGCGTTTGGGTGCTGTATGTGCGCCTCTTTACCGATCTCGCCGTGCCGGGCTGGGCATCCACCATGCTGCCCATGTTCTTCCTGGGTGGCGTTCAGATCCTGTGCCTCGGCGTGATGGGTGAATACCTCGGAAGGTTATACCAGGAAATGAAAGCACGACCCCGCTATATCATCGAAAAGAAGATCTGAGACCTGGAATATTATCGCAGCCGCCCCGGTGGGCGGTAACAGATCGATCATTGGAGCTTCAACTAGCGGTCATGGGCCATGGATAGTGCGGAATTCGACAAGTTCGCCGACGAATACCTCGCGCTACACGCGCGCAATATCGCTATCACCGGAGAACAGCCGGAGTTCTTCGCCGAGTACAAGGTTCGGGACGTGTACGAGATCCTCGCGGCGGAGGGCCGCTCCGTCGCGCGCATACTGGACTTCGGGGCGGGCATCGGGAGCTCGGCGGTGTACTTCGGGAGCTATTTTGCCGACGCACGGCTCGTGTGCGTCGATGTGTCTCTGCGATCGCTCCTGCTGGGCCGCCAGCGATGCACGGAAGGCGCGGAGTTCGTCGCCTTCGATGGCGCCACGCTGCCTTTCGCCGACGGCAGTGTCGATCTGGTTTTCGCCGGCTGCGTGTTCCACCACATTCCCTATGAGAAGCACGTGCCGATCCTCAAGGAGTTGCGCCGGGTGCTGGTCCCGGGGGGCATGCTCAGCGTATTCGAGCATAACCCCCTGAACCCGCTGACCGTCCACGCCGTGCAGGCCTGCCCCTTCGATGACCACGCGGTGCTCATCCGTGCCGGGGCCATGCGTGCGCGGTTGCGGCAGGCGGGTTTCGAGGTGCCATCCCTCCGCTACCGTATTTTCTTCCCCCACGCGTTACGCGGGTTGCGGCCCCTGGAACGAAGGCTGACCCGCCTGCCTTTGGGCGCTCAATACCACGTTTTCGCCACCCGATGACGGGCGGGAGACCCCTCGGCAGGTTCCTCGGCGTGGGAGCTGCCAACACCTTGATCGGGTTGGGTATGATCTATGCCTGCAAGCGATTGCTCGGATTCGGCGATGTTTTGGCGAATGTGAGCGGCTATGCGGTAGGGCTGACGATCGGCTTCCTGCTGAACAGGCACTGGACCTTCGGCCACACGGGAAACGTGCGGGTCGCGGCCCTGCGCTTCCTCGCCGTTTTCGGCGTCGCCTATTCTGTGAATCTGTTGTGCGTTCTATTGGCGATCAGGGCCGCAGGTATCGACGACTATGTCTCTCAGGCCATCGGGATCTTACCCTATACGGCGATCTTCTATCTCGTTGAACTAAACCGCTTACGCGGTAGTGGTGGTTCTCCTCACGCGTAGCGGGCTGCTGTTCCCATCCGCAGTCTTCCGGTTCTTCGCTTTTTCTCCTATCTGTCTGCCGTAAGGGCATCGCGTGATGCCCTGGGCGGCGCGCTCGGTCGTGCCGATCGTTTCTTCAATCTCGAAGGTGATCACCATGACGGCATTACGGCAACAGATGGAAAACGATATGGTCCTGCGTGGAATGGCGGTCCGGACCCGGCAGTCGTATATCGAGGCAGTGCGGGGCTTGGCGAAGTTCTATCGGAGGAGGCCCGATGCAATTTCGGTCGAAGAGGTGCAGGGCTATTTGCTTCATCTTCTGCAGGAACGGAGGCTCTCCTACAGCACCTGCAACCTCGTCACCAACGGCCTGCGGTTCTTCTATCGCATCACGCTCGGGCAGAACGAGACGGAGTTTTGTCTCCCGCGTCCGAGAGTGCCCCAGCGACTGCCCGAGATCTTGAGCCGCGAGGAAATCGAGCGGCTCTTCGCGGTCACGTCCAACCTCAAACATCGCGTGCTCTTGATGACGACCTACAGCGCGGGGCTGCGAGTCAGCGAGGTCGCACGGCTCAAAGTGAGCGACATCGACAGCCAGCGCATGACCCTCCGGGTCGATCAGGGCAAGGGGGCGAAGGACCGCTACACGCTGCTCTCCAAGCGTTTGCTCTCGGACTTGCGCCGCTACTGGCAGGCCTACCGGCCCCGCGAGTGGCTGTTTCCCCTACGCGATGGGCGGGGTCCCATCGATCCACGCTCGGCCCAGAAGATCTATTACCACGCCAAAGAAAAGGCGGGGATCCGGAAGCAGTGCGGGATCCATGGCCTGCGACATGCCTTCGCCACCCATCTCCTGGAGGCCGGGGTCGATCTCCACCGCATCCAGCGTCTCCTCGGGCACGGGCACATCACGACCACGATGCGCTATTTCCACTTGGCGCAACGCCACTTGGAAAGCACGGCTTCGCCGCTCGATCTCTTGACGTTGCCTCAAAAGACCGGCGCCTGAGCCGTGTGCAAGTCCCCGTACCCCCAAACGGGGGCGGGGCGGCTGGAGCTCGCGCACATCTTCCGCGAACACGGCGAGGCCTATCGCCGTACGCATCGGGTCTGCGCGCCACAGCGCCGCGTGATGCAAGCCATCGAGGACTGCCGTACGGCGGCCCTCGGGGGCCATCTGGAGGCCTGTGATCGCTGTGGGGCGGAGATCGCCCGTTATCACTCCTGCCGCAACCGCCACTGCCCGAAGTGCCAGACTCTCGCGAAGGAACGCTGGGTCGAGGCACGCGCGGCCGAGCTCCTGCCGGTGCCCTACTTCCATCTGGTCTTCACCCTGCCGCACGAGATCAATGCGCTCGCCCAGGGAAATCCAAGCGTGCTCTACGGGCTCCTGTTCCAAGCGGCCTCGAACACCTTGCAGACGTTCGGTCGAGATCCCAAATGGCTCGGAGGCGAGATCGGGATCACGATGGTGCTCCATACCTGGGGCCAGAATCTCAGTCAGCATCTGCATGTGCACTGTGTGGTCAGCGGCGGTGCGCTCAGTCCCGATGGACGGTGGATCCCCGCCAAGCGCGGGTTTCTCTTCCCGGTGCGGGGGCTCTCTGTGGTGTTCCGGGGGAAATACCTCGAGGCGCTCCGACAGACCTTCGAGGCAGAACAGCTCGACTTCGCCGGGGAGACCACCGCGCTCACCGAGCCTTCGGCTTTCCGGGCGTTCCTCGCCAAGCTCCGGGCCAAGGACTGGGTGGTTTATGCCAAACCTCCCTTCGGTGGTCCCGAGCAGGTGCTCGCCTACCTCGGACGCTACACCCATCGGATCGCCATCGGCAACGAACGGCTCTTGGACTCCGAGAACGGCTCGGTCCGCTTCCGCTACCGGGACTATGCCCATGGGAACAAGACCAAGGTGATGCGCCTCCCAGTGGAAGTTCATCCGTCGGTTTCTGCTCCACGTGCTCCCCAAGGGCTTCATGCGGATCCGGTACTATGGCCTCCTCGCCAATCGCCACCGCACCGAGCACCTGGCCGCCTGCCGGGCCGCCCTCGATGCCCCCACCCCCGCACCTCGCGAAGCAGAAACCGTGGAAGCCTTCCTCGCTCGGATCCTCGGGACCGATGTCAACCCCTGCCCGCACTGTGGCCAAGGACGGCTGCGCCCGATCAGAGCCCTCCCCCCTCTCCCTCGGGCCACCGGCCCACCGCTCTTCCGATGGGCGGCTTGAACCGAACGGGCGGGAGCCCGGCTTTTATGTGGTACAGGATGAACCGAACGGGCAGGAGCCCGGCTCTTAGTTAGGAGGTACAGGATGAACCCCTGCGCCTCCCCACTCCGGCGACCTCGACCGACGCCGCCACGAGCCCCCTTTCGCCCCGCCTCCCATTGACCCTTCCCCGCTTCAGGACCATACTTCCGGAACAGCCCAACTCCCGGATCCACAGAGGGAACCTGAGCCATGATCGCCGCGCCGAGCCTACCGGAACCGCATCGGACCCCCGCCCGGCGCCTTACAATCCCCAAGGCTCATAGCCTTCGATCCAGCGGTTCAGTTCAACAGATCTTATGCGCCATGCTGCTGCACAGCGGATAAGATACTATCCGTTAGGCCATTCTACGCTCTTTCCATGAACGAACTATTATCGAAGGAATTCGTTCCGCTTTACACGGCGCTAGCATGGATTGTTTTTTGGGCAGGACTTCTCATCTTCGCCCGGACGCACTTGGTTGCGGTATTCGACGCAATCGCCAAACGCATCCGTGCGGGATCGAGTCTGACCGTGGGTATGGTGAGCATCGGAGAGCCTCCAAAGGATTTTCGTGACGCGCCGAATGGAGAAGCAGCGGTTTCCAATACTCCAAATCCAGAGGCTATTCCAGACGAGCTGACCGAAGACGCGATCAACGCGCAATACAAGCAGTTGGTCGAACAACAGTATTTTCTACTTCATGCGTCCGAGGTCATTACGGAACGGACTAGCCCTAAGTCGGGCCGCTATCGTGTTCGGGTCTGGCTTGAGTCCTATTTCGACCAGTCATTGAACGACGTTACGCGAGTTACTTACCGTATTTGGACCGACTCAAACCGTCCGATTATCTCAACGACATCCAAGAAGACAAACTTCGACCTCTGGCTCAGTATGTATGGCGAGTTCCCAGTTTTGGCTTATGTCGAGCGGCGCGGTAAGCCGGGAATGTGGCTGACGCGTTATTTGGATTTGCCTGGAAGGCCACCCGATTAGCATCAAAACCGATGGGTGCAGATCTTTTATAACGACGATGAATCAAGAGGTTAGAGAGGAAAAAGCTTGGAAGAGAGGGCACTCCGTGGTATGTATGGGTTTCGAATCGTCATACGTCCCACAAGGGAGGCCCTCTCATGAATCAAGCATACATTATCAGTAGGGGCACGGAGGAATTTGCGGCGACCCGCGAGCAGTTTGCGATGATCGTCGATCGGTTGCAGTCGGCGACGGTGTTGGGCATGGAGCATGGCGAGGTGGAAGGATTGATCTCGCGCGAGGGCACGGAGCTCACGAGGCGGCTACTGCAAGGGCACCTGGATGTGCGTGCGGCGGTGGAGACGCGAGAAGCGGGGGTGCGGGGTGCCGATGGCGTGGTACGAAGCCAGGTCCGAGCGGGGTGTCGAAGGCGTCTCATGACGATCTTCGGGGAGGTCAAGGTGAGGCGATGGGGTTATAGTGCCCCGGAGGAAGAGAGCCTTTTCCCGCTCGATGGGGCGCTCAACCTGCCCAAGGACAGCTACTCGCACGGGCTTCGGGAGCGCTTGGCTTTGGAGGTGGCGCGCGGCTCGTTTGATCAGGCGGTGCGCGCGATGGAGATGACCACGGGGGGCCAGGTGCCCAAGCGTCAGGCGGAGGAGTTGGCGGCGAAGGTGAGCCAAGACTTCGAGGCCTTCTATCGGCATCGTGCGAGCCCGGGACCGGAAGAGACGCTGGACCCCTTGGTGATGAGTGAAGATGGCAAGGGGATCGTGATGCGCAAGGAAGATCTGCGTGAGGGGACGAAGCGCGCGGCCGAGCGGGAGAGTCGCAAGCTCAAGACCCGTCTGTCACCGGGGGAGAAGCGCAACCGGAAACGCATGGCCACGGTGGCGGCGGTTTATAGCATCGAGCGGCAGGTGCGTACGCCCGAATCCATCCTGGGCGCGGAAGGCAAGAAGGAAAAGGCGCCAAAGGCACGAGCGCGCCACAAACGGGTGTGGGCGAGTGTCGAGCGCACGCCCGCAGAGGTGACCGAGGAGGTCTTTCAGGAGGCGCGTCGGCGAGACCCCGAGGGGAAGCGGCCGTGGGTGATGTTGGTCGATGGGCATGAAGGGCAGCTTGAGGACATCCACGCCGCGATAGAACGCCACGGGGTCAAGCTCACGCTCATTCTCGATTTCATCCATGTGCTCGAATACCTCTGGAAGGCGGCTTGGTGTTTCTTTGCGCCCGGATGTCAGGAGGCGGAAGCCTGGGTAGGCGAGCGAGCCTTGCAGATCCTTCGTGGCAAGGCCAGCGATGTAGCTGCCGGCATGCGGCGCAGTGCCACCTTACGCGACCTCTGCCAAGAGGAACGCAAGGGGATCGATACCTGCGCGGATTATCTCGTCAAATACCGCGAGATGCTGCGCTACGACCGCTATCTGGCCGAGGGCTTCCCCATTGCCACGGGGGTCATCGAAGGAGCGTGCCGTCACCTCGTGAAAGACCGCATGGACATCACCGGGGCACGCTGGCGACTACGCAGTGCCGAGGCGATCCTGAAGCTCCGATCGCTCCATTCCAGTGGCGATACCGAGGCCTACTGGGCGTT
>JACCXJ010000219.1 GCA_013697045.1 Gammaproteobacteria bacterium | reverse complement strand
GTGCTCGCCAACATGGCGGCCGATTCCTGGGTACCGCATCAGTTCCGCAGCCTCTCGGTGCGGCTGGTGACGCAGAACGGCGTCCTCCTCATGGGGCTGGCCGCGCTCGCGATTCTGGTCTGGACGGACGGCGACGTGGGCGTCCTGGTGGTGCTCTACAGCATCAACGTGTTCCTGACCTTCACCCTGTCGCTCGCCGGGCTCGTCAAGCACTGGTGGATGAACCGGCGGGACGAACGGCATTGGGGCCGGCGCCTGCTGCTCGCCCTCACGGGCCTCTTGGTCACCAGCAGCATCCTGGTGGTGACCTTCGTGGAGAAGTTCGCGGACGGTGGCTGGCTCACCATGCTCATCACCGCGGTGGTCGTCACCGTATGCGTGTTCGTGCACCGGCATTATCTTGGGGTGGCCGTCGAACTGGAGGGTGTCGAGCGCCTGCTCGCCCCTGCCCAGGTCGAAGACCCGGACGAGACCAAGACCGTCCCGCCCCTCGACCCGCTGGCACCGACGGCGGTGTTCCTGGTCGAAGCCAACCGCGGGGTCGGGATGCACACCTTACTCTGGGTCCAGCGCATGTTCCCGGGGTACTACAAGAACTTCGTGTTTCTCTGCGTCGGAGAGGTCGATGCCCAGAGTTTCTACGGGCAGGCGGCGCTGCAGTCGCTCCGCTACCGGATCGAGAACACGCTGCGCTACTTCACCGTCTATTGTCATCGCCACGGGCTCGCGGCGACCGCCCGCAGTGCCTACGGGGCCGATCCCAGCGCCGAGCTCGAGCGGCTGGCCGCGGCGGCGATGGAGGAGTTTCCGCACAGCCTGTGCTTCGCGGCGAAGCTCGTGTTCGAGCGCGAGAGCTGGCTCACGCGCGTCCTGCACAACCAGACGGCCTCATCGGTCCAACGCCTGCTGAACCTCCAGGGACGGTCGATGGTGATCATCCCGCTCAAGCTCTGAAAACCGCGAAAACACCGGTTACCTAGCGACTCGTTCCTGGGCGCGGGCCGCCAGGGCCCGATAGGTCGCGTAGACGGGCGCCAGCACCTTGTGTGGGACATAGTCGGCCACCGCCTCGGTGCACGGGGCCCCGGCATAGGTATCGAGCCGGTCCAGACAGTCGGCCACGGCCCTCACCAAGTCCTCCACCGAGCGCGACCCCGCGATCTCGCCGTTGACGCCGGGCCGAACCACGCGCCGCACCTCGCCGACGTCGGTCGTCGCCACCGGGAGCCCAGAGCCCAGGGCCTCCAGGACCGACATGGGCATCCCTTCATAGGCGGAAGAGAGGACGAACAGATCGACGGCCCGCAGCCAGTCGGCCACGCGGGGCTGCGGCCTCGGACCCGAGAGGGCGACGCGGCGCTCCAGCCCATGGCTGCGAACAAAGGCCTGAAGCTCCCCCCGCAGCACGCCATCACCGACGAGCACGAGCGCAATGTCACGGCCCTCGGCGAGCAGGGCGCGAAATGCCCGCAGGAGGCGCAGCGGGTCCTTCTGCGAGTCCCAGCGGCCGACATAGATCAACACCCGGCTGGAGGCGGAAAACCCAAGCTCGTTCAGGATCTCATCTCGCAATGCCCGCCTCCGTCCGCCGTCTGCCGGGTGGAAGACCTCGGGGTCCATCCAGGTCGGGATGAACTCGATGCTCGAAGCCAGGCGAGGGTAGCGAGCGCGGTAGACCCGAACGGCCTCCTCGCGCACGGCGAAGGCCGAGGACAACCGCGGGATGAGCAGGCGTTCCAGGCCGAAGTACAGCCACGGGACATGCTTCCAGCGGATATCGCTCGCGGCGTCGTGCAGCACCGCCATGTCCTGGTGGAAGAACGCGTTCTTCGGCCGGCCATCGAACAGAAACGGGAGCATCGGTTCGAGGCGGTGAAACTCCAGGACATCCGCTTCGCACAGCGGCTTTCGGGCCTTGAGCGCCAAGGTGAAACGCAGCGACAGCGGGATGGGCGTCCTGACGCCCGCCCCCACCTCTCTCAGCACCGGATAGAACCGGAAGGGGTGCCTCCCTGCGTTGCACACGTGCCACCGTCCGACCGGCCGGGCCGTGCCGTCGGTCGTCATCCCGATGAGCGACATGTCGATATCGTCCGGCGCCCATCGCAGCAAGCCCCGGATGAAGGTGTCGATGCCGCCCGGGACCAAGCCCATGGGATCGGTCGGGAATACGATGCAGACTGAAACCCGGTCGCGAGCGCCGGCATCCAAGATGACCCTCCCCACGACGACTTGCCGGTCGCAGGCTAGGAGCCGCTTTCGAGCCGGGCGCGCATGTCTCCGAGACACCGCCCGGCGGTCGGCCGCCTAGCGATCATGTCGGATGCCGGCGCGGGCCGCGTTGCGTCGCGGCCTGACAGGCCACTTGGTCGCAGGACGGACAGGCTCCGAAACCGGACGCGGTTCGAGGGCCGGTGCCGCGCCGGGCTCGAGACGGCCGTCCGTCCCGGCACGAGCGGCCTCCAAGGCGGTGCGCATCATGACGCCGCTAAACGCCCAGACGTACAACCACGCATTGAAGAGATTGACGAAAAAGATGGCGAAACACAGTGACAAGAAACCGACCAGGAAGGCCCCCAGCTCCGCCTGCAAATCGCCCGTCGCGCGATCGATGGCGCGACGCGTGACACGGACCACGGCCCATAGCAGACCGACAAATATCATGAACCCGATGATGCCGAGCTCGAAGAACACCTCGAGATAGGTATTGTGTGTCGCCACGTCGCTCAGTTTCTTCGCCATCCCCCAGCCGTACCCGAACACCAGGGTGACAGGCTCTCTCAACAGGGTCTCGATGAGCAGGGTCCAGTTGTTCGAACGCCCCGAAGTCACGGTGGCCAAATCGGACGATGCCGACTTGTTCACGAAGCGCTCGATCATCAGATCCGAAAAGTCGATGCTGGCAACCGCCAAGGTCACACCGATCGCCACGGTGAGCCCAACGATGACCTTCACCATCCTTCCGGTCCCGAGGTGATGCCGCAGGAAGAAAAGGCCGGTCAAGAGCCCCAGCGTCAACCCGACTATGGCGCCCCGCGAGGTCGTCAGGAGGATCACCGTGAACGTCGCCAGAGCGCCGAATGCGTACCCCAGGCGCTCGGCGCCACGGGAAATAATGGCCAGGATGGCCATGGTGGGAAGGAACAACAGCGCGAATGCCGCGTACTGGTTGGATTCTCCCAATGGACCGCTGACCCTGCTATCATCGCGCTGGTGAATGATCCCGAGGTCGGGAACGTTGAAGGCGTCGATCAAGGTGAGGAGGTTTCCGGCGATGATGAGCCAGATGATACGTTTCATGACCCAACGGGAATCGTCCATCGTGACGACCCCGTAGAAGAAGGCCACGAGGAACGCGTACCGGTCGATGAGGAACGACTTGATCTGCATGAGGCTCTTGATCTCACTGAAATCTTCACCTATGGGCTGGTATGAGAGCTCCAAGATATTGGCATGCGTAAAGAAGACCCAGGTAATCAAGGTATAGACTATCAATGCAATGAAGGGCAGGTGCAGATCCGGTAGCTCGATTTTCGTTGGTTTGGTGTCGAGTATCGAATCCAGCATGACGCCAAACAGGAACAGGTAAAGTACGATGTTCTTGGCGCTCAGACCGCGAACCAGCACGAGATCGATCCCCAGTGTTTCCGCGGTAAACAAGAACGCGAACAGAGCGAGTAATATAGTCCTTCTCATCGCCTCGACCTACGGAACCACGACGCTGTGACCTCCCCGATGAGCCCCTCGATCGACGCTGCGGATGCCACCGGACCCGTGTTCCTCGTGGGAATGAACGGGTCCGGCACCACCATGCTCTTGCACAGTCTCGGGAACCACCCGGACCTGTACGGTTGCAAGAGAGAAACGCGCGTGCTCCCGTATTTTATCGCGCATCTGCACCGGTACGGTACCCTGGCTGATGACGACAATTTCTTGCGCCTGATGCGGGACATCTACGCGCTACGGGCGTTCCGCCAACTCAACGGCGGCCACCCCGTCCCGCTGCCGGAGGACTGGGCCACGATGCCACGCGACCTCGCGAGCATCATCGATACCGCCTTCCGCTACTTCGCCGTGAGGGAGCACAAGAAGCGCTGGGCGGACAAGACGCCGATGCATGCGCTCCACATCACCGCGCTGGCCCGCCTGTTCCCGTCCGCGCGCTTCGTGCACGTCATCCGCGATGGCCGCGACTCGGCGGCCTCGTTCCATCGACGCTGGCACCGCACGCCGGAGGTGACCATCCATCGCTGGAAGACCGTGGTGCGCGAGGCGCGACGGCAGGGGATGGGGGTCGGGCAGTATTTCGAGCTGCGCTACGAGGACCTGACCCGGGAACCCGAGGTGTGGATGGAGCGCGTCTGTACCTTTCTGGGACTTCCGTTCTGTGCAGCCGTCCTGCAGTCTCGCCAACCCTGGATGGTGGCCGCAAAGAAGCTGCAGGCGGCGGGGATCGTTCGCAACTCCGGTAACTGGCGCACCTATTTCGAGCCCGGGACGATCGCGGATCTCGAATCCATCGCCGGATCCACCCTGGCCGCCTGCGGATATGAAACCGCCCGGCCGTCCTCGGATCGGGATCCTCCGAAGCTCATGCGTCTCGGATGGATGATACGGGACTATCTCGCGCAGGGGACACACGACTTGCGGGCCATGGTCAAGCGACGTGACTTCGGCGGCATCGCCGAGCTCCGGCAACGTGCCCGGGACGCGTTCAGGCAGCTCTGGACCATGAAGTATTGACGCGGGGCCGGCCCGCCATGGCATCGCGCGGCACTCTCTGGGTATAGGCCTTCTGATATAGGGATCCCAGCTGTGTTACGGGCCCTCGGCCGCGATCGCGTGGCCTCGCGACGGGCAGTGGTGAGAAATCCGGGCTAGGAGGTCCGCCGGACCCAGGCTGGCGCAGGGGTGCCGGTCACGGGTTCACCGTCAGGGTGGCGGACGGACATTCTGAGATGGCAGCTTTCGCTGAGGCCGGCGCCCGGTTGCGCGAGCGCCGCCAGGCAGGCCCTGCGTGCCCACGGATCGAGCCGTCCGATATCGCGGGCCAGGCCGAGAAACGTTGCAAAGCGCCCGTCCACTGCATCGAACAGGTTCTCCAAGGCCTGAACGTGCCCCCTGTAGGTGACCAGCGAGGACAGTTTGGCGTTGTTGAGCCCATGGCTCATCCAGGCGTCATACCCATCGTAGCCTCCCCAGGTTGCGCGCAACACCGTATAAGCTTCCTTCAACTCGCTGAAGACCCTGGCTTTGTCCGCACGCTTTTCGAAGGCATTTCGATTCGACGCGTAAAGTCGCTGCAGTTTCCTGCGCGTCGCGAAGACCAGAGTGGCAAACTCGTCTCTGTGCCTCTGCTCGGCCTCGAACGCCTGCAGTGCGTTGTGCCTTCCGGCCTGTTTCAGCCAGTGGCGCACGCCTTCGAAGGCCACCGTGGTGGCGAACGCCTCGTTGAAGGCGGTGTCGCCGGGGGCGTAAACCGCCTGGTGGGCGAGCTCGTGGAACATGAGCTCGGCGAGCCCCAGATCGCTCCAACGCAGCATGGCGCTGGTGACCGGGTCCTCGAACCAGCCCAGGGTGGAATAGGCCGCTACTCCCCCGACGTATACATCGTTGCCTTCGTTCGAGAGAAACGCCGCGGAGTATCGGGCCCGCCCCTCGGAGAAGTATCCATGGTAGCTCAGGCATCCGACCACCGGGAAACACCAGTTCAAGGACTCCAGGGAGAACTCCGGGGTGGCGAATACGTTCCAGGCCACGTAACGGCGATCGACGTCCACATAGGTCGAATAGCTGCCGTTGTGCGGGAGGCCGAGCGTCTGGCTCGCGAACCGGCGTAGCGCCTGTATCAATGCCAATTTATCCCGGACCGCCCTGGGGGTGCGGGGGTCCCCGACCACGGCGTCGATCGACGTCCGGCTCGCCAGGAGCGCGAATTGGCCGGTCACGGACTGGGCATAGTAGTCGGAGCACGATGACAGCGTCGCCGCCCCGATCAGGCCCGGTAGCAGGCAAGACCTAAGAAACCGGCGCATGGACCATTCCCACCTCGCCGCGGAGGGCTCGCGCTTTATCAAGGGTGTAGTGTCAGGCATCAAGGCAATGAGAAGACGCCCCGGGTGGGCTTCAGAGCGTCCCCTGGGAGGAACGTTATAATGACCCAGTGGCCATACACAAACGTTGCTGCAATAAGCGTGCACCGAGAGCATCCATCGCGGCCCTACAAGCTTATAGTAACGCCAGATGAAATCCTTGTCGGTGCGCCAGCACACATAGTTCTCTTCCAGTGACACGCTGACCATGGATCGATCCCCCGCTCCCTACCAGTCTATCGTCACCTGCGAAACCTTAGCACGGTATGTGGGCGACCCCGCCTGGGTGGTCGTCGATTGCCGCTTCGACCTCGCCGATCCCGAAGCAGGAGGGCGGGCCTATCGCCATCGCCACATCGCGGGGGCGGCCTACGCACACCTCGACCGCGACCTGTGCGGACCGCCGGTGATCACCAGGGGACGCCACCCGCTGCCCACTGCCGAGGCCCTGCAGGCGACTCTGGGGCGGCTCGGTATAGACGATTCGCGGCAGGTCGTGGCTTACGATGACACGGGGGGGGCGATGGCGGCGCGGCTCTGGTGGTTGCTGCGCTATATGGGGCACGGGGCGGTGGCGCTCCTGGACGGCGGTTGGGATGCCTGGGAGGCCGCGGGCTTGCCTACCGACACCGGTGAGGAGCGCACGGCAGCGCGTGTGTTTCTAGGCGCACCCCGTACGGAGTGGCTGGTACGCATCGACCACGTCTCCGATGCCCCCCTTCTGATCGATTCGCGAGACCCTGCCCGGTATCGGGGCGAGGTCGAGCCCTTAGACCCGGTTGCCGGTCATATCCCCGGCGCGGTCAACTATTGTTGGAAGGAGAACCTCGATGGGCAGGGGCGGTTTCTGGCCGCTGCGACATTGCGGGCCCGGATCGAGCGACTCCTCGCAGGGACCCCGTCCCGGGAGGCCGTGTTCTACTGCGGCTCCGGGGTCACGGCCTGCCATAACCTGGTCGCGGTGGTGCATGCCGGGCTGCCCGCAGCAAGGCTCTACGCGGGCTCTTGGAGCGAGTGGTGCTCCGATCAAGGGCGTCCCGTGGTGCGCGGTCCGGCGCCGCGACCGGCGGACACCCCGGGCTCTTAGTACCCCCCGTTTCACAAATAAGGGGCACAGATACGGGGCAGACACGATATGGGGTTGGACGAAGACGTACCGAACGCACTGTTCCGGCTGCTCGGGCAGAGCCCTGCGTCCCCGCTCCCGGAGCTGGCGCAGCGGCTCTCGGTATCGACGACGATCATCGCCGACCTCTTGACGCGCTGGCAGATCGAAGGTCTCCCGCTCGCAGGGACCGGCCACGACTCGCCGCGGCTGGCGCCGGGGTTCGAGCGCCTTGACGCCGAGCGCATCCGCGCGGAGCTGGACCCGCAGACGCACGCCTGGCACCGTCGTCTCGACTGTCATCCAGAGGTTACCTCGACCAACCAGGTGCTCCTGGACCGGGCCCGCGAACAAGCGATCGACGGCCACCTGTGCCTGGCCGAGCATCAGCGTGCCGGCCGGGGACGCCAGGGGCGACCTTGGGCGATGCCGTGGGGGGCCGGGCTGTGCCTGTCCCTGGGCTTTCGTCTGGACCCGATGTCCCTACCTGCTTTCCTCGGGATCGCCGCCGGTATCGGGGCGGTGCGCGCGATCCGGCGTACCGGCCTCGCCGCCGCCGGCCTCAAGTGGCCCAATGACATCCTGTTCCACGACCGCAAGCTCGGCGGCATCCTGGTGGAGACACGGGTGACGCCGTCCGGTGCCGGGATCGCGGTCGTCGGGATAGGCATCAACGTGGCGTGGCCGCCTTTTTCATCTACTTTTGGGGATCTTCCGGGCGATCTTGGCCAACCGCGCATCGATATCAGAACCGCCTTGGGGCGACAGGTATCGCGCAACGCTCTTGCGGCCAGCGTGATCTCGGAGGTCTGTAAGGTCTTGCACGCGATCGAGGACCACGGGTTCGAAACGCTGCGAGCGGAATGGGGGGCATACGACCTGGTCGTCGGCAGACCGGTCCGCGTGCTGTCATCGGAGGGTGTCGTGACCGGTGAAGCACGCCGACTCGATCCCAGCGGCGCCCTGATCGTCGCGGTGGGACGGACCCTGCGGCGTTTCCATTCCGGGGAGGTGAGCCTGAGGCTGGGGCCGTGACGCTGCTTGTCGATATCGGGAACAGCCGCATCAAGTGGTGCCCATACGATGATCGGCTGGCGACCCTCGGCCCAGTCCAAAGCGCCGGAACCGACGACCTGGAAGCGGTCCTGGCGGCGCATTGGGCGCTTCTCCCGCGACCCGAGCGTGTGTGGATCTCGAACGTCGGCGGCCCGCTCCTCGGCGCCCGCTCCTCGCGCTGGGTCCAGGAGACCTGGGGCCTGGTCCCGACCTTCGCTGCCTGCGGGAACCAGGCCTTCGGGGTCGAAAACGGCTACGAGCGGCCGCGCCAGCTTGGGGTGGACCGATGGCTCGCGATGTTGGCCGGGTGGCGGAGATCCCAGGGCGCGGTGTGCATCGCCGACTGCGGGACGGCGGTCACGGTGGATGCCTTGTCCGACCGGGGTCGGCATCTCGGCGGGCTCATCCTCCCGGGCCTCGCACTCATGCGGCGTTCGCTCGCGCACGCCGCGGCGGGGCTCGCCGCCGTGCAGGGCGGCCGCATCGTGCCGCTGGCGCGCAGCACCGAAGATGGCATCGCCTCGGGCAGCGCCTGCGCCATCGCGGCGTGCATCGACCGGGTTGCAGCGACGCTCCAAGAGCGCTACGGTCAGGTATCGTGCGTTGTGACCGGCGGGACGGCCAGAGAGATCGCAGGGCTCGTGCAGCACACCCCGGCGCTCATGCCGGACCTGGTCCTGCAGGGGCTCGCGATCTGGGCAGGAGGCGAACGATGAAGTGGTGGTGCGTGGGCCTTCTGGTCCTCAACGTGGTCTATTTCGGCTTCGAGTACAATCATCACCTGAGTGAGGCCGTCCTCGCAGAGCGATCGCCCGACGTCGCATTCCCGGCCGGCACCGCGACCCTCACCTTGGTGAGAGAGCGTCCCGAGCCACCGCCCCTGCGCGCTGCACTGGGTGCCTCGCTGAGCCCGTCCTCGCAACCGGACACTGCACCGGCGGCCCCACCGCCCGCCGCCACGGGAAACGGGCACACCGAGCCGGCGCCCCCGACACAGGCGGCTGAACCGAAGGGCCCACCGCCGGAAACCCCGGCGCCGCAGGCCCAGGAGCCGAACGCCCCAGAGTCAGAGTCGAATGCCCAAGCGTCGAAGGCCCTAGAGTCAAATGCCAGCGAGTCATCAAATGTAGCATCGCCCGAGGCGCCACCCCCGGCCTGCGCCTCGATAGGGGCGTTTGCGAGCGCCGAAGAGGCGGATAAGGCCCGCCAGCGAATCGAAGGCCCCGGTACGCAGATCCGTCGGCGCACCGAGCAGGAGGTGTTCGCCAAGAGTTACTGGGTATATCTCGACAACCAGGGCTCCGCGGAGCTTGCCAGAACCCGGCTCGCGGAGCTGGCCGCCAAGGGCGTCGAGGATTTTCTGCTGGACCGTACCGGCGACCCGAAGAACGCCATCTCGCTCGGACTCTACAATAACCCGAACTCGATGAAGGCGCGCGTATCGGCATTGGAGCGGCAGGGGTTTCGTCCCGCGGTCCAAGAACGCGACCGGACCCGTGAGGTGTACTGGCTCGACGTCGCCGCTCGCCAAGAGGTCTTGGACCGGACCAAGGCAGCGCTTTCGAACGGACCCCAGGTGGTCTCGGTCGGCTGCGATACGATTGCCCTCGGGGGCACCCCACCCTAGAATGCCCGGCGCCCAAGCAGCCCCGATAGTTAAACGGCATAACCGCTGATTTGTAATCAGCAATTGGGGGTTCGATTCCCTCTCGGGGCTCCAAGGAAAATCAATGCGTTATAACTGAACGAGGGTGAATCAGTCGGAAGGAATGGCCTGTGGGTAACATATGGGGTAACAGGCGAAGTAGGCGTCCCGAAGGACCCGGCGCCCCAGAACAATACCGCCTTTGGCCCACAGCCTAAAGCCTTCCCCTCCTTCCCTCACCTCCTCCGCTCTACTCCGTCCCAGGTGGCCGTCGATCTAGCAAGCGCATCAGCAACCGCCTGAAGATGGGCTCGTTCGGGGGGGGCCATGGAGGCGATCGTCTGGACCAGGCTGAGGAGTTCTCCGGGATAGGGGGCTTCCCTGATCCGTCCCTGCAGGTCGCACCGGGCGTCGCGGCCGAACGTTAGCCACCGTTCAGTAGTGGCCAGGAACTCAGCGGTCTGCACGAGGTTCTCTGGCTTCAGACCCTCGGTCTCCCCGCTCTCCCATTGAGACAGCGCCTCGCTTGTTACCCCCACAAACCTGGTTAGTTCCGCCGCGGAAAGGCCCATGTCCAACAGACGCGATGTGATCCTGTCTCCGAGCGTCGCCGCGGGCATGCGGGCAGTTGTGTCAGTGCCGATTTCCATGATGATGCCTCCTCTTTCCGTTGGTGGTCCCCCTCCGGGGCATTAGTCGGCAAGGGATGGTCCATCCTTCAGCATCCGGACTCCGCCGCTGTCAATGGCGCCGGCCCTGCTGGTCACGGGTCCAGGACCCCAGCGGGTAGCCGAAAGACCGCCCGGCTTAGGGCCAACCTTCACCTTTCCTCAGTAAGCCCTTTACCCTCACTTACCGGTTCAAACTCAACCACGTTCTCGAACTCAGTACCACTTGCCGGCTCATCAACCCACTTTGCCATTCCGCTCGCGACCAGCTGTTTCTCCTAGGTATGGTCACAGGTTCTAGGAATTAGCGGCGGGTTGTGCGTGCCTTCGTCGATTCAAGCATTCGTCCCCAGGGACCGCTAAGAACAACGCACCCACCGGTTCCCAGCGAAAGGACTCGCAGGAAGCCACGGCGTAGGCAGGGATGCTCCCTGTCCAGGGATGGACCCCATCCTTCCGGCTACTGCCCTTCTCCTGGCTTTCTCTTTCGCTTCGCGCTTGGCCGCCTGTTAGTTAGAATTCGACTCTGCGGAAATCGCGACGAACCGCGTCTTAGCTCGGTCAGGGCACGCGGGTCATCCTCTCGCAGTGTGTGGCCTTATCGTTTCCGCTGCCTCCATTGCAACGATCGGAACCCGACTGCCCGTCCATGGCGTCTTTGGCGCTATCCCCGAACAGTCGATCCTTGCCCGCGCCTCCCTTCAGGACATCGTTTCCCGCACCTCCGAACAACTTGTCGTTGCCGCTACCGCCGTACAGCTTGTCGCGACCGAGACCGCCGCAGATGATGTCGTTGCCGCCGAGGCCGAAGATCGTGTCGTTTCCGGCCAGGCCATCGATGACATCATTGCCCGGGGTTCCGTAAAGCGTGTTGCCATCACCGCCCCCGACGATGTCCGCCGGCAGTCCGTTACACAGGACCGGAGGCTGGCCCGGAGCCGGGACCAGAGGCTGGCCAGGAACCTGAACAGGCTGCACCGATGTTGCGTGAGGCAAGTCCAAGCTGCCGCCCCAACTGACAGGCTGGGTAGCATTACATCCGCCCGGCTGGCCTTCCGCTTGGATGCTGATTAGATGCGCGCCGAGCGACACAGGCCCTAAATTAACAAGGCCTGTATCCAATGGTAATTCTGCAAATGGGGATGGAGCGCCAGGCCAGCCTAAGAACCCTGTGGTTACCTTTAAGGTTCCATCGACGAAAAGATGAACCCTTAAAGACGAACAATGAGTACTGCGGCTACTGATAACAAAGTACTGTACCTGGAGAACTGATCCTATTTCAACTGACACGGAGAACGGTGGATCACACAGTTGACCTGTGTTGGTACAGGTGACGGCAAAGTCTGGAATGAATGTCTCAACCGTCTCCTGACTATTCGCTGTCGCTGACAGTCCGAACAGGCCGATAACCATGACGGCAGTTATACCGATGAAATGCTTGTTCAATCATTTCACCGACAGCGCATTGTCCACGCCGATAACGCCGTCTACGTGCTCGGCGATATCTTGCACTCTCTGTTTGTTGTCGAAACTATCGACAGATCCGACCAGCCGCACCCCCCCTATCAAGGTCTCCACGCCGATCGCTAGGCCAGCCGTGCCTGGGTCTTGCAACAGCGCCGCTTTGACCTTTCTGGTTATCACCGTATCGCAGGTAAGCTCCCCCCAGCCTCGTTGGCCTCGTGCATCTCCTCGGTAGCCTCGCCCGATGCTTGAACTGGCTGCTCCGCGGCCGTGGCTGCCGAAGCATCCTGTGCCGACAATGCAACTAGGATTGTGACCGCGTAAGCGGCCGTGAGAGCTTTTTTCATGTGTAACCTCCATATCAAACCAATTGTTTCCCTTCCAGCAGCGGGCAGACGACACCTCGATCCCGAGGCCGGCAATCTTGCCGAGAGACGAACACCATCCGTGGAAGCGCGCAAAACTATACTCCGGCTCTGTGATGAAGTCAACAATGCTCGGTGGACGATCCCGGCCCGCCGGCAGTTCGGCGGGGTCCGAGTCATTCGACGGGCGGTGGTGCGTTGCCGTGTTATCGCGTGTTACCACCGATTCACTGATTTGTAATCAGCCATTGGGGGTTCGATTCCCTCTCGGGGCTCCATCCCGCCGATGGCGATGCCACCGCCAACACCCGTGCCGAGGATCACGGCGAAGACGTTCGCCGCACCCGCCGCCGCGCCATCCCCTGCCTCCGACACGGCGAGGCAATCGGGCATTATTGGCTAGGTAGACCTCGTGCCGCAGCACAGCCTCGAGGTCCTAAGGGCCTTGCTGCCGCCCAGATCGACGCCGACGCGCATCGCTACGGAAGGTCCACCCACACGGCCGCGTGATCGGAAGCCGCTTCTACCGCGTTGCCGATCTCGGGAAGGTGTGGGAAGGTCCGCGGCGCCCACACGCCGCGCCGCTCGACGCCAACGGCGGACACCGTCGCCCGTAGCGCCGGTGACAGTAGGATGTAGTCGATCTTGTTCGACTTAGTACCCGAGCCGTAGATGCCTTTGAGGTCACCGACCACGGCTACCTTAAGGTCTTCTCGTACTGCGAGAGGTGCGGCGGGCCTGTTCTCTCGCCACCACGCGTCGGCACGACCGATTTCCGCTGGGCGGCGGCCTGCCATGCCGTCATTGGTAACGATGCCCGGAAACCCCGGCAAACCTTGACGCCTACACGGGTCTTCGCATAGCGTGCCTCATGCGCTGGACCTTGGCCTTTCTGATTTGCCTAGTGTTCATTCCCGCTATTCCCGCCTTCGGCGCGCGCCTCAAGGACCTCTATGAGGCCGAGGTCCCGGTCACGGGTCGCGATCCGGCGGCCCAGACGCAGGGTATGCAGACGGCCCTGCGCCTCGTGCTCGTCAAGCTCACCGGCGACCGCAACGCGGCCGGCCGCCCGAGCGTCGATCGTCTCATCAAGAATCCGGAGGCGTTCGTGCAGCAGTACGGCTACCGGCAGTCCGAAGGCATGAGCAACGGCTCCGAGACCCCGGTGCCGGTCTTGTGGGTGAAGTTCGACCCCGAGGCGCTGGAGCGCGGGCTGGAGCAGGCGGGGGCGCCGGTGTGGGGCCGCGAGCGTCCCGCGCTGCTCCTGTGGCTCAGCGTCGACGAAGGAAGTGGCCGGCGTGTGTTGAGCCGCGATGACCCCCAAGATCAGAAGATGCTGGCGTATCGCGAGACCTTGCATGCGCGTGCCCGCCAGCGCGGCGTGCCCCTGGTGTTGCCGGTCCTCGATACTACCGATGAGGCATGGTCCGAGGCCATCGCCGTGTCCCTGCCCATGAGCGAGCAGATCGCCGCGGCCGCGCGTCGCTACGGCGCCGATGCGGTCCTGGCCGGACAGTTGACCGCGATCTCGCCGGCCTTGTGGCAGGCCGAGTGGACCTTGTTCGCCGAGGGCCGGAACGAGTCCTGGTCGTCACAGGGCGATCTGCCCGAGGTGGCACTGGACGAGGGCATAGACCTGGCGGTGGACGCCCTGCACGCCCACTTTGCGGGTCCCAGGGACACGCTCGAATCCGGCATGGTCGCGGTGGTGGTGGAGGTGGAGGGTATATCCAGCCTCGATCAATATACCCGCGTGGAGCGTTACCTGCGGACGCTCGACCCGGTGCGCCAGGTGGATGTGAAAAGACTCGAGCCGGGCCGGGTCGAGTTCCATCTCACCGCCCGCGGCGGCGCCGAGGCGGTGAGCCGCGCGATCACCTTGGGGACCACCCTGCAGGCCTTGGATACCGGTACCGAGGTGGGCCATTATCAGCTCTCGTCGCCATGACATCGGTACCGTTCCGGGCCGCCACCGCCGGCGCTCGACAGCTGCTCTTGCCGTTCGCGACCGACCGGCCGGGTTTCGAGGCGTTCGTACCGGGGCGCAACCGGGAGGTCTTCGAGTATCTCCTGTCGCTCGCCGGAGGCGCGCCCGGCGTGAGCCTCTATCTCCATGGGCCGAGCGGGAGTGGTAAGACCCATCTCCTGTCCGCCGCCTGCGCGCGGGTCATCGAGCGGGGCGGGCGCGCCGCCTATATGGCGCTCGGGTCGCTGCCGGTCGGTGATATAGCGCGCCCGGCGTGGATGGAAGGCCGGGAGCTCGTGTGCATCGACGATGTCCAGGAGGTGGCCGGGCGCTTGGCCTGGGAACGCGGCGTGATGGGACTCTACGATGGGGCCAGGGACGCGGGAGCGGCGCTGGTGCTCGCCGGGCGAGGGAGCCCGGGCAGCCTGGGCCTCACGCTCCCCGATCTCGAATCCCGGCTCGCTTGGGGGCTCGTCTATCGCCTCGAGATGCTGGATGATCGCGACAAGAGCGATGCATTGGTGCTGCGGGCCAAGGGACGGGGGTTCGATTTGCAACCCGAGGTGGCGGAGTACCTACTATGCCGTTATCCGCGCGGCATGGCCGACCTCTGCCGGTTGCTCGACCGGTTGGACGACGGGGCGCTCGTCGCACAGCGCCGCATCACGGTACCGTTCGTGCGGGATCTATTAGACTTGCGATGTGGAGATCTATGAACCCGGGCCGCGTGGAAGTCAAACAGGTGGCGGAGTGGTATTGGGCCGGCTGGGCGCTGTTCAAGAAAGATCCGGCCATCTGGGTGTTGTTCACGCTGATCTGGCTGGTGCTGGCGTTCGTCTTGTTGTTGATACCGCTGCTTGGCCCCATCGCCTGCTGGGTAATGACGCCGGTGCTGTATGGCGGTTACCTCCTCGCTGCGCGGGAGCTGGAACACGGCCGGACACCCGTCGTACGCCACCTGTTTCAAGGCCTGCTCGAAAAGGACCAACGCGGGCGGCTGTTGACCATCGGGGTAATCACGATGGCGGCCTTGGTCATCCTGTTCGTGGTGCTCGGGGCGGGATCGCAGATGGGGGGTGGAGCCACCGATCCCGACCACGTCAGGAGCCTGGCCGAGTGGCTCAACCTGTTTCTCAGGGTCTTGCTCGTGGCCATGGTCTCCGGAGTGTCCGGCATGGGCCTCATCTACTCGGTCCCGCTCGTGCTGTTCACGCCCATCGACGGCTTCGAGGCGGTCATGACGAGCTTCGAGGCCTGCTGGAACAACTGGCGGGTGCTGCTGGCCTTCTTCGGGGTGTTCGCGGTCCTGGCGCTCGGGGCGGTGTTGACGCTCGGCCTCGGTTTCCTGGTGGTGATGCCGGTGGCCTATTGCGCGAGCTACCAGAGCTACAAATCGCTGTTCGCCGAGCCGGAGGGTGTGTGAACAAACCTACTCCGGCGCGGAGGAAGGAGGTTTTTCACAAGCTCTGGGATAACGCGCGCTGGCGGTCGGCGTCCGCCAGCGCCTGCGCCGCGGCGGCCAGCCGCCGGCCGAGCGCGATGCAGAGCCGCTTTTCTTCGTCTGCCAGAGGCAGATCGCTGTCTGTGCCGGCGACGTGCGTGGGCCCGTAGGGACTGCCGCCGCTCTGCGTCGTGAATAGCTCGGCCTCGCTATAGGGCAGGCCCATGAGCAGCATCCCGTGGTGCAGGAGCGGCAGCATCATCGATAGGAGTGTCGTCTCCTGCCCGCCGTGCAGGCTGGCGGTCGAGGTGAACACCGCAGCCGGTTTGCCGATGAGCGCCCCGGACAGCCACAGATCCGAGGTCCCATCGATGAAGTACTTGAGCGGTGCGGCCATGTTGCCGAAGCGCGTCGGACTGCCGAGCGCCAGCCCCGCGCATTCGACCAAGTCCGCGCGCGTAGCGTAGGGCGGGCCGCTCTCCGGGATCTCCTCCGCGCTCGCCTCGCACACCGTCGAGACCGCGGGCACGGTCCGCAGCCGTGCCGTGCACCCCGGCACGCGCTCGACCCCGCGCGCCACGCACTGCGCCATGTGCGCGACGTTGCCGTAGCGGCTATAGTAGAGGACCAGGACCTCCATCACACTCGGGACCTCGATCGGAACCAGTTCACAGGATCCCGAGGACCTCGAGCACGCGCTCCGGCGGCCTGCCGATCACGGCCTTGTCGTCGGCCACGACGATGGGGCGTTCGATGAGGATCGGATGGGCGATCAGGGCATCGAGGAGCGCCTCCCGGCCGACATTGGGATCGGCCAGACCGGCCTCGGCATAGACCGGCTCGGTCTTGCGCATCAGATCGCGCGGTCCGATCCCGAGGCGCTTGAGGAGCCGCTCCAGGGTCTTGCGGTCCGGCGGGGTCTTGAGATACTCGATGACCTCGGGCTCGATGCCCCGATCCTCCAGGAGCTTGATCGCCGCACGTGACTTGGAGCAGCGCGGGTTATGGTAGATCGTCACCTTCATGCAACTACCCTCCGGCCGTCTAGGGGGTGGCGATCTTACACCGGATCCCGGAGCCGAAAGCGACGGTTGGCCAGGCCCGATCCAATTGGCGATGCGGGGACCCCATGCCCCGCCGCCCGCCCTAGCCGGTGTCCCTCAGGGTCTAACGAGGACGCCAGCGCGATGCCGGCTTCTTCACCGGCGGCGGACTACCGGGCCTACCTTCACCGGTTGGGCGACGCCCTCAGCGTTTGTGAACAAACCGTCGCCGAGCGCAGGGAGGGCGCTGCATCCGCGGCGCGCCAAACAGGGCCACTCCTCCCTGGGCCCTAGCTAGCTTCCCGCCGAAGCACAGGACGGTTTCGCCGGGAGCGAAGCGCAAGCCCCGAAGGCCCGCGACTTTCGACTTGATGGTACATTCACCCAAGAGATTCGACCCCGCGAACTCGCGGATGACCGTGTCTGTTGGAGGTCAGGTTTCCAGAACTGCCCACTGCCAGGATGCGAAAGTCCGGCACGGCAGGCCCGCGGGTGATGGTGCTGCCATTGCTCTCAATCGTGATTGCCGAGGTGATGGCGGGCAAGTCGTTGTATCCAATGAACTTCCAGTGTCGAACCGCGGCGCCGCCGCGTTGAGGCGCGGGTGGGACACCCAGACCGGTAACAAATGTGGTACAAGATAGGAGGGTGCGCTCCAAGAGCGTACCGACCGCGTCTACGCCCGAGGTTTTGTGCGAAAAGTCACAGACAAGGTCTGACCGACCCCAGTACAGTGCAAGCGTCGGCACCCGCCGCACCAGATAAGAAAGGGGCACCCTGATGGAACAACGATCGTTGTTGTATGTTGCAGGCCACAGGGAAGAGACGGTTATTCCAACCGCGTTGCTTGCGAAAAAGCGGTTGGAAGGTCTGCACCGCCTGCGATGCAGAAGAGACCATCGCACTACTTCGCAGCGAACCGTTGGATGTCGGGTTGGCAGAGTTACCGCCCTCCTCGGGGGAATCCACCAGGCACGGCCTCATATGAAATGGATTGCCCTGGTTCCCATCTGCTCCGTTCGGGACCAGCACCTGCGCGACGCGATTTCCACTTTTTTCTACGATTACCACACCGTCCCAGTCGACCTTGATCGACTTTTCGGCACGCTCGGACATGCCTATGGCATGGTCGCGATCGGTGAGGCGGCATCACGCCGCGGCGAAGCTGACAGTAGCTCGCACAGGCTCGTTGGCACGAGCGCCGCGATGCGTGGAGTGCAACGCGCCATCCACAAGTTCGCCAGCGTCGAGGCGCCGGTCTTGATCACTGGAGAAAGCGGCACCGGAAAAGAGCTTCTCGCCCTACAGATCCATCAACGATCGCGGCGAGCCAAGGGGCCGTTTGTGCCGATCAATTGTGGGGCTTTGCCGGCTGCGCTCATCCAATCGGAACTGTTCGGTTATGAGAAGGGGGCTTTCACAGGCGCCACCGCCCGCAGACGGGGACGCATCCTCGAGGCCGCAGGAGGAACCCTATTCTTGGATGAAATCGGGGATCTACCCTATGATCTCCAAAGTAATCTGCTGCGCGTCCTCCAGGAGGGCTATATAGAGCCCTTGGGCAACGGGCGGAGGATCGACGTTGATTTCAGGATTATTGCCGCGACCAACCGAGCCTTCCCCAAGCCATGGAAGAAGGGAGGTTCCGGGAGGACCTCTACTACCGATTGCATGTACTGAACCTGGAGCTGCCGCCGCTGCGTGAGCGAAGGGAGGATGTCGAACCGCTGGCAGCTTTCTTTTTCTCCAAGTTCTTGAACGAGACTCCCCGCGTTATCGCGGGGTTCAGCAGCGAGGCCCTCAACGTCATGAAGCACCATCATGACTGGCCCGGTAACGTTCGAGAGCTACGTAATTGTGTCCGGCGCGCGGTGGTCCTGTGCGACACGCCCTATATCAAGCCGTCCGACCTCGGACTCGAAAAACGCAGGAGGACTCATTCGTTCGGAACCCTCAACGACGCCCGCCTTCAGGCCGAAAAAGCGGTGATTTCAAGGACGCTGCGCTCCACCTCGTATAATGTGGCCAAGGCGGCCCGCCTGCTCTGCGTCTCGCGCGGCACACTTTACAAGCTCTGCGGCAAGTTTGGATTTGACCTTCGCTCGGGGTCGCGGGATACGGGGCATACAGGGCAGTAACGGCACCTTGCTCGAAAGCACGCGATGGCGCCTTCGGGCTATCGCCGCGCGCCCCCCCGTGCCATCGCTAAGGTCGGACCTGCCCCTCGACCCGTCGCAGCCAGCGCTGGGCAAGCGCTTGCACGTGAGGGTCTGGGTCCTCTGCGGCTTGTTTGAGCTGCTCCACGATCTTGCCCGGCTCGCTGCGCTCCACCAGCTCATCAAGGGCATGCAGCCGGAGCTTGGGGCTTGCGTCCTTGAGCGCCATATCGGTCAGGGCCTCCAGCGGAATAGAGACCCCCCCGCCCTGCACGGAGGCCAAGGCCGTACCCCGAACCTCGCCATCCTGGTCGCCCAGCGCGGAGGCTACGGCCGCTTGCACCTTCTCTTCGTCCCCCCACTGGCCCAGGCTTTTGAGCGCATCGATCCGCGCCTTGGGATCGGGCGATTGGGTGGCGTCGCGGGACAGCTCATCGAGCGATTTGCCCTCGGGAGATCGCAGCTCCGATCCCGTGGATGGGGGAGCCACCTCCGGGCCGATCCGGGCGATCGGGCCCGAGCCGCCAGAGATCACCCGGATCTCCGCAACGCGCGGCGGAACGGCCTCCGGCGCGTAGCGAAGCGTGTAATTCTTACCCGCTAGCAGCCTGTCGGACTAAGGTTGAACGGTAAAGCGGAAGTGCAGGTGCTGGGCGCGACCATCGTGGGTCGGGCGGTCATTGATGCTGTAGGGACGGTGAAATGATGATGATCGGATCGATCCC
>JACCXJ010000218.1 GCA_013697045.1 Gammaproteobacteria bacterium | reverse complement strand
CCACCGACGGGCGCGAACTCATCTTCACCCGATATACAGAACCCGAACCAGACCACCAGCTACTCTTGGCTCAGCTCGATTGGATGCTGCCTCAACAACCACCTCCACGCATCACCGCAAAAATAGCTGCTCAAATGTAGTACAGACCTTTGTGAGCAACCCATTGAATAATAAAGGAGTTCATGTCTCTACATGCCTCGGTTGCGAAAGTTGGGCTAGCCCGGGGCCAGAGAACCGCCTATCTCTGCGCCCTTCCTTTTGAAAGATTACCCAGCCGGGGCCGTCATGTATATCCTCCCAAATGGGGGGTGTGACTCGCCTGCGGCGTCGCCGAGAGTCGCCGTAGGGGCGCCCCCTCACTGCGCCCCATGCACGAAGGCCGCGGGAGGGTGCCGGGTATCGCAGGTATGCCCCCGGCCCGTGGTCTAGGCCGCCTTCGGCTCGGCCTCGGCTTCCAGGCTTCCCCCCTAAGGAACCCCGCGCTTCTGTTCGCATCTGGGAGCGTTATCGGCCTCGCCACCGCCTTTACAGGTATCCTTGCCCCGCCCTCCGTCGAGTGTATCGTTCCCTGCGCCCCCGTCGAGCCGATCCCTTCCCCGACCGCCGACCAACGTATCCTTTCCGCTGCCTCCACAAATCAGGTCGTTACCATCTAGCCCATTGATGGTGTCGTCGCCTTGCAGACCGACGATCACATCCCTCCCCGCTGTCCCCGTTAAGCGATCACGGCCCCTAGTGCCGCAGATCGTGGCACGCTTGCCGAAGCATCTTTCCGGACATGCGGATACGGTGTGGAAACGCTGAAGGCGAAATATAGAGCCTGGCGAACCTGCCGGATAGATATCGTCATCATGCCCCTGCGCCCTGCCTGGGAGGTGGTCAACGGAATAAGCCCTGAGCTGTGAAAGCGACCTTCTGGCGGGGCGCTCGAGGCTGACAGCACGGCGATAGGGCTCGCGGAAGCGGAAGGCCCGTTGTTCCGTACCGCGCTTGCTTGCAGGACGCTCGGGCCTGTCCGCTCGGAGACTGCCGTAGGGATGATATCGAGGAACACAGCCCCGTAATCCCCTTCATCGACGTCGGCGAACGCATAGTCGAACTCGATAAAGCTCGCGCCGGCTGGGATATCGACATCGAAGCTGATGGAAGCCATCTCAGGACAAGTGCTCTCCTCATTCACAAACTCGCAACCGTCTGGCAGAGGATTCTCCAGACCCAGCGGCGTCGTGCTGATCACGTCGACGACCGTGGTAGCGGTCGAGACCGAGTTGTTCCCCGCATTCGGATCGTTCTTCTTCGCCTCGACCCAGGCCTGATTGGTGATCGTGCCCGGCGTCATAGGGGTGACCGTGAAAGTCACGGTGGCCTGGGCGCCGCTTGCGATCCTGCCGAGATTGCAATCTATGGGGTCGGTGCCGCCGCAGGAGCCTTGAGTCGTCGTGACCGCCCCGGGCGTCACGCCCGCGGGCAGGTCATCGGTGAGCGTGACGCCCCTGGCGCTCCTAGGTCCGTTGTTCCGGATCATGAGGATATAGGTGACGGGCTGGCCAGCGGTCACCGGGTCGGGCGCATCGGTCCCGGTAAGGGTAAGGTCTGGTGGTGGCGGTGGCAGCGGTGGCGCTGGTGGCGACAGTGGCGGGCCGTCGTCATCATCGTCGTCATCGTCGCCGTCGCCTCCATCGCCGCCGTGGTGCTGGAGCCATCTCGCGCCGACCGGGTCGATACCAGCCGGCTCCACGCCCGCCTGCGCGGGCGGGCTCACATGCACCAGGTAAAGCGCGAGCAGGAGGCCGAACAGGCCGAATCTCGGGGGGTTGACGGGGAAGACGAGCAGCATTGATCATAGATACAGCATCAGCTGACTATGCGCCACCCCCCAAATGGGGGGCCGCGGCGTCGCCGAGAGCCGGCCGTAGGGGCGCCCCCTCAGCCGATGCGCTTCAATGCTTCGCCTTGCTCCCGCAGCAGGCGCGCCAGTTCCCGCAGTATCGCCCGCGTGCCACCCCGTGGCATGGCTCAATGCTGCCCATACAGGCGTGCAGGTCGTCGCAGCCACACCGCAAGCTTTTCGGTTCTTACCACGGGTTGATAGGTTTTTATCTTGGCCTCCTGAGAGATCCCGCCCACGAGGGGGCGGGATGTTTAGCACCGCGCGAGGCTCGCTCGCTGGCATCATGCCGTTGTTATTCACCTGCTGCGGTCCGTGCGCGATGTTGGCCTGCCGCGCGAACACCGCGGGCGGGTTCTTGATCGTCGCGCCGGGGTTTCCAATGTCGTGCGGCATTGGCTCTGTGCCTTCAGCCCGATTTTCATGAACGCCTCGTAGTTAGGAAGCCAGTCCTCCCGGTCGTCGCCCGAAGCATTGTCGAGATCACCGCCGTGGCTATCTTTGGGTTCTTCGGCGTCGGCTAGGCGTCAATACCACACTCCCTCCTTACCAAAGCCCTCCCGATATGCCTCGATCGCCAAGGCCTTTTGTGCCCGTTGGATTGTCCGCCAGGCATAGCCGGCACCTTCCGCTTCGGCGCGGATCTGTTTCGAGGCGACCGGCCCGTGCTCCAGCAAGCTGCGTAAGAACCCCCCGGCCGGTGCCATGGCCTCATCCGCCGCCCGCCGGGGACGGCCAAGGCCGCCCGGATGGTCTTTGGCAAAGGTCCAGTTCGGATTCCGTTGGTCATTCACGTCCATTTCCTCCTTTTTTTCTCGCCATGGTGTTCACCTATATGGTTTCCGGCATTGACGCGCGTCCAATGATGGGCGCCGGGTGCCTTGAAACCGCAGTAAGACGGCGGGCGTATCCCCCGAGGGGTCTTGTATTAGCCTCACACCCGGCAGAAACGGAGGGCACAAAAAAAACCGCAAGATTAGAGGAAGGGCGCCGAGTGGCCAGCCCCGGACCGGGGGGTCAGAGAGCCGCCTTTCTCTGCGCCCTTCCTTTTGAAAGATTACCCGGTCGGGGCCGTCAGGTATATCCTCCCAAATGGGGGGGGGGTGTGCCGCAAGCCAGCCGCCGGGCCAGGTGCGCCAGCTCCAACCCATTCCGCCGGCTCCCGATCCAGCGCCTCGCAGTGTGAGGTCTCCGGGCCCGCGGGCCCCTAAAGCCGAGGCGGAGGGCGACGATACAGCGCGGATGGAAAAGCGGCGGCTGTGGCTTACACTCGATACCCCCAGCGATCGGCTCCAAGGGGTGGTGTTCGTGTTCGCTCTATTTGCCGTCGCTAACCGGGCGATGACGGGCTTGCCGCCCGCCGGAGAGTCTGCTACCGATCTAATCCTGTTCTACGTCGGCTTTTTAGCTTTCCCGGTCTTCGGTTCCATCCTGGCCACGGTGCCACCCTGGTTCGCGGTATCCGTAGCTTGTTTGTGGACCGGCACGGCGGCGCGCGCACCCAGCTCACGATGGCGTTGTTGGTCGCGTCAATCCTGGTATGCAGCTCTCTGCTTTACGGCACCTATTGTCTTGGAGACGGCCAATACCGCTTCGTGATCCGCCCTCAGGCAGCAATCGAGGGCCTTCGTCACGGCGTGCGCCCTATGCGGCCCCTCGATGCTGGCCCACGACTGTCTCCGCTACACGTGCTGTAGGTCGGCTTCCCGGGCGCGAGGATCATGCGGCGGGGCCGGGCTGTTGTTCACCTGTTGCTGGTGGGCAATGTTGGCTTGTCGGATGAAGGTCGCCGACTTGGGGAACTTCACTTCGGCCAGGGTTTGCAGCGTCGCGCGGGATTGCGCTTGTGCCTTTAGGGCCAACCCCATCAGGCATTGGATCTGCGGAATGTGGGTCTGATTTTGGGCGCGTTCGGCGAGATTCACGAACATCGCTTGCAGCGCGTGCGCCTGATTGATCAGCATCGCCTCGGCCTGCGACAGGTCGCCGTCGGTCGCGGCCCTGGCCTGCTCCGCGAGCTGGCCCCCCCCTCCATCAGGTCCAACGGGTTCGGGCTGTATGCGCATGTCAGCCGCGCCGCGTTCAACTCCGGCGACAGGAAAAGCTCGGCAATGCGCTTCTTCGCCTCGGCTTCATCCTTTGCGCTTACCACAATGGTCTTGCTGTCCTTCTCGGGAACCTTGATCGGCTTCTGGGCGGGGCTCTGCCGCGTCATGGTCACTGCCTTCTTCGCCATGCTCAATTCCTCCTGCAAGGGCGGCTCAAAACCCCAGCCGATCGCCGAACGGCGCCCGCCGTCCCCGCACATCGCCGGAGCCGCCGGCAAACACGAGTCGCGCCTGCGGATAATGGCGCGCGGCGTCTTGTGGACCCGGCCCACCGTTTGCCTGTCGTTGGGCATGAACACCAAACCGAGCATGTCTTTATCGACTATTGAGGAAGCGGCGGCCAGAGAGGCGAAGCATGACGCCTTGAGAGTATCGGTGGTGGGCGAGGCAGTGTGGGCGGTGCTGTTGGTTGCATGCCTACTCACCTTGCTTTGGTCGATGCTCGGCCGTGGGTAGACCCCCCTTGGGACGAGACGCCAGACATGCCCACGGGTTCAGAACGTGAGTGCGTCATCGAACGTGCGTCATCGAACGGCACCGCTTCCGCATCCTCGCGCTTGGCCTGCGCCTTCCTCGGACGCACCGTGCGAGCGCTCGCGATCGAGTCGGCGAGGACCGAGAAGCCCGCGCGTTCGGTGCCGTCCTTGCCCGTCCAAGCCGACTTGGTGAGCTTGCCGGACACGGCCACCATATCACCCTTCCCATGCCTGGCCAGGGCCTCGCCGGTGCTCGCGAACGCGGCGAGCGAGAACCACTCGGGCGACTCGGCATCGCGGCCCAGATCCACCACCATCGACGCCGTGACCTGCGGGCGAGGCTGGGGTCGATACCCGTCGCCAGTTGCTTGTCAATGGACAGTATACGGCCACCCTGGACGCTGTGGGCACAAAAAAGCCCGCACTTACGCGGGCTTGTGGACTCTGTTGGACTCCCTCGGATGTCGATGTGGCGCCCTGGGCCGGACTCGAACCGTGCGCGTAACTGCGTGATATTACTGGAATCGTTACGCGTACCTTCTGGCAGTTACCCCCAAAACTATCCCCAGGGGCGCGAACCGCCAGGACCGGCGGCGCTCACCCCTCGCCGGAGCGGGCCGATGGATCGACCGCCGGTCAGACGCAGGGATATGGGGCCGGCGCCCTCTCTCCGAACCCGCGCGCGGGTGTTATTCCCGCGCCGGGACGCGCGGTGCACAATCTCGTAGGCTGCTCCGGGGTCGGCGGCCCCTTTTCCGCGATTGAACCGAAGAAGGGATGTGCGCACCGGAAGAGGCGCTCGACGCGCTCGCGTGTCTCTGGTCGATAGTAGCCCGCCCAATAACCGAGGTTCGCGCGCTCGATCTCTTCAGCTTCCTCGCGCGTCTTGCCGAACGACATCGTGTGCTCGACCAAGCGCTCGAAATACGTGTCGGCCTCCGCCTGGTCGACCGATGCAGGCGATCACCGAATACCTGTTGTCCGCCGGCGGGATCCGCCCCGCGGCTGAGGTGATCGAGCTGAGACGATAACCGCTTACGCCAAGCCTAGGGCGACGGCCCGAAAAGGCGGAAACCTTCACCGCCCTGGCTTGGCTCCCCCTTGAAGGCCCGTGCAAGAAGGTGCGCGAAATGATCCCGCCTTGGCTCCCTGACTGGAAGGACGAAAGCGCCTATCCCGAGAAACTAGCCCCCGAGTTTTGGGCTTGGGAATTCCTGAGACGGAATGCCGAGTATCAAGAAGATTATGGGGTTTTCTCTAATCTGCCCTACGCGGATAACGGAAATGAAGAGCATCGTTTAATGAAAAAATGGGGCGTGTTTCCCTTGCACGATCCGGATGAATCGCAACCTCTTACGATAGAGCGTGGTCTATATTCTGAAAAGCCGCCCTATGTGTACTTCGACGGGCGGGTGAGGCACAGCGAGATATGGCATAGCCCGCCGTTCGTTTTCGATCTCAGGCAATCATTAGATAAACAACTGGCCGAGTGTAAGCAATGGCTGAAATGCATGCGCGATAACAGGGGAGAGAATCGGGGTTTTTCTGCCGAGCGCGGCAAGCGAATCCAGGATGACAGTATCTACAGGACCTATCTCCGCGTGCTGGACGCCGAGCGCTGCGGCGCAAGTCGCGAGGAGATGGCCGATCGGCTATACCCTGACAGCCACACCGACACGCCAAGCAAAGCGCTGCATGTCGCTCGCGAGCTGCGGGACGGCGGCTACCGAGACCTTCTAGCACGCCTCTGAGCCCAACCAGAAGAAAGATAAAGGGGGGGCCTATCCTTCCTTCACATCCCCACGCCCCCGCCGGATACTGCGCGCATGTCCGACAACCGAGGAGATGCAGCAATGCCACGACGCATACCCCTCCGCGAGGCCGCCAGTTACCTGGGGATCGCGGCGATCACGCTCAAGCGGCTATACGGCACCGGCAAGGGACCGCCCGTGATCCGCCTCGGTCGTCGCGTCATCTTTGACACGGCGGACCTCGACGCCTACCTGAACGAGCACAAGGGCGTCGCGCCGAAGAACGGTGAGGAAACCGGTGCGGCAGCGGACCGCGGGGCGCGAGCCGGCCCCCCCGCCAAGACCAAACCGCGGACAAAGAAACGGCGCTTCGCTGAGGTCAAGAAGGAGTAGGCCCGGTGGCCGAAAGAGCCCCGCCCCCCCGTGGCGACGGTGTGGGGGCGGGGGCACACCACGGACCAAGCCACGATAGCACAGCTGGGCGCCGGCGGGGTCGCTTCAGGCGCGATCGCCTTCCGACTCCAGCGGAGTATTTCCGCCAACAGGGCTTGAAGCTCACCGGCGGCGGCGGGTGGAAATCCGCCGTCTGCCCCTTCCACGACGACACGCGGCCGAGCCTGCGGGTGCGGCTCGATAGGGGCGCGTTCCGCTGCATGTCGTGCGAGGCCCATGGCGGCGACGTGCTGGCCTTCCACATGAAGCGATACGGGCTGTCTTTCATCGACGCGGCGAAGGCGCTGGGCGCATGGGAGGAGCGATGAACGCACCCCAGGAAGCTGCGCGACGACTGTCCGCTTCCGCGATCCGCGACGGGTATAAACCCGAGGCCCTGCACACCTATACCTACCCGGACGGCGGCCCATGGTACTGGCGCATCCGGCTGAAAAACCCGCACACCGGGGAAAAGTGGATCCGGCCCATGCGGGTGAACGGCTTGGGCTTCGAGCTTGGCGAGCCGGAATACCCGGACGGCAAGCCGCTGTACTGCCTGCACGAGCTGGCCGCGCGGCCCGAGGAAACCGTGTGGCTAGTCGAGGGCGAATGGTGTGCCGATTCGCTGGCGAAGGTTGGGGTGTTGGCCACGACAAGCGGCGCGGCAGATTCCGCGGCGAAGGCCGACTGGCGATCGCTGGCCGGGCGCGACGTGACTGTCTGGCCGGATAACGACGAAGCCGGCCAGCGGTACGCGACGGATGCGGCCGAAAGCCTGCTGGCGCTCGGCTGCACCGTGCGCGTGATCGACGTGGCGAAGCTCGGGCTGCCCAAGAAGGGCGATGTGGTGGATTGGCTCAAGGCGAACCCGGCCGCGACGGCGGCGGCGATAGCGGCACTCCCGTGCGTAGAGGCCAGGCGTGGCGACGAATGGCCGGAGCCTATGCCGCTGCTGGCAAAAGTGACGGCGGTCGATTACCCGTTGGATGCCCTGCCCGACATCATCCGGGGAGCGGTGAAGGAGGTGGCGGGCTTCGTTAAGGCACCTGTGCCGCTGGTGGCATCCTCTGCGCTGGGCGCGCTGTCGGCAACGGTTCAGGCCCATGTAGACGTGAAGCGAGCTGAGAAACTGCAAGGCCCGTCGAGCCTGTTCTTGCTGACGATCGCCGACTCGGGTGAGCGGAAAACGACGTGCGACGGGTTCTTCACGTCAGCGATCCGTGAGTTTGAAAAGACCGAAGCTGAAAAGGCCGGGCCTGCCCTGAAGGACTACGCGGCGAGCTTCGGGAAATGGACGGCTGAGCGCGACGGGATCCTGTTGGCGATCAAGCAAGCGAAAAAGACCGGCAAGGCAACCGGCGGTCTTGGGGAAGACCTGAAGCAGCTCGAACACGACAAGCCGGAAGCCCCAAGGGTGCCGAAGCTCTTGTGCATGGATGAGACACCCGAGCACTTGGCCTGGTTACTTGCGAAGGAGTGGCCTTCCGCTGTGGTGGCATCGAGCGAGGCCGGGATCGTGTTCGGAGCCCATGCCATGGGCAGGGACAGCATCATGCGGAATCTGGCGCTGCTGAACATCCTGTGGGACGGCAGAGAGTTGTCCATCGGGCGGCGCACTTCGGAATCCTTCACGGTGCGCAGTGCGCGGTTGACCCTGGCTTTGCAGGTGCAGGAAGTGACGTTGCGTAACTTCTTCGAGCGATCTGAAGGGCTGGCCCGGGGCACCGGGTTTCTCGCCAGGTTCCTTATCGCCTGGCCGGAATCGACGCAGGGCTATCGTCCCTTCACCGAAGCGCCCGAAAACTGGCCCGCGCTGGCCGCATTCAATCAACGCATTGCCGAGATCCTCGAAGAATCGCCTCCGATGAATGAAGAGGGGGATCTGTCCCCGGCCGTGCTGATGCTGACACCGGACGCGAAAGCCGAATGGGTGAAGTTTCACGACGCCATCGAGGGCAAGCTGCGTAACGGGGGCGAGCTGTGCGACGTGCGCGACGTGGCGAGCAAGACCGCCGACAACGCTGTACGGCTGGCGGCACTGTTCCAGGCATTCGAGGATGACATGGACGGTCCGATAGGGCCCGACGTGTTCAAGGCCGCAAGCCGGATCGCGGCATGGCACCTGAACGAGTCGCGGCGTTTCTTCGGCGAGGTGGCCCTATCGGTGGAACTGGCGAACACGGTGCGACTGGACACGTGGCTGATCGAGTACTGCCGGCGGGAGGGAACATCCAGTGTCCCGACGGGCAGGATTCAGCAATACGGGCCGGCCGGACTGCGAGAGAGGGCCGTGATCGATTCCGCCGTGCGCGAGCTTGATGAGCTTGACCGGGCGCGGCTGGTGAAGGAAGGGCGCCAGAAGAAGATCGAGGTGAAACCCGGCTTTGCTGGCTGGGGGTGCCGAATGACACTGGCCGACCTGATCCATGGAGAGTTGAAAAATGAGCCTGTGGGTGCTGCTAATGCTAAAGCAGCTAAAGTTGCTAAAGTTGCCCCAGGATTAGCAGGATTAGCAACTTTAGCGTTAGCAAGCCCTGGGAGTGAAAAAACTGAAGGCGCGCCCCCGCTGTCCCCCGCCGCCCGCGACGGCGGGCCCGACCGCCTGTGGTGGCGTGTGGCCATCCTCGAACCCGGCGGCCGGACGGTCGAGGTGGACACCCCGAGCGGCTGGAACCTGCCCGAGTGGCAAGCCTTCGCCGAGCGCTACCACGGCCCCGGGTCCGCCGTCACGGCGATCGCCGGGCTCCCTAGGCCAACGGGGGCACCGGTCCCCCTCGATGAGGCCCTGGCGGCGGCCTGCGAGGGGGTGGCGGGCATCAGTCCGGAGGTGTTCCGCTCTCTGCTGAGCCCCGAGGACATCGCCGACATCGAGGCGGGCGAGATCCCGGCCGTGCCTACCTTGCGCGGCTACGCCCAGTCATTCGCCGAGGGCATCCGGGGCGGCATGAGGTGAAGCCATGAGCTACGAGATCATCCTCGCCGATCCGCCCTGGTCATACCGCGACAGCGCCAACGCCGGCAAGCGGGGCGCGGTCCACAAGTACCGGACCCTGAGCCTACCCGAGATTTGCGCGCTCGATGTCCCCGGCATCGCCGCGGCGAATTGCCTCCTGGCCTTGTGGTGGGTGCCCCCGATGCCCGAAGAGGCCCTGCAGGTCGTCCGGTCCTGGGGATTTACGCTCAAGACGATGAAGGGCTTCACCTGGCACAAGACGACGAAGCACGGCAAGTCGCACTTCCGGATGGGGCATTGGACGCGCGCCAACACCGAGGATTGCCTTTTCGCCGTGCGCGGCAAGCCGAAGCGCGTCAACGCCGGGGTTCGCCAGGTCATCGAGGCGCCCCTCGGCAAACACAGCACAAAGCCCCCCGAGGTGCGCGAGCGCCTGGTGCGGCTCATGGGCGACGTGCCCCGGATCGAGCTGTTCGCCCGCGAGGCGGTCCCGGGGTGGGATGTCTGGGGCCTCGAAGTGGAATCCACCATCGAGCTCGGCGTACAAAGGACGGATAAACCTCGTCCCAAGGGTGGGAAGAGGCGAGCTCGGGTCATTCCCTGGGCCGGAACGGGCGATTTTAGGGGGAAAAATGGGCAATTCGGGGCTTTTTTGGCTGTATTTCTCACTTTGGTTGATTTTTGTTCGCATGTGCTCCGCGCTTCGAGCGCTTCCAGGCGGTCTACCCCTCGGGAACGGTGTTCGAGGCGTACTACGGCCCGGACGGCGCGACCTTGGAAAAGGGGAGGGTGACGCACCCCATGGCGACGTCGAGGCGGCGTGGCCACAGCTCTATGGCCGGCTCGGTCGCACCCCGGAGCAACGAACCACGGCGCAAGACCATGGTCAGGCGTCGATGGCAGTGACCTCGGGCAGGATGCCGAGCACCCGCGCGTGGTTTCGCTCCTTGCCTTCCCTCCCCCCGTCTTCCTGCCGGAACCGCCTCATAAGCTCGCTCAGCTATGCAAAAGCGGGTGCCCGAGATCGCAGCGATACCCTACCGGCATGTGCGGCCGCTTCGCCCGATTCTCCTCGGTCCAGAAGTTTGCCGAGGCCAAGGAGCCGAAGATCGGCTACAGCACCATCAACGCCCGCGCAGAGACCATCGCCGAGAAGCCGACCTTCCGAGACGCCTTCCGTCTCCGACGATGCCTCGTCGCGGCCGATGGCTACTATGAATGGCGAAAACGCGAAGGCACCAAGCAACCGTACTTCATCAGCGTCAAGCACGGCGAGCCCTTCGCGTTCGCAGGCGTTTGGGAACACTGGGCACAGGAGGGGCAGAGTATCGATTCCTGCGCCATCATCGTGACCGAGGCCAATGAGCTCACAAAGCCAATTCATGACCGTATGCCGGTCATCTTGGCTCCCGAGGCTTACGATCTCTGGATGGACCCCGATCTCACCGACGCCGAGCGGTTCAAGGCCTTCTTGAAGCCTTATCCTTCGGAACGGATGCTGGCCTATCCGGTCAGTACGGCCGTAAATAATCCTAAGAACGACCAGCCCGATCTCATCGCGCGGGCCGAGCAGGCTTGAGCGCTCTTTGCATGCCGCTGATTCAATCCTGCCTTCTTCGCCATACCTTTTTTGCCTAAAGGAAGTGTGAAATCATGAACAAGGCATGCAGTATTTTGTTCGCGTCAATCGCAGTAGCACCTAGCGCAGATGCGAGGGGTCCTTACGAGACGGAAGTCAGGGCCATCTTTGATAATATTGAAAAGCACAACAATGTCGTTATCGAGTGCCAAACACTAGTAGACTCAGACGTGGCCGTGATGTTTGAATCCGGTTTTAAATCCCGTCACATCGTGATTGACCCAGCGCTTGTCCGTGCTACACGAGATAAAAGGACCTGTGAGCGACGGGTAGCGTTTGTTAATTCATCAAGCGCCAGTCGGAAAGACAAGGCAGCAGTGTTACTTGGGCTTATATATGTAGGAATGCGTGAAGCGGCTGCCCTGGCGTCTTGGGGACGGCCTAAAAGTACAAATAAGTATGATTCTGGCAAGACCCAGCAGTGGGTGTATGACAACAAGGTATCGCCGACGATGTACTATATTTACCTGGAGAACGGTGTAGTGAGTAGTTGGCAAAGCAGGGAAGGCTCCTGAATATCGGGTAAACTACCATGAGCTAAGAGCAACGTCAGCAGGTAATCCCTTGTGACGACGTTGGGCAGGGCTATGGTGGCGCGGGGAAGTATTGCGGCAAGGTCTCGCCGATCAGGTGACTACTGGAAGAAGTGGCGCGAGCGACTGCGAGGCCGGCAGCTTTGGGGGGCGTGCCGTCCAATGAGAACCGCAACCGGAGGCCTGGGCGTCCTTCCCCGGGGCGGTGGTACGCCAAGGTCGCCCGCGAGGCCCCGGCAACCTGGTTGCGGGTGGCGCTGTTCGCCGATACCGTCGTGACCGAAAAGCCCGCACAGCGCAGGCGCGTGTGCTACGCTGTCCGTCAGAACCGGTTAGGGGCGTCCTTCTCCCTTCATGCCGCTGCCCATTCTGCGGAGAGCACTTCCGCCTGCTCCAACACCGTCTGCGTCGCCGTCTCCTGCTTGTCCGGCGGGTAGCCGTGCTTGCGGAGGATGCGCTTCACCAGGACGCGAAGCTGCGCACGCACGTTTTCGCGCAGGGTCCAGTCGATCGTGACATTGTTGTGGACCGTCTCGACCAGCTCGCGCGCGATTGCGCGACGGCCTGGAAACGCCACGTTGTCCCGGATGCGCAGCGCCTCGGGATGCGGCACCGCAAGCGCGAACGCCTGCGACTCGCGCACGGCGCGCAGGCACCCATAAAGTCGTACGGCCGGGTGGCCCGCCGTTACCGCAGTTGACTACTCGCTCTCGAACCCCTGGCTCGTAAACTTCAATGTGCGGCTGTTCTCGGTGACCGTCCGAACGACCTGGTCCGGGGCGCCCGTGGGGATCTCGGCTTCGATCTCGAGAGTCACCCGCACCTCAGCGCCCACGAGTCCTGAGAGATGGGCGATCACCTCGTCGGCGATGCGGCTCGCGTCCCGCCCGACGCGAGTCGGGTCGAGGGCCACCGTGCCGTGAAAGCGGCGAGGCAGCGCCGCAGCAGCGCCCGCCGGCGTCGCCCCTTCGCCACCCGCGCTCGGTGAGGCCGTCGCACCGGCAGGCGCCCCCGAACCTCCCGCCTTGGCGCCCGCTGCACCCGGCGCGACCGCCGGTGGGACCTCGGCGTCCAATTGCCGCCGGGCGACCTCTGGCTTCACCAGCAACCCGACGCTGTCCGGGGACACGCTGATCACTTGTCCGCCGCGCAGGCCACGATACCGGCCCGCCGCTTCGTCGCAGCTCTCGGCAAACCCGAACGTATCTGACCGCCACGTCAGCAGCTCCAGGCCATCGCGGATCGCCTGTACCAGCACCTCCGGCCCCGTGAGCCGCGGCAGGTAGAGGTAGCACGCGAAGTCCTCCACAAGCTGCTTCACGGCGACGTGGTCGCCCCGCCACAGCGGTATGTCGTCCAGGTGCTTACGCAGGATGGTCGAGCCAAGGCTCGTCACCAGGAGCTCGTCGTTCCGCAATCTCTTGCTCGCGCGGACAGCAAGCGCGTCGGCTCCCGATAGGCGGATGGACTGCCATTCAACCGGCGACTGCGGCGTCTTCTGCTCCGGCACCAGTACCCACTGGTAGGTTTCTGGCAGGCGCGCGGTCACGGTACCGTCGGCGGCCTGCTTCTGCATCTCCGCCTGGCGCACCTGATGCGGGTCGAGATTGAGGGCCACCTTCTCCGCCAGGATCGACGACCACGCGAGGAACTTGCGTAGCGCCTCGTCGAGATCCTGCAGGCGCACCCGATCGGCAGCGAGGAACACCAGCGTGTTGCGGTTGTGGCGCGGCGTGTTGCCGCGCGACTCCAGGATCGCCTTGGCCGCCGTCTCGGCGGCACTCCCGCTCTCCTTGCTGTAGGGATGCTCCGCCGGCAGCGCCACGAGGCGCGCGGCGAGATCGTCCGGCACGTCCGCGCTCGAGCGCGGCAGCGGGTGGATGCGCGAGAAGTCGCCGCTCTTCTTCAGGTCGGCGCATAGCCTCGCGTCCCGCTCACTCGCCACCTTGTCCGGATCGCGCTTGAGTTGCTCGGCGCGGTCGTCCGCTAGCTTGGTCACGGTGGGCTGGGTCGCGTACCAGGCGCGCGGGCCGTCCTGATAGAGATAGGTCGCTGCCGCCGCCAGTCGCCGCAGCGCATCGATGAAGATGGCCGGCGACTCGCCCGGCATCACGCAGCCGAGCTTCACGCGCCGGTCCTCGATGCCGCGGTGTGCCGCGGCCGCCGTCGGCGCGGAGCCGAGGTAGATCGTGCGCGCCACCCGCCGCGTCGCGTGCAGCTTGCCGAGGTTCGGTACTTCGCTGTCGATCTTGAGCGGCAGCGAGGCGGGACCGTCCACATCCTTCTCGATGATCGGCGCCCAGTTGTCGGAGAGATAGCGCGTCAGCTCGGACTGCACGCGCCCATCGTCGATGGGGATCGTCGAGGGCAGGATGAGCGGGTTCTTGTCGCCCTTCTCCCACAAACTGTGGATCACCGCTGCCATCAGCCGCAGCACGCCGCGCGTGCGCTGAAACTTCACCAGCGTGGACCAGTCGGTGTAGAGCCGGTCGAAGATCTCGGGATGGATCGGGTACGCGGCCTGGATGCGCTTCTCGTAGTCGGCGCCCCGGCATTCGGGCGGGAACTCCGCCGCCTGCGCGTGATAGAGGTCCGCGAAGGCGCGCGCCGTCACGTCGCGCTGCTTGAAGGCCTCCGGCCCGGCGAGCGGCTCGAACAGCCGCCGCCGCACGATCTCGAAGCCTTCCTCGGCGGTCGCGGGCCGCCACGAGGACTCGACCCGCCCGACCACATTGCGCAGCCGGTCGAGCGCCTCGCGCCCGCGGATGCCGCCCACTTCCACCTCGTCGGCCTGTGCGTGTGCCGAGCCCGGCGTATCCGACGCCGGCAGGGACACCACCAGCAGGCAGTTCTTCGCGGCCTTGGCCGACTCGGTCAGCGCCTGCGCGAAGGTGAACATGGTATCGAAGCTGCCCGCAGGCAGGTCACTCTGGTCGTGGAGCTGCCGCGCGTAGGCCACCCACTCGTCGATCAACACCAGGCACGGGCCATATTCGACGAACAGCGCGCGCATCACATCACCGGGGCTGGTCGCCTTTTCGTCGTCCTTGTCGATGCGGGCAAACGCCTTCTTGCCGCCGAGTTGGTACGCCAGCTCGCCCCACAGCGTGCGCACCACCGTGCCGTCAGGCTTGGTGACGGGTTTGCCGGGCGAGATCTTGTTGCCCACCAGCACCACACGCTTCGCCGCCGGCAGGCTCTTCACCCCCGCCTCGGCCAGCACCGCGTCCACGCCCGCCAGCTCGCTCGGGATCGCGCCCGAGAAGAGGTGGTAGAGCGCCAGCATCGAATGCGTCTTGCCGCCACCGAAGTTGGTCTGGAGCTGCACCACCGGGTCGCCGCCCTTCCCGGCGATGCGCCGCACGCCGCCCACGAGCAGGCGCTTCAGGCTCTCGGTGAGGTAGGTGCGCCGGAAGAACTCCGCGGGTTTCTTGTACTCGTCGCTGCCTTCGCCCAGGTGCACTTGCCACAGGTCGGCCGCGAACTCCGCCTGCTGATAGCGGCCGCTTGCCACATCCGCGTGCGGCGTGACCACCTCGCGCCAGGGCTTGAGCGTCCCCGTGGACGCCGCTTCGATCAGCGAGCCGCCGGCCTTGCGTTTCTCGCTCCGCACCTGCTCGTCGAACAGGAGCCGACGCAGCTCCATCTTCATCTTCCCCACCTCGTCGGCCTGTGGGGCCGAGACGGCCGTCAAGAGGCGCGCTATGGAGTCGAGCGCGCGGTCGGCATCGTCGCTGGTGAACGGCTCCTGGTGCGCCCACTTATTGCGCCAGTCGCGCAGCTCCTGCACCAGCGAGCGCTCGGCGCGTCCGAGCGTCCTGCCGAAGACCTCGTTCCACGCCTCCCACATCAGCTTGAGCAGCGCGGCCACGTCCCATTCAGCAATCGGCTTCTTGGCAAGCAGGCGATCCTCGCCCATGTACCGCAGCGCCTCGGCGCCGGCCTGCGCCTTGTGCAGGCTCTTGAACTCGCGGTCCGCGAACGGCGCGAGCCCCTGACGAAGCAGCTCCATTGCCTTGCCGATTCGTTCCTGGTTAGTGGTGGCCATCGGTTACCTTTCCTCGAACAATCTCGCCTGCTCGGACCTCGCCGATCGCGCCAGCCGCGCGATCTCCGGCCACCCGAGGACGAGGGCGTTGTAGGCCTGCGCTTCCTGAGATCGTTTCTTCCTCTCGCAGACATCGAAGAGCCGGTAGGCAAGGTCGCGGGCGACCTCGCCACGCGACCCGATCCGGCGCAGCAGGACGGAAGTGATTGCGTCGCCGGCCTGCTCCTGGAAGTAGAGCCTCACAAGATGATGGGTCATCTCCCAAATCGTGAGGCGCTTGTCGGTACCAGGATCCCAATCCCGCGGAAGCTCGTCGGGCCGCAGCAGCCGCACCCTGCTGCGCCTGGAGTGGATGAGGCCCGCCTGCTCGAGACCGCCGACCGAGGTCACCTTCGCCTTGCTAAGCAACTCCGCGTCGCCGTACTCTCCCTCATCGAAACCGTGCTGCTCGAACCAGGCGATTGCCCAGCGTGTATTGGCATCGAACTCGTCTTCCTGCTCTGAGAGCACCTCGGTCAGGGTCTGATTGATGAGATGCAGAGCCGGGCGCACGCTCATCGCCCTGCCGTTGCTCTCCAGGATATGCCGGTAGCGCGAGTAAATCGCCATTCCCGGTCCGATGGCCGCTTGGGCAAAGTCAACCGGTGCGATGTTCCCTTGCTGGAGATGCCGAAGCGCGACTGGCAGCTCGCGTTTCAGCTCGGCGACGAAGGTGCGACGGTCGGTCTGCGGAGCGTCGTCAGCGCGACAGCGACAGGCGAGCACGATGTAGGAAGCAAGAGCATTGGTGCCCATCGACACCATGCGCCACTTCTGTGATGCACGCACAGGCCAGGTAGCCGTGATCTGGAAACCGCTCGCGATTAGCGCCTCAAGGAGCGTCTCCCATCCCGTGGTGAGGTCCACGCCCGGAGCGCCCTCTGTGCCCTCGTCTACATCCCCGCTCTCCTCGTCGGCCTGTTTGAAGGCGTAGTAGACCGTTAGTGGAAACCGCGGGTCCATCTCTTGGCGTAGCCTGGTGAACGCACGGCGGAAGCCGGACTCGAAGTGTTCCTTCGCTTTATGCTTGTCACCGCCGAAGCGCTCGGGCGACGCAATGAGTTCGGGCATTTTCGGCACAAGCACCGTGCTGAAGAGGTCCGGGTAGAGGCCGCCGATCGTGCGCCGAAGCCAGACGTAGAAGAAGTCCGAGAGTACAGCGTAGCCAATGTTGTCGTAGTAAGGCGGGTCGGTGCTGACGAGGAGGCTATTCAGCCCATCGGCACCCGCGGCGGCATCGATCTGGCGTGCCTCGCAGGCCAGATTGTTCCCAACCGCAATGACCTCAATGCAATCTGCCACGTGTCCGCTGCACGTGCTCCAGCCGCCGACAGAGTCGGCGAGAATGTTCGCTTCAGCGAAGTCCCACACCATTGGAATGGCCTGGCGACCAAACAGGTTCATCACCTTCTGGTTGCTGGGACTCCATCGGCAAATCGCATTGTTGAAATCCGCGCAACGGTTCACGGCCAGCGCGAGGAATGTCGTGACCGCGCGCGCGTAGGCGTCTGACTCTTCGGCTGGCAAACCCGCGACCTGTGCCTCCCGACGTACGTCCGCGCTGACCGCCTTGACGAGGTTGCTCAACGTCGCCACTGCGGTGAGCTGGCGGGCAGTGAAAAGAGACGTGTAAGTCTTAAAGCCGACAAGCGGCGGAGAGAACCAACGAGCGTTGTCGGGCATTTCCCCGGACTCAACACTCGGCGGATCTACATCAGCAGCGCGTTCGTGTTCCACATCTGCAGATAGGTAGAGACGTCCTCGCTTCCCCTCCGCCACGATCCCAAGCAAAACCATTCCGAGTTTGCCCGCGATTCCCTCGGCCTTAATGTGATCGTCCGGAATCGGCGTGCCGGTCAGAAGGCAGCGGAACTGGGCGCGCCCCGTCTTCGTCCCTATCTTGACCGCTAACCGGTCCTTCGGTGTCCCCGTGCGAACCTCGAAGCGCCAGGAGCCCTTCGCTTTTTCCACCACCGGCTCGAGCCACGCCTCGCTTCCCTTCTTGCTGGAAAGCCAGAAAGTGCTGATGAGTGGTACGTGCGCCCTGCGCGCCGCTGGGTCCGGACTCACGACTGTACGTGCCCAGATCCAGGCCATCACGTTCGTCTGCCCCCCGCCGTACTCCTTCGGCAGGCGCGCCTCCGGGTAGAGGTGCCCCAGCTCATGCCGCGCGCGGTCATGGACGAGGCGACCGTAGTAGCGCACGTCGGACCCAAGCCCGTGCGTGCCGCGCCAGGCTTCGGTGCCGCCGATCTGCTTGCGATCCGCGGGATTCACGGGCGCACGGCCAGCCCAACGAGGTGCGATCTCCAGGTTGCACTTGTTGAGAAGCACCGCCACCGGGTTTAGGTCGCCCGCATGGGCCTCGAAGCCCAGGCGGTTGGCCTCAAGCGGGATTGAGCCCCCACCAGCGAACGGGTCGAAGACGACCGGTAGCTCTCCACCGGTATCCTTGAGCATCTCGGCGTGCGCCTCGGCATAGACCTGCGGCTGCTCGTGCAGCTTCTTCCCCATCATCCGCCGCATGATGTCGAACAGTCTGTCGCGCTCGGTGTCCTGGCTTTCTTCTGTCGGCCATTTCTCTGGGTGCGCGCTCGGATCGTCAACCACTGACGCGAATAGCATTGCCCGCGCTGTTGGCAGCGGGAGCCGCGCCCACCAGTGGTGAATGCCCTTCGGGTGCGGCCCGATCCCCGGCATCTTATCGTAGGCCGATGCGTCGTTGATCTCGGGAAGCGGCAAGGCGACTTCGATGAGCTTCTTCATGCGGGTTCTCCTGCACGACCCAGCAGATCGGCGAAGTCGTAGTTCACGCTGCTCGCTCCGAAGTCGGGCTCACGGCTGAAGGGCTGCCGGAGGTAGTGCACGCGGTGTTGATCGCCATCCAGAAACTCGACGATTGCCAGGATGAAGTCATCGGGCTTGTTGAGCGAATAAAGGATCTCGTTCTTGGTCACCGTGATCGTCGCTGCGCCGCTCATGCGACCCTTCACCTCGAGAAAGCGCAGGCGTCCCGTGCCGGGCACGCGCGACTCGATGTCGTAGCCCAGCTTCTCAAACTCGCGGTCGGTGGGGTCGAAGCCGAGCTGCCGCTCGACCTCCATCACGATGGCGCGGGCGCGCGCTGCGGAGGCCTGCGTGTCGGCCGGCATGATCGTTTTGGGCGAAGGCCGTCCGGTCATCGCGGCGACGAGTCCCACGGGCAGGACCACGAGCCCGCCCAGCACCGCCGGCGGCAGGGTCGAGAGTTGCGCCTCGGCATCGAGCTCGGCCAGGCGCTTCTGTAACCGGCCCTGCAGATCGTCGGCGCGGCGACGAGCCTCACCGGAGTTGAGCCGCGCGCCGGCCTTCCCCGCCTGCTCTTGGAGCTTGAGCTGCTCGGCACGATGGTCCCAGTAGGTGATCTCCTTCGTGAGCCGGTCCTTGACCGCGGCGCGGGTCTTCCCGATCCACCCGATGCGACGGCCACGAACCTCGGCCACATGGTCCGGCACGACGTTGGCGATGGCGTGGCCGAGCGCCTGCTGCTCGATCTCGCGGGTGATCCAGGCGCACTCGGGGCGCGCGAAGAGATCCTCCACCGTGGGTTCGCCCTCGGCGAGCGGGCGGTAATCGAGGTAGGGGGCGTAGTGCAGGTGGCGCGCCTGGCCCGCAGCGTCTAGCTCGACGTAGAGCATGCGTTTGCTGATCGTGCGCCGCTCGCCGGAAGGCAGGACGCGCGCGTCCTGAATGGTGTGCTCCAGATAGAAGAGCACGCGCGGGCTCGCTCCGGGATCGCGCTCGTCCACCAGCACGGTGCCGCGACATAGCAGGTCGCGATGGCGCTCCAGCGTGAGATCAAGGACCGCGTCGAGCAGCGGGTGGCCGGGACAGACGAAGGCGGCCATCGGCTGGCCGGGGGGTGTCAGCAGATCCTTCTCGAAGGCGATGCGCTCGTAACGCTGGAGCACGGGGTCGCCCATGCCAATGGAGCGATCGCGGCTGCGCACGGGCGCGGGCACATGGGTGATCTCGTAGCGGCGCGGCTCACGTTGGCGCGTGGTGCCGCCGAGGCGCTGGAACGCTTCGAGGAAGAACGACTCGACGTAGTGCGGCTGGAGACGGCGGGCGTCGGCGCGCTCCATGTCCTCGCGCACCCGGGCCACGCGGCTCGCGTCCATGGCGTCGTGGGCGAGCGCGCGCTCCTCGATCAGCGCTTCCAGATGCGATTGGTCCACGGCGTGGGCGATGGCCTGCGTGAGGCGCGCGCGCACCTCGGGCCGGTCCCCGTAACGCACGGCCTCGATCAAGAGATCGCGCAGCGGCCGCCCCTCGAACTGCAGCTTGCCGAGCACGTCGAAGACCTGGCCGCCGAGCGCCTGGCGGGCCTGCTCCAGCTTCTCGAGCAGCGTGCGGTACACATCGCCCTCGCGCGTCTCCTCGGCCACCAGGTTCCACAGATGGCAGACCTCGGTCTGCCCGATACGGTGGATGCGGCCGAAGCGCTGCTCCAGGCGGTTGGGGTTCCAGGGCAGGTCGTAGTTGACCATCAGGTGCGCGCGCTGCAGGTTGATGCCCTCGCCCGCCGCATCGGTGGCGAGCAGCACCTGCACCTCGGGGTCGTGCAGGAAGCTCTCCTGGGCCTTGCGCCGCTCCTGGCGACCCATACCGCCGTGGATCATCACCACCGCCTGCGAGCGGCCGAGCAGCAAGGCGATCTGCCGTTCCAGGTAGTTGAGGGTATCCCGGTGCTCGGTGAAGAGCACGAGCTTCTGCCGCGGCGACGGGACGGATGGCGTGACGGCGCCGGCGCCGTAAGGGGCGGAGGGCTCCGCCACGCGACCGTCAAAGCTCGCGGGCGTGAAGATCTCGCCGAGCAGGTGCGACAGCTCCCGCCACTTGGTGTCCTGGCCGCTGCGGCGCACCTCGGCCGCCAGCGCTTCGAGCCGGGTGAGGGTGTCGATCTCGATCTTCAGCTCGGCGATGGTGCTGGCCGCGGTGGCCTGGTCGAGGACCTCCTCCTCTGTGGCCTCAACCTCGTTCTCCGGCGCCTCATCGAGATCCTCAATGTCATCGGCGTCGAGCACGGGCCCGGCGACCACGAGCGGCACGCCGGCGGCCGATCCGCGCTGAAGGAGCTCCAGCTCGCGCAGGCGCTTCTCCAGCCGCTCACCGCGGCGCCGGAGTGACTGGTAGATGGCCTCGGGGGACGACGCGAGGCGGCGCTGGAGGATGGTGAGCGCGAAGCCGACGGTGCCGGCGCGCTTGTTGTTCTGCAGCACCTCGGCCCGGTTGAACTCGTCGCGCACGTAGTTGGTGACCTCTTTGTAGAGGCGCGTCTCGATGGCCGAGAGCTTGTAGGGCACCGTGTAGGCGATGCGCTCGGGGAAGAGCGGGCGGCCGTCGAACTTGAGCAGGCCCTCCTTCACCATGCGGCGCATCAGGTCGGAGACCTCCACCTGGTGCACGCCGTCGCGGAAGCGCCCTTCGAAGCGGTCACCGTCGAGGAGCGCGAGGAAGAGCTGGAAATCCTCCTCCTTGCCGTTATGCGGGGTCGCCGTCATCAAGAGGAAGTGGCGCGTGAGCCCGGAGAGGAGCTGGCCGAGCCGGTAGCGCTTGGTGTACTTGACCTCCCCGCCGAAGAAGGTCGCCGACATCTTGTGGGCCTCGTCGCAGACCACGAGGTCATAACGGCAGTCGGGCGCATTGAGCTTTGCCTGGACATCCTCGTTGCGGGCGAGCTTGTCGAGCCGGGCGATGGCCAGGTCGTTCTCGAGGAACCAGTTGCCGGTGCGCGCGGCTTCGAGCTTGTCGTTGGTCAGGATCTCGAAGGGCAAATGAAAGCGGCGGTGGAGCTCGTCCTGCCACTGCTCGGCGAGGCTGCCGGGACACACGATGAGGCAGCGCTTCAGATCGCCACGGGCGATCAGCTCCTTGATGAGCAGCCCCGCCATGATCGTCTTGCCGGCGCCCGGGTCATCTGCGAGCAGAAAGCGTAGCGGCTGGCGTGGCAGCATCGCCTCGTAGACGGCCGTTATTTGATGCGGCAGCGGTTCCACCAGCGACGTGTGCACGGCGAGCACCGGATCGAAGAGGTGCGCCAGGCGGATGCGGTGCGCCTCGGAAACGAGCCGGAAGAGGGCGCCGTCGCCGTCGAAACTCCACGGGCGCCCGACCTCGATCACTTCCAGGCGCGGCTCGTCGTGGCGGTAGAGGATCTCCTCGGTGACCCGGCCCGCTGGCGTGCGGTAGATGAGCGTGAGCGCATCGGAGCCGTGCCACTGCACGCTCACGACGGTGACTGCGCCATCTGGGAGGAGGCCCCGGAGGGTGGTGTTGGGTTGGAGCTGCTCAAGCTTCATGCCGTACTCAACGCGAAGTTGGCGTCGCCCGCGGGCGGCATGCCGTACGCCAGCGCTTGTCGTCGCGCAGGCGCTCGCCGCCCCAGTCGCTGACGTTGAAGGGCGGATTGGGGAGCATGAAGTCGGCCTTGAGGTCGGGATGGCGGTCGCCGTGGGCGATCTGGCCGTCGATGCCGCGAATGGCGAGGTTCATCCTCGCGAGCCGCCAAGTGGTATAGTTCGACTCCTGGCCGTAGAACGAGATGTCGCCCGTCGCCTTGCCACCGTTGCGGTTGCCGTTGGCGTGGTGACGGATGAACTCGATCGATTGCACGAACATGCCCGAGGAGCTGCAGCAGGGGTCGTACACCCGGCTGCGGTAGGGTTCTAGCATCTCGACCAGCAGCTTAACCACGCAGCGTGGCGTGTAGAACTCGCCACCCTTTTCGCCCTCGGCGCTCGCGACCTGCGGGTCGTGTGAAAGAGCAGGGCCAGTAGGCACGTAGCTAGAACTGATCAGCGAACCATCGAACGGGCGCGTGCGACAAATAGCGCACTCACCGCCTTATCTATGGCAAATGCAACCATGAGCAGCGCGAGAACCCCACTAAGCACCCGAGGCACGTCGTAGAGGCTGCTCGCTTTCATGATGTAGTGGCCAAGCCCGACATTCGATGAGATGATCTCGCCCAGAAAAGCGCCCAGGAAGGCGAAGCCGACATTCAGGCGGCATCCGGACGCTACCCATGCCAAGGCGACAGGAAAACGCAGTTTCCAGAGCACCTGCAAAGGTCTCGCCCGGAAGGCCCGGAAAATCAACATCTGGTCATCCGGAGGATGGCTGGCCCCTTGGAACGCCTGATTCGTAGCCACAAACACAGTCGAAAGGAAGGCAATGCCGGCCTTCTGCCAGAACCCGATTCCGAACCAGATGATGGTCATCGGTGCGAGAGCATAAACAGGCACGGCACCCAGCATACCAAGATAAGGCGCCACTATGTCTGAAAGCCTGGACCACGATGCCAGAAGCAGACCGATAATGGTACCGGCTAAAGTAGCCAAGATGAAGCCTACCAAAGCCTCAGAAGCCGTGATCCCGGCATGGCCGGCGAGAACACCCGAGGTCAGATCCTCCCAAAACTGTTGAGCGACCCGCCCCGGCGTTGAGAAAAGAAACGTCCGACGCTGATTGCCAGCGCAGATGAGGTGCCAGCCTGCGAGGAAGACGAGCAGGGGCAAGAACCGTAGACCGACGCGGACAAGCATACTGGAGCGTGGACTAGCCGTGATCAAACATTCGCTCTATCTTTTCGACGACACCGTGAAACTCGGGATGTGCCCAGCGCTGGGAAGGGGGATGTTTTCGCAACGACTCAGGAATCGGCATCACATCGAACCGCATGAGGTCGTTCCTCGGATCGTCGGGCGGTTTGCTGAAGTACCCGACTTGGTCACCCATCGCTACCGCTTGCTCAATGTCGTGCGTAACGCATACCGCGGCCCGTCGGTCCTCAGCTATCCACGTGCGGAGAAACGTCTCCACACGACGGCGATCAACAAAGTCTAGATTATTAAAGGGTTCATCTAACAACACCACGGAAGGATCCGCGCAAAAGGCGCGAGCGAGGCAGATGCGCTTTCGCATGCCGCCCGATAACTCATGCACTCGCTTTTCTAGAAAACTAGTCACATTAAAAATCCTTGCCCATTTCTCGACGCGAGCCGCCGAAGCTAGGCCTAAATGTTGCAGTTCGCTCCCCAAGCCCAGATTCGCCCGTAGCGAACGCCAAGGAAGTAACGCGTCCTGTTGCGGCACATAAATAATTCTACTGTCTACTAGTTTGTTTTCTAATACGCGGTTGCCTACCGCTGGCCGCAGTAGACCAGCTAGTACAAGAAGAAAGGTGGTTTTTCCGCAGCCGCTCGGGCCGACAATTGATAAGAGCTCGCCGGCAACAATCCTCGAATGAACGGGGGTAAACAAGTGGTTAGCTCCGTAGACAACCTGTACTCCCTCCAGAGAAATGAGCGGTTGTTCCTCAACGGTTGGCGGCAATTGCATTAGGTTCAGGACCCTTGAATGCCCTTAGGAAGTACCGCCGAACTCCAGCTAGATAGTCATCATCGGTCGGTAGCTCCTCAACAAACTGCCAATCAAGCGATTTGTGAACTATCTCCCACGCAATGTCTGTCCAAGCGGTTTCCGCACCGGTAATCTCTTTCATTTCTGCCACCCTGGCTTGCCACCCGTCAGGATCCATGGCTAGCGCATATTCCCACGCGGTGCTTTGAGGGATGAGATTACCCGCAAAACACCCGATCTTGAGTAAGTGGTTGATTGCGCCAGATATAATAGATCCAACCTTGTCCGGATGTGCCAGCCCATAGTTCCTGAAGAAAGGCGCCCAATCCGTAAGAAGTTTCACCGCATAGCCGGAATGCCTCGTGACAACGATTAGACCTTCAAGCAGCGCGGCCATGAAATGTCGCAAAAGCGTATCGTATTCCGGCGACCTACCCGCTTTCGGAATAACTATGCAGGAGAATGGAAATTCAATCGAGGGAAAACATTCACGGCACAGAAATTGAAATTGATTCGCAACAGCCGTCGACGTTATCGTCCACGGATCGTGTGTTATCGCCACATCTTTATGGCTTGTTAAAAGCTCGTTAAGAACTTGGTCAGGATGAATAAAACTCGGCTCCTGCCTACGTTCGCCTCCCCCCTCCTCTGTTCTCTCCTGAGTTTGGATTTCCAGGAAATGCTTAACCAAATACTGAGTAGTCCTTCCCTTCGACCAAAAAGAATATTTCACTCGGCTGTGAGGATCGCAACGGTTAAAAACTCCAGGAAAATTCAGGCTGTCGTCTTTTAGTTGGTTGATTATCTGGTGCACCGCCATAAGTCTCTCATACTCCTCCAGTGCCAACCCCGTTCGGGGTTTCCCACTCTTGTCTCTAGCTTGGGGGAGGCGTCGCTTCTTTGTAACCAGCGATAGGGCGATCTTGTTTATAAAAACACCCATGATCTGGTACTTCGGGATGCATGTTAAGCGTCTGAGCGAGCGAGTTTCTTCGTAGTTTCGTTCTATAACGGTTATCGGATCACAGATTCCGATGCGCAGCGTTGACTTCTCGTCCGAATCTAAGTGAGTCAATACCTGCACATCGCCTCCAGCTGACGGTCCATACTGGAGATTGAAGGACTGGGAACCTATAGATAGCGGTAGCGCTGAAGAACGCTCGGGAACTTGTGCGGCGCACCGTTTTGCTAGGCCAATAATAGCGAGATAGACCGGTGCATACAGGGGACTGTCGATGCATGGCACAATCTCAACGTCAGTCGTGCTTTTCATTCTAGTTGACCGTGTTGCTGGTAACGAAGAGGCGCATTAACGAAAGAGCTGAAAAAGGGGAACGAGTTTGGCGAATGGGGTCACGAGTGGTTTACAGGTACCGGTCTTCCCAATTTCCTCGATCAGGCCGATCTTTAAATACTTAGCTAGCACGTCGTTAGCCGCGGACTGTTCAATCCTGTGGTTGTCGGTCAGTGCGCGGAGAATTTTGTCCTTTTCAACTCTATCTACGGAGTTTGCAAAGCAATTTGCGATGATCCGCCCACAGTTCTGCTCAAACTCCGATAATTTGTTCCAAGCGACATGTCCTTTTCGATGCTCAAGAAGCGTCTTAGCGACAATGGCTAAAGAGAATGCCGCGGATAGAAGGCCTACGAGGGAGGACACGTCGGCCCAGAATCCGAGAGTGCTCCAACCCAGAGAAGAATCGGGGAAGTCGGGTTCTGCTGTAGGAGGCGCTGCTGTAGGAGGCGCTGCTGTAGGAGGTTCTGCTGTAGGTGAGTCGTGATGAAGTGGTTTGGGATCGAAGACTGCCTTCTCGGCAAATGACGAGTCTAAGCAAGCGTCTGCGATTTCCATGGACTTCAGGTCTCCCATGGTCTTCCGGATGTTGAGGGTTTTGAGCCACGCTTTCTTGTTGATTACGGCGGTTCGGGGGATTGTTTTATCCTCCACCATTCGCTTGGTCGCGGACTGAACGATAGCCGCGGAAAGCGTGGGGAAGCTTTTGCCGAGCATGCCAGCGGCCGCCTCTGGACTCTTGCCGATGAAGGTAAGGGCGTTCTGTAGAGCGTTGACGAATCGCTGGACCGTGTCCCGCTCGTTCTTGATGAATGAATCGATGGCGGTAACCCCGGTCAGAGCGAAGTCGCCGTAGTATTCGGCCAGGGACCAGACCACGCGGAAGCCCTGGGATTCCGCGACGGATGCTTGAGGCTCCAGCATGATGGCGAGATCGGCTTCGCCGCGTTCGAGGGCGGCCTGTTCGGTCCCGAAGGCGAGTTGCTTGATGACCATCTTGGAGAGATTGAGGTCCCTCTTCAGGCCAGAGAGGATGGTAAACGTCGTTGATGGAGAGGGAAACGAGGTGACACGCAAGCCGTTTAGTTTTTTTGGATCAGTGAACGGCTGGATGGCCGGGTCTTTTGCGACAGCCCAGTTGGCGACGCGCCCGACCAAAGCAGCGACCACTTTTCCCTCCCCCCCCTTTTCGCGGGAAATGGCGGTGAAAGCCGGATCTCCGATGCCGAACGAGGCGGCCCCAGAGAGGACTGTGGCGAAGACCTGATCGTCATTGCCGGAATAGACGAGTTCGATGTCGAGACCTTCCTTTTCGAAGAATCCTCCATCCATGGCAATGTATAGGGGTGCATAAATGAGGATCTTTTCGTGCCCCCAGTGGGCGACCTTGATTTTATTCAAGGACTCGGCGGCGTGACTCGTGCCTGACAGAACGAGGCACAGACCGGTGATAACTGTTATGAAGCGTGGCGTTTTCATATCGGTGTCTTGCGTACGGTGATCCGAGAGGTGGAAATGAATTCCGGTGGAAGATAACGTAGCATCAAGGACAGATTAACAAGCTCCTCCTTATTGGTGATAGCAAATTGTACACAAATAGTTTCCGGTAGGGGTGGAAGCGGGCAGGAGGCAAAATGGGCGGATAAGAGCCTATTCCATTGGCGCGCACCGCCTGCTGTGACTCCGTCATCCATTGCGATTTTCGCTCGCAGCCTGATCGATTCAGGAAGAAGGTCTTTTGCCGCTTCCGCAAGAATTGCTTTCGCCAGCGGTGTTGCCTTTCCAGAGGGCCGACTCAGCTTGAACGAGGGAGGCACGGAACGCGCGAAATCCACCACTCGGCGATCCATAAAGGGAGTGCGGACTTCTACCATGTGGGCCATGGCGATCTTGTCCCAGCGCAGTAGCTGAGTGCGGTGAAGGTCGTCGAAGAAGGCTTGCAGGACGCGATCAAGTTCTTCTTCGGGGAGGTGCCGGAAGTCCTCGTAACCTGCGAACTGTTCGTCAGCACCCTCACCAGCCAAGGCGACGCGCACGCCGAGCTGCCGCGCTCGCTCACAAAGCGCGTGGGTAATGAGGGATGCCCTGACCAAATTGGGTTCAAAGCTTTCGAGGTGCCGGATTACCTCCTCGTAACGGGCTACCAGAGCCTGGAAAGGTAGCTCGACCACTTCGTGGCGAACGCCAAGGCATTGGCAGAACTGCTTCGCGTCCCGGACCTCAGGCGAATCTGGAAGCCCGAACGTGATGGCAATCACATCAGGACGCGCCCTCGCCGCCAAGGCGAGGATCAGCGAGGAATCAATGCCGCTGCTCAGAAAAACGGCAAAAGGCAAATCTTCCGGAAGGCGCAATGTGACAGCCTCATTGAGAAGCTCGCGTAAATGAGCGGCTGCCTCGCCAAAGCTATGGTATCGCATTGTTTCCTGAGGAGGATGGTAAGCAACGGGTTGGGAGCCGTCGTGGAGGTGTCCAGGGGCAAGCAGATCGGCGGAGGTGGCAAACCCAACCAAGGCCTTCGCTTCGGACGCTGCAAAAAACGAGTTGTCGTGTCCATAGCCGACGTAGAGCGGTTTCACCCCGGCCGGGTCACGCGCCAGTAGAATTCGATCATGCCGGGCGTCGTAAAGGGCGAAGGCGAACATGCCCCGCAGATGGTCGCACATACCCGATCCCCATTCCTCGAAGGCATGGACTAGGATTTCGCTGTCGCATTTAGAGCGGATGCGGTGGCCGCGGCCTGTCAAAAGCCGAGACAGCTCACGGTGGTTATAGATCTCTCCGTTAAAAACTGCGAATAGGGTTTCCGATTCGTTGGACACCGGTTGCCTGCCTCCTGCCGGGTCAACGATCTCCAAGCGGTTGGCTCCAAGGGCTACCGACGGACTTGACCAAATCTCGTCGTAGCTAGAACCTCGATGCCGGAGTCTACCAAGCATGGTTCGCACGAACGGCTCGGCGCTGTATGGTCTTGCTCGAAAAACTGTGGCAATTCCACACATCATTCAGGCCTTGCCTAGTGACCGGTCGATCCCAGAATACTCTTTCAATTACAGGCTCACGCTGAAATAACCTGTGCCCCTCGTCGGTATTTACTTTTATATTACCTTTACGAATCAACTGGCCCGGGCGGCATAGAAAAGTGGCTGTGAACCCCGACCCAGCCTAGCTCATTGCTTGAGGTGCGGGCCAACAAGATAGAGCTGCGACCGTGTCGCTGAAAAAGGGAACCATCCTCGCGCGCCCCCTTGCTCCCCCACTCGCATGCGATGCAACATAGTGACCCGTCAACGCTCAGGATCGTGCGTAGCGTCATCAGGTCAAACCGAAACCCGGTGGTTCTTGGCCACACGTGGCTCCACTGGTCATGATGCCACTCATCTAGGCTGTCATAAGCGTCCGCCTTTGTCCCGAACCCAAAGATGGTTGGACTGAACAATCTACGCGCCCGCTCGAAGTCGACATTCCGTACCCTCGCCGCAAAATCCTCAAGCCATGCTACAGTACCCGGAGGGTGCGGGGGTCGTTCTTGACTTGGCCCTGAGATTGAGATAAGCAGATCAGTCATGTTTGTTGTCCGTGTCAAAACCTGTCCAGTGTGGGATCCCTGGGTAAGAACGCGCGGGCGTAATCGACTGGCCCGAGCACCCATAGTCGGGAGCCTTCGTTTGCATCGGTAGGAGCCAAGCGGCGAACCGCCACACCATAGCTGCCGGATAGTGCCATCAGTTCAGACTGGTCCGAAGAGCCACGCCCGGCCTTCTCTGCCCGCTCGGCGGCGCAGACCGCTGCCTCGTCCCGAACCACCGCCTGGCGCGCGCTCGCCTCGGAAACACCAGGTTGACGAGCCAGCTCCCTGATCGAGAATGGCGCTGGGTCCCAGTGGCGACGCAGACGTTCGGCAGTGACGCAAGTAGGCCCGCCCTGTCGAGCACCCGCCGGTCCACGCCGAGCCCAAGCAGTGTCCGACGTTCCCGGCCAGCACGCGCGATCCAACGGGCAGACGGATTGCAGGAACACAGACTCATCGTCGAACGCCTCCTCGCTAAAGCACCCAGCGACGCCTCTTGGTGGTGGACCTGCTTGTGGCAGGTGCTCTCTCCTGTCTTCGTCGCCTTCACGATACGTGTCTGGAGTCTGCGTACCCCGTCTTGGCCCGGCGCCTGTTGACGCGGTGCCAGCGAGGGTCGATTCGTGCCTCAGCGATCATGGCACTGTCCAGTGCTTGTGCCAAATCGGTCCCCTCGGCCATCTGCTTGAGCCAGGCACAGCGCTCAGCCGCGCGCTGGACCGGCAGGAAGAGCGACGGGAGCCTCTCCTGATTGGCCGCACCTCCGTACTCGCGCAAAGCTTGGCCGAGGGGGCTGATGCTGGGCCTTCCCGTCCGTCGAGAGCCGGTTCTTGATCTGGATTGGGACTGAGATGGTAAGCCGTCCCGTCGCTGGCGGGGATGACCTGGGGCTCGCCGGTCTGTTGATCCGGTGAGGCTCATGCGGCCACCTCTTCCGGCACGGCCGGGCGCAGCGCAAGCGCCCGTTCCTCGATGCCGTTCGCCCGTAGCCTGACCTCGATGTCGCGCGGCGAGACGACAACTTTCTCGACCAGGAGCACGTTGCGCTCCTGTTCGGCCGGGAAGAGCTGGTCCAAATCTGGTCCAGCCGGGTCGTCTTCACCGCCACCTGCGCCTCGTCCAGTGTCGGGTCGAGTCTCAATCGCAAGGGTCACCACGTCACCATGCTCGGAGCCCGAGGACGCGGCGCAGCTGCCCCAGCACCGCCCGCATCAGGCTCCGTCGCCGGCAAGCGCGGCAGGCCGAAGGCCTGCGCATGCTCCTTGTTCACGAGCCGCCAGGTAGTAGGGCCACTTGCTACTGCTATTCCTGCTATTCCTGCTATTCCTGCTATTTTTGCTACTCAACCGGGGCAACGGGTGGGAACGGTAGCAAGAATAGCAACTGTAGCAGTAGCAGCCGCGCCGGAAGCAAAAGCCGAAGCCGGCAACGGTAGCAGGAATAGCAACTGTAGCAGTAGCAAACCCCGAGCAGCCGCGATCGATGCCTGCCGCGGCGCTCCGCCGAACCGTACCCGTTTGCCGTAGTGCTCCCAGGGACTGCGCCAGCTCGAAGAAGGCGCCGAGCGGTGGAGCAGGGAGGGACCCACCGCGGAGAGGGCTGTGTGGGCACGCCAGCGAACCATGACGAGGCGTCCGCCCCGTAGCGCCGATCAGTGTATCCCCCCCGGCAGCGCGGGCTACTTTGCCCGTCGCCGCCCACAGCCGAGGTTCAATTGGTTGCCACTGTGGTCCGAGACGAAGCAGATCGGTAGCGGCGCCGCCCCGCAGGGCTCGAAGGGGTTGTGCTTCCCCGCAAAGATCCCCGTGGTCGTGACCGGGCGGCGCGGATGTTCGGCGACCCGGATCCGGCCGGCGCAGCGTGAGCCCTCTCCCGCGGGAACGACGAAGATGAAGTCGATCCGCTCGTTCACGCCGAGCGCGGTGGACTGGAGGTCGCTCAGGTTGTTGTCCTTGCGCCCCGAGGTGCAGTTCCGGCCCGTCGCCGGATCGCACTCGCGGTTCCCGGCCACCAGATGGCTGTCGGTCCAGCCGTGCCCCACGAAATCCAGGTACTCGGGCGAGCCAGGCTCGGCGTTGAGGTCACCCGAGAGAATGGCCGGCTCCGGCACGTCGTGCCGCTCCTCGAAGAACAGCGCCACCTGTTTAGCTTGACATTCCCGCACGGTGTCCACGAAGGCCTCGCAATCCGCGGGACAGGCAGGGGAGACAAACGGCGGCGGCAGGACATTCACGCCGCAAAGCGGGGAAGCCAGGTCGACGCCAGGCGCGTTGTGAAGATGTTAAACTGGCCCCCTCGGAGAGCACGTGGCGGAAGAAGAACGGGACGAGGGGGCTATAGAGAAGCCGCTGGCCATCCAGGATCCTATCGCAAGGCGGGACACACGGTCTATCGGTATCGGACTCTCCGTGATGTACTGGCCTGCCATCATGGAGTTCTTGGGCTACTTTCCTTACCAGGAGGCTCGGTCTTTTGGGCGACCGACTCCGCTCTGCACCGCATGCACCGGGGCCTCTCCCACCGAACGCTCGGGAAGATGCTCGGCGTCGACTCCGGATCACTCTCACGGTGGGAGACGGGACAGAGGCGACCGGACAAGCGGTCGCGAGGGCTGATTGACCGGTTCCTACGAGATAGCGACTCCTTGGCCGCTGACGGGCACGCGTCGTCCAGAGGATAGCGACGGCTGGGGAGCGGGGCGCCCCCAGCCTAGTCTATACACGCCGTCTCGGGCACGCCGCAGATATCGAAGTCGTAGCAGCCGTCACCGACGTAGAAGCCCCTGATCTGGCAGCGGACGAAGCCGACGCGGTTGAGGACGGCTCCGAGGACCTCACTGGTCGCCCCCTCCTCGCAAAGGAAGGCGTGCCCCCGGTAGCCGAAGTCGCGGAGTTCCCAGCGGGTGAGCGTGATGCACCCGATCGCCTCGGTGCCGAAGTCGGTGGTATGCGTCCGCGTCTTCGCCTGGAGGGCCTTCTTCGCCATGAGCTTGGTGGCGAGGGCGCGGCCCAGGCCGGTATTCTGCGGCCCGGCGGCGTCCGCACTAGCGACGGTGAGGGCGACCACGACCACGGCGAGTGAGCGGAGGATGCGCATGAGCGTCGAGCCTCCGCCGCCACGGACACCTAAGACCGCCCGGCCCGTACGCTGGTGAGGCGCCTGGCACCCCCCGCGCCGTGTCAGCACTTCACGGGGCCGAGCGTCCAGTTGACCGTCTCTCCCTTCGACTTGATGCTCGTTGGCGCAGTGTTCTTGCCGAGCTTCTCGTGCCATAAATTGACCTCGTAATCGCCAGTTGGCGTTCATGAATAGGAATTCCAGCCCCATGTACGCGCCCGCGCGCCCCGGTATCAACCGGTATCAATAGGACGACAGCACCAGCAGCGCGTCGAGCACGAGCCCTGTCGCCCCGATCAACAGGATGTCGCCGTCCACCAGAATGTAGCGGCAACCATAAGGGGCCGGCGGCAGCTGGTAATGGAGGTCATAGGGCACCGGATACCAATCGATATAGGCCGGCAGGACATAGCCCACCGCATAAGGCCGGTACGGCCTGCGCCAGCTGGGGTAGGACCACCAGCGGTAATTGCCGCCATAATAGCCGCCGACGATGTGGGCGTAGCTGTTGTCGAAATAGCGCCCGTACGGCACGTGCCGCGAGTCGGTGTAGCGCGGTCGGTTGAAGTCGCGTTGCAGATGCGCGTGCTGCCGCCAGCGTTCGTGCTTGCGCCAATCCCGATCCCGATTGTCGTCGCCGCCCCAATTATGGCCGCGCCGGCCGCCGGCCCAATCGTCCCGACCGCGATGGTGATGGCTCCAGTCGCGCCGGCCGTCATGGCCGCCATCGTCACGATGCGCGTCGCGCCTGCTACCTTGGCCGTGATCGTTGCGGCCCCAATTGCGCCCGGCCTGATCCTGGACGCGATCGTCCGGGACCCGGTGGAAACTGCGGTTGCGGCCGCTATACAGCCCGCCAAGAAGCCGGTTCTCGCCCGGTCCGCCCTGCTGGCCGCCTTGTGGCCGCCGAGCCAGCCTTGCGGACGACCGCCCTGGTCGCTGCGCCCGGCCATGCTGGCCGCCTTCGTTGCCGTGGCTTAGAAGCTGGCCTCGGTCGCTGCCGCGGCGATACCAACCGGATTGGTCGCCGCGCTCGTGGCGGCCGCGGTGATCGTCTCGATCTGCGAAGGCCGGCGCCGACACCATCACCATCGCGCCTAAGGCGGCTAGAGCCGCCACCAATGTTTTCACGTTCAGAGGCTCCCGTGCGTCATGTTCAAACACACCCCTCGTAAAAATCGGAGCATGCGCCTCCCAGCCTGAACCCGAGCTGAATCGAATCTGAGGAGAGGGCACTGGCTCGGGCCCAAGGGGCGGCGGCCCCTGCAGCAGGCTACTCCCGCTACGCCTGCGCAACTGCCGCTCCGGGCCACCTATTCCGGCCTTGCCGCATCGCCTTGGGGAATTGGACTAAAGCGCCGCTCAGCTAATGCTGAAGCGGACGCCCCGAGCCAGCGGTACCCTGGCGACGGACAGGATCCCGAAAAGAAGAGGCCCGCTGAGCAGGCCTAAGGAGAACCCAATGCTGAGGGCGGATCTCGCCCTACGGCGGGCATCGACCAGAGATGCAGTGGCGTACTGGCGAGGCCTCGTTAATTAATCAAAGTCAACGGCACAACGACTCGCACGGCATTCCATCGCCGTTCCCTATCGATCCTACTCAACCCGCACTGGTTCAGATAGAGCTTGGCCTCCTCGCAAGAGATCATGCAGTCACGTTCTCCTGCAGCGTCATGAGGTCCGGGCAGCCAGCCGCGGCGATATGCTGGACCAAGAGATCGAGGCGGTCGCGCACGCGGCGCTGGTCGCCGTCACCAGGCACTGGCGGGCCACAGGCGAGACCGTGCAGGATGTTGAGGTTGGCCACCTCGATGTGGTTCCGCTGGTTCTTCGGCCGCTTGCCGGCCGCGAGCGTCTCGGGTCCAGCGGTGAGGACGAGGCACAGGGTGAGCACGATCGAACGGGTCGAGAGTCGGATGTGCATGGTGGCCTCCGTACGCGGTACAGCTTTTGGTGGTTTGCGTTCTTGGGAAGATCCCTGGGACGAATGGCGCGGGGCGGGGCCGCCCCGGCGCGCGGTCTGGATCCTCATGAATTTCGGCGGCGCGGCCCGGGCGAGGTCAAGCCCGTCGGTTAGCTGGCAGCGGGAAAGATTGCTGATACGCTGGGAGCCATCGAGAACGGGAAGGGGCCAGCCTCGGAGCGCAGCCGTCGCCAGCGGAGTGTCCTTCTCGCCCATGACCACGACGCGCGCGCCTTCTATGCCGACGCCGACCTGCGCAAGGGCGAAGAGCCCGAGGCGCTCTTTCGCTTCCTCGACTTCTGGAAGAAGAGGCACTGGCCCGCGCACCTGGTGTTCGACTCGCGGCCCGACCACCTACGCCGGTCTCGCCCGCCTCGACGATCTGGGCGTGCGCTGCATCACCCTGAGCACCTCCTACGGCTACAAGTCGCCATCCGTGAAGTCCATCCCGCCCACCTGGGGCGTGGTTCTCCGACAGGGCATTAGGTTCCAGCTAGTTCCGTTCCCGAGTTTCCCCATCATTGCCTCAATAGCTGTACCATCACCCTGCTGTTCACAGGAGCCGGTTGGGGCTTCCCGGCTGCTACAGCGTATCTCTTCCTGCATGCCTAGGCCTTTGGACTGGCGGACCTCCACACCCTCACCATGAACGGGTGCTTTGTGTTGGCTTCGGGCACGTTAAAACCCTCGCCATCCGCAATAATCTCATCTCGAAGCTGTACCAGCACTTCAGGGTGCGCGGTGATCGGGAGGGCAGACGCATCACGGCCACCCTGGTCGATCACATCCAGCCCATTCGCCAAGGGGGGAACCGCGCCGCGAGGGATAACCTCCAGGCGCTCTGCGGTTCGTGCCACTCGCGGAAGAGCGCGAGCGAGGGGAGTAGGTGGCAGGGGTAGGGGGGGTAATTTTCTACGGCGCACGTGTCGCGAATCGGGCTCCCAGTGTTGTTTTTTTGGTCGTGAAATTGACTTGAGGGGGGTTGCAAAGCACTTTGCGGCAGTTCAAGGCGAGCTCATGGTTTTCCTGCCATGAATTCTTGGTTCGATTCCAAGCTGCCGCTCCCGTAGGACTCAGCCTGGCGGAGGGGCTAGGACTTGATCTCTGGCACCCGCATCCCGAGCGACCGCTCGAGCCATTGGGCGACCATGGTGCGGTGGCACCAGTTCTTCTCCGTCAACGGCGGGCGCTCCCAGCAGAGGAGGATGGGCTCATGGGGTGCGGCGAGGGCGGCGAGGTCCTCGGCGACCTGGGCCGGATCGAGGTCCGACAGGATCTTGAAATACTCCGTCCGGTACTCATCGTAAGGCATCCGCAGCATGTCTTGCCGGGGCGCCAGCGCCTTATAGGTCCGATATCCTTGGAGGCCCCGAGAGGCGTACCGGGCGATGCTGATGCGGCCCGGGCCGCTGTAGGAGAAGAAGCTCGCGGTTTTCATAGCTTATCGTAGCTTATAGGGAAAAGTGTTTTACTTCACTCCGACGCCAGTCTTAGGATGCGGCCCAGCGCCAGACCCCCCATTGCCCATTGTAGGTTGCTCATCCGCCGCCCCCAGCCGCCGCCGTCGCGACGGCCGTGGCCCGCAACATCTTCTCCATTGCGGAGAGATGCTGCTGGATGACCTTGATTTGATCGGCGACCACGCCTGCGCGGTAGGGGTTGATCTTCTTGACGAGGACCATCTCCTTCGAGCTGAAGCTCTTGCTCAGCAGCGCGCACAGTTTTTCGACAAGGCGTTCCAGGCCGGAGAGCGCGGCCTGTTCCTGCGCGGTCGGTGGATCCGTGCGCTCCAGGAGCTCCCCCTGTTTGTCCCGTTGCAGGAGCCCTTCGGCGCTCGCCCGCAGCCTGTTGTAGCTGTCGCACGCACCCGCTCTGATGAGCCTCAAGAGCTCATCTTGCAGGGGCGGGGGGAGCCGCGACATCTCGTAGGCTTGGGAGGGGCCGAGGGTGCCTCGTGCGAGCATGGCCTGGTAGTCGTCGCGAAGGGTCAGGAGCGACAGCCGCTCGGTGATCCGCCAGGGCTGCTTTAGCCCGAGGCGCTGTGCGAGTGCAGCCGGTTCGCCGCCGGACATTTCGAGGCACGTCTTGAAGGCGTGCCCCTCTTCGAGCGGCGTGATATCGACCCGCTGGAGGTTCTCGACGATGGACTGCTCGAAGACCGACTGATCATCGACGCCATCGACGTGTGCCGTTATCTCCTTCATGCCGGCCAGCAGGTGAGCGCGATAGCGGCGTTCGCCGCAAATCACCATATAGGTGCCCATGCTGTCGGGCCGGACCCGGATGGGCTGCAAGAGGCCGTGCGTCCGAATAGAGGCGGCCAGCTCTGCCAGCTTCGTCTCGTCGAAGTCCTTACGCGGTTGCTGGGGGTTCGGGTAGACGAGATCCAAACGGAGCTTCTTCAGTCTCCCGGTCGGCGCCGCCTTGGCGGGCTGCGCCCGAGCGCGAGGTCCTTTTGTGGTCATGAGGCCCTCCGCGTGCCCTTGCGCGTAGGTTCCTGGAGACTGGCGATCCGGCACAGGCCAAAGACCCATGGCTCGTATTGCCTGCCGAGAGCGATCTTGCGGTAGGGATCGGCGATATAGCAGTAACCGAAGGTGGCGCGCGGGTAGCCTTTGAGATTCACGACCCGCACGAGCTGGCCCTCTTCGAGGCCGGGGCGCATCTTGGGGCCGTCAACCACGTCGAGCTCGATCGGCATATAGGCGTAGAGTTTTCCGAGTTTGACGTTCATTGCCGCACCTCCCCAGCAAACGCCCGCACGTAGTCCGCCGCTTGCGACGCCTTCGCTGCCGCGGTGAAGATCGCGCGCTTGTCGTTTTTGAGCACCTTCAGCCAATGGTCCACGTAGGCCGGGTGCTGTAGATGCCCCTCGATCCCGAGATGGCCGCACAGGAACGCCGAGCCCATCTCGGCGACCAGCTCCTCGGCGGCGTAGGCGTCGTCCCCGAAGCGCTTCCCGAACTTCCGCTCCAGCCGGCCATCGTGACCGGTCCAGTGCGTGAGCTCATGGAGCGCGATGGCGTAGTAAGCGCCCGCATCGGTGAAGCGACCGAGCGCCGGGAGGTAGATGCAGTCGGTCGAACGCGCGTAGCAGGCACGGTCGCCTTGTTCAACAACGCGCGCCCCGGTGGCCGCGATCAGGCCCTCGGCCGCGGCGATGCGCTCGTGGTCCGTGGTCGGTTCGGAAGCGGGAAGGGGCGCCCCCTCGACTTCGGCGACGTTGAACACGTGGTAGCTCTTGAGGTAGCTGAAGGTGCGCTCGTCTTTCTCGCCTTCGTCGGCGTCTTTGACGACTTGCCCGACTTTGACGATGCACTCGGACTTCGCACCCTTGCGGACCTGCCACCCTTTCTCCTGGGCCTGGGTGACCCAGAGGTCGTGCTCGAAGCCGCGGGCAAAGGCGGCGCACCAGAGGCTCACGACATTGATGCCGCGGTACTCCTGGCCGGTTGAGAGGTTGGTAGGGAGGCCCTGCGTGGAACCCCCGCGCCATGGTTTGATCCAGGGTGCGACGCCCTGCTCGAGGGCGTCGATGACGCGATCGGTGGTCCTCTGGTAGAGGTCCCCGGTAGAATGCTGCTTAGCCATGATCAACTCCTATCCAGTTGGTTGTGGTCAGGACCCAGCCGCGGTTACCGCCGCGGTTGGGCCCGACTTCCTAGGGTTTACGTTTTCACAAGGTTGTCAGTGTGAATTCGGCGCGGGTCAACCGCTCGCGCAGCGCCTTCACTGGTACCCTTTTTTCTTCCTCCATGGCGTTGAGGGCCTCAATCAGGGGGGCGCGCCGCCGCGGCGGCAGTGCCATACGGTCATCGTGGGTTGGGAGGATATCCGTTTCCATTTTCGTTTCGTCCGGGTGGTAGTTGGGGGGGGCCTGGCCTCCCCCGGTTTGGTTTTTAGTTGACGGCATTGACCGTGACGTTGACCCAGCCACCGCTATAGTCCGTGTCGGACAAGAGGGCTTGAAATGCCTTCGCGTCCATGCTGACGGTGACCGCCTGGCCGCTCTTTCGCACCTGTTTGGCCGACCCCCGGTTATGCTGGGAGTGGGCAGCCCATAACTTGGCGGGCAGCCGAAGAGTAAAGAGGCGGTTGACCGTTGCCAGTTTCTCCGGTTTCACGGTTGCCGTCTTTCTTAGCGCGGGGTTTGCGGATGCGTGTAGGCTCAGACATCGTAGGCTCGGACATCTCAGTGGTGGGGGTTTGAAGTTCCATGGTCATTTACTCCTGTAGGTGTTGCAACGACTTTATGGGATGATCATACGGGGTTACACTCGCCTGTCAAGTGTTTTCATCAACCAAATCAACGATTTAGGATTAAATATTCTTCATGTTCATCGGCTCGGTCCCGCGCGAGGTCGTGACCCAACTCCTTCGGGTCACGCACGTCCGCCCGGGCGAGGTCTTCGTTTGCTGCTCGGGGTCATTCCGCGTAGACCTGGCGGTGAAGGCGACCCAGCCCGAGGCGCGCGTGTTGTCGAACGACGTGTCTCTGCTGAGCTGCGCGCTCGGGGCGCACCTCACCGGACAAGCGCTAGCGTTTCGGTTTCATGGCGAGCTGGCGTTCCTGGAGGAGGCGCTCGCGGGGCGGTCTTATCTCGCGCAGATAGGTGGGATCCTGGTCGCGCTCGACGCGCTCAAGTTCAACCGCAAGACCGAATACGGGCGGCGCCACTTCGAACACTACCACAAGCATGCTGGCGAGCTTCTCGAACGCGCCGAGGCCTCGCTGGCCGCGCGCTTCGCGGAGGCCGGAGTCGATGGCTTCTTCCCCGGCGATTTCCGCGACCATGCGAAGCGCGCGGGCGATGCAGGCGGCCTTGTGATCGCCTTCCCGCCGACCTACAAGTGCCTGGCGCCACAGCACCGGGTGCTCACGGCCGATCTGCGATGGACCCCCTGCGGTGATCTTGTCGAGGGCGATTGGCTTGTTGCCTTCGATGAACATCCAGAGCCGGATATGCGGTGTCGCCGTTGGCGGCTCGCAACGGTCACTCATTCCGCGCCCGCGCAGAAATGGCGGGGACATCAGATCGAGTGGATAGACGCGGATAAATTGATGGAGCGGGGACGTTTTGTGGTCCGCGCGCTCAATACTTGGGAGTCGTTACGTACCTACGAAACGGGCTGGCTCGCCGGCATGCTTGATGGTGAGGGCTCCATCACGCTCGGTCAGGCGGCGAAACTGACGTTTGTTCAGAAGCCTGGCGCCGTGCTCGATAGATTCGTGCCGAGATGGAACGCATTGGCTTCGGCTGTGGTGCAATGGCGCGGAGTGAGCACCGAAGCCTTCGGCGTACTAGGAGGCTTCCCGGAGATTATGCGTGCCATTGGAATCCTGCGCCCGATGCGTCTCATCGCCGATCTGCAAGCGAAATTCTCCGACGCGCCCAGCATTCGGTCATGGGCGCCTGAGCACGCCGAGGTCGTCTCCGTGGAATCGGTTGGAGTAAGTGATGTTCAGGCGATTAGCACTTCGACGGCGACCTACGTCGGCGAGGGCTACCTGATGCACAACTGCGGTTACGAACGGCTCTACCGCCGGCTCCACGACAACGTCGACGTCGCGACGCCACTTGGCGAGGGCCTCGGCTAGCCGGCCGTCCAGGATCCTATCGAGCGCGAGCTCGTGGTCGTCGCCCTGAGGAGGGCCTGGGTAGATCTGCGAGATCATCTTTGTCATCTATCGGCACGAAGGGCCCCGGGGTCGATCTGGTGTGGGAGGTGCATCAAGCCAGCCCTCGGAGGTCTCCCTATGTCGCCTGAAGTGATTGCTGAAACAGCCGCCGTCGCCTACGGGTGGTACGACAGCCCCGTGTTGATCGCGGCGATCAGCGCCCTTGCGACCTCTTTCACCACCTGCGTGACGATTATCTGGCAGGGCCGCAAGATCCGGCACTCCACCGAGGTGGAGGGCGCGAAGGCCCAGGAGATCGGAGTAGCGGCCGGGGTGGCCGCCCAGCACGCGGCGAGCGACGCGGCCGCTGCTGCTCAGTTGGGGCAGAGCACCCACAACCTCGTGAATGGCCACAGAGAGGTGATGGAGCGGATGATCGCCGAGCTGCGCGCCGAGATCGCCAATCTCCGGGGGCAGGAACGACCCTCCAATGCCGTGCTAGGCGCCAAGCCCATAGGATGATCGCTGAAACCAGCGCCGTCGCCGTCGCGGCCGGCTTTGCGCTTCTCTGGCAGCAGGGCCGCCGGACTCTAAAGGCCGCCGAGCGCGCGGCGCGACAGGCGGCCGAAGCCGTGATACAGGCGAAGAGCATTCATGTGCTGGTGAATTCTCAGCGCACGGAGATGCTGAAGCTGATCGCGGCGCAGCGCGCCGAGATCGCGCTGCTCTCTGGGCAGCCACGGCCGAGCGACGCCGTGCTGGGCGCTCCCAGCCCGGGCTGAGCCCTAGCCACTTACCTCGGGCGCGCGCGGCCCTGGCGGGCTGGTGGTGCACGTCAATAGATCTGGTCAAGCCAGTTGACCACGCAGCGGTACCACCTCGGCGCCGTTCTTCAGTCCATCCAGATAATCAGCCCAGGCCTGCATCATGCGCCGCCGCTCGGGCAGGTGCTCGGCGTAGTTGTAGGCGGCGCGCACCGCATCGCGCTCGCCATGGGCGAGCTGGCGTTCGATGGCGTCGCGGTGCCAGCCTTGCTCGTTCAACAACGTGGACGCCATCGACCGGAAGCCGTGGCCGGTCATCTCATCCTTCGCGTAGCCGAGCCGCCGCAGGGCTGCGTTGACGGTGTTTTCGGACATCGGCCTGGTCGGGGTGCGCAGGCTTGCGAAGAAGTAGCGCCCCGTCCCGGTGAGCGGGTGCAACTCGCGCAGAATGCCGACTGCCTGGACCGACAGCGGGACGATATGCATCGCGCGCATCTTCATGCGCTCGGCGGGGATGCGCCACTCGGCGGCATCGAGGTCCGCCTCCGACCACTCCGCCTTGCGTAGCTCGGCAGCCCTCACGAACGTGAGGGGCGCCAGTCGCAGGGCGCATTGGGTCATGAACGAACCCCTTATAGCCGTCGATCGCGCGCAGCAGCGCCCCTATGGCCTTCGGGTCAGTGATCGAGGCGTGGTGCCTCTCAACGACCGGCGGCAGGGCAGCGCGGAGATCGGCCGCCGGATCGCGCTCGGCCCGGCCGGTAGCGATGGCGTACCGGAACACCCGCCCGCAGTTCTGTAGCGCTCTGTGCGCCAGCTCAATGGCGGCCCGGGCCTCGATGCGACGTAGGACCGCCAGGAGCTCGGGCGCCATGATTTTACCGATGGGACGCCCGCCCAGCCAGGGGAAGATGTCCCGCTCGAAGCGCCCTGTGATCTTGCTGGTGTGCTCTGGCTTCCAGCCCGGCGCGCGCTTCGCGATCCACTCCCGCGCCACGGCCTCGAAACTGTCCGCGGCCGCGCACTTCTCGGCCTTGCGGGCCAGACCTGGGTCGATGCCCGCCGCCAGTTGCCTGCGGGCCGCATCGCGGCGGGATCGGGCTTCCTTCAGCCCGACGGTGGGGTAGACGCCGAGCGAGAGTTCCTTGTATTTACCAGCGAAGCGGTACTTGAGCCGCCACCAGCGAGATCCGTTCGGGTTGAGTACATGCCGCCGCCATCGAAGAGCTTGACGGGCTTCTCGCGAAGCTTGGCACTGCGGATCGCGATATCGGTAAGCTTGTTGAGGGGCATGGGGGGGGTCACGCTCACGCAGGGGCATTGGGGGGTAGGCCTGTCGCTAGCTGGGACAGCTCCCCCCGATTCTCACCATATTCCCACCGGATGTCAATGGGCGTCGGTGGACTAATACGGACGGCTGCGTGCATGAAAAGCCCCGCAGTATCAATGCTGTTGCGTTCCGCTGGACTCCATGTGCGTCCAGGCTAGACCCTTGATTGGCGCCCTGGGCCGGACTCGAACCGGCGACCTCCCGCTTAGGAGGCGGACGCTCTATCCACCTGAGCTACCAGGGCGTGCTGGCCGGAGGCACACTGCCGATACGGTGCGGCGTTTGCCTCCGGACCGAGGGCGAAGTATAGCCTGCAGCGCCCGGAAAGAGCAGCCGGCGCCCACAGCCGGGCGCCGGCCCTGGTGGGCTAGTTCTTCTTGAGAAGGATCCCGTCTCTATCCTGAAGCGTAATGCTCGTCGCCGGGTTCCCGTTGTTGATCGTCCGGGCCTGATTGCCCAGGAAGCGCCGGTATCCCGGCTCAATGGTCACCGTCCGGTTGCCGTTACCACGCGGGTTGACCAGCGCCATCCCGTTCTGGAAGCGGCGCCGGTAGACACCGTTTTGCCAGGCCGCGAACTGCGGGCCGTCGATGGCCGTACCCAGCCATTTGGTGTTGGCTTGCCCCGCGAGGTCGTACTCATCGAACCAGACCACCCCGGGCTTGTAGATGGCCCCGCCCGTCCCATTCGAAAAGTCGAAATAGGCATCATCCATCAGGGCGGACGCGAATCCATAGCGAAAGGTCTTATAGTCCGTTGGGTTACCCTTCATGTTGAAGATGAGGAGGCGGGGCGCGGCAAGGAGGGCCATGACCTTGCGGTAGCGGTCCATCATGGTTTTCCAGCCTTGATTTTCGGCCGACCAGGTCTCGCCGATGTAGCGCTCGAGTACCCCGCCGTGCAATTGTTGATTGAACCCCGTATTATTCGCCTCGGGCTGTCCTGAACGCCCGAGGTTCCCTGTCACCAGCTTGCCTGGCATGCGTGTTTTTATCTGGTTCGCATGGCGGATCATGCCGTCGCGCCACCATTGTCCCACCGTACTATTGTTCTGGCTGTCGCTCGTCCCATCGCGATTCCAGTCGCCGTTCACTGCCGGCTTCCAGAAAAAGTTGTCGGTGAAGGTCCCGTCGAGCTTGTTGATATATTTCCAGACCTGGTCGAAGTGATAGTCGGCGAACCAGGTGTTCCAGCGTTTTCCGTTGGCGTCCGTGGGGACGAAGTCCGTGTGGTTGGGGGTCAAAAACGTTCCGTCGAGCACCTTTGACCCGCCGGCGCCGGACTGATACAGATACCACTTTTGCGCCTCCAACTTGTCTCTGAGCGGCTTCTGCCCCGTAGATGTGCTGTGTACCTGGCCGGGTATGCAATAATCCACGATCACGATGTTGGGGTTCTTGACCTTGATGTCGTCGACCGCCTTATTCATCGCGGCTCCACCACCCCCCCAATTGAAATAGAAGTCGAGGATCACGAAATCCAGCCTGGCTAGCTGACTCTGGATGGCCGAATCGCCGTAATTCTGAGGCGACGAGATCTTGTAGCCCCCTAGGTGTGGAAACCGTAGATCAATGTTATAGGCGTAGGCCTGTTCATAGAACGAAGCCCCGGTCAAGGCCAGGGTTGCCGCGATAACGTGTACCCTTCTGGGAATTCCTCTGGATGTGCGATTGCTTGCTTTGGAACGCATCAGTCTCCTCCTTTCTTTCTGGCAGGTCAGAAGTTATCCTGGATCTGCTTCAAGCCCGTGTGACGCAATCCTGCGCATGGTCGAACGGTCACGACAGTATCGAGTCGGGACGCCGTTATCTCCGGTATCGGTCGTTCCGATTTCTCGATTATGGTGCTCGCCGTAACTCCTTGACCTCGGCTGGGCCGCCCCAACGTCAGAAAGCGCGATCCTCCTTATATTGTTCAGGCGACGATTTTCATCGTCAAAGTCATGGTAGTCACTGACAGTGGCATTGCAAGCGCAGGTGCTTCTCACGTGGTCGGTCGTCTCGGGATGTTTGATGGTCCTCACGGCCGAGAGCGCGGGTGCTTGACACGAGCTGTCAACTATGCTGGGCGTATCCTTGGATTTCGATGATGCTCACTGGCCGGTCGTACCTTTGTCGCGATCGACGGGCGCCGTCAGGACTGCAAAAACGCGATGAAACTCGGCACTGGGGGAGGCGGGGCCGTGGGTTTCCGGCCGGCGGAGTCCCATTCGGGACCGGACCGTCACGGCTCGGGCAGCGCCGGCGGACCTGCGTCGGGTCCCCGCCAGCTTGTGGATCAGCGGCTCCCCGCGCCTGGTGAGGCGGCGCCGGTATTTCGGCTTCAGGAGCGGGGCGCCGGCAAAGGATCTGCCGCTCTATTCGCCTGACGAGGGCGCGTTGGGAGCGACGGACGCGTGACGCGCGCTCCAAGGCATCGCCGAAACCGTCTCGGCGGGGCCCCGGCAGCCCCCGGGACCCCAGGACCGGCAGGTGTGCTCAGGTGCATGCAAGCGGGTCTCCCCGCTCATTGACGTCTGCATCGTGGTCTGTGATCGTATTCACACCTTCAGGCATCACCACGCCTTAGAAAAGCCGCTTTGAATCGTCTGCGCGTTCGGAATCGAAACCCGCCAGGACCAGGGTCCCATCTCGCCGTGATCGCAGAGCTAGGTCCCGACTCCGAGGTGGCTGTAGCGGTGAGAGAGGTGCTCGAAAAAGCCCCCGATCCGCTCTCGGCCCGCCAGATCGGCGTGCGGCTGCGAAGCCGCTACGCCCTTAGCGAGGAGGATATCATGGCGCTCCTGGCAGGCGCGGTGGCTCTGGGGCGAGCGTTTCGGTACGGGTCCACGCAGGATCCCCGGTATTGGTGGGGGGACGATGATGCCTACGCGCAAGCACTGATGGCACGGCAACTGGCCAGGAAGCCCCTGACCGCTGTGGAACTACATAAACATGTGGCCGCGCGCATCCCCGCCTACCCG
>JACCXJ010000212.1 GCA_013697045.1 Gammaproteobacteria bacterium | reverse complement strand
TCCATCCGATCCTCCCGATTTACTTTGTTTGCCGATAAAGTTGATCAGATCGGGTGGAGCGCCAAAAGTTCCGTTAATTAGTTATGTCTATATATCATGTACTTATAAGATCCTACCTATGAGGGCGGGTTAGCGGCGGTATCGCGTAACCCGCCTTCCGGAACGCCTTGCATGAGTCCGGCACCGGAAGTTCCTCTTGGGTGCGTTCCGGCGGGTTATGGCGCAAACGGCGCGTCTAACCCGCCCTACATGGACTCTCCCGGAGGGAGAGGGGATTTAAGGAGGCGATTTGTAACCGTGGCCAGTATAGGTGCGCTATCCGCGCCGTAACCCGCCGAGGCAACCCTCATCAAACAGCGTTCCGCAGCCCCGCCTCCGTCGCGGCGCGCTCATAAAGACGCCGCCGCTTCTCATACGCCTCGCGCGCGATGGCAACGTCTTCGAGAAACGGTCCCAGCTCCTCGATCGTCAGGGCCTGCGGACCGTCCACCAGCGCCTTGGCGGGGTGGGGGTGGAAGTCCGCCAGCACCATATTGGCACCGGCGATGATCCCCTGGGCCGTCGCGTGCAACACGTCCAGGATCCCATCCGGTGCGCGGCCCCGCGATCCGACCGCGTGGGAAGGATCGATGCACACCGGCATGCGTGTCAGGCGCTTCACGGCCGCGATGTGGGCGAAGTCCACGAGGTTGCGGTGCGGGTCTCCCATATTGGTCTTGACGCCGCGCAGGCAGAAAACCACGTTGCGGTTGCCCTCGCTGGCCAGGTATTCGGCGGCGTTCAGGGACTCTTCGAGCGTGATCCCGAAGCCGCGCTTCATCAGGACCGGAAAGCGTCTCTGGCGCCCGGCGCATTTCAGGAGCTCGAAGTTCTGGGTATTGCGCGTCCCGATCTGCAGCATCACGCCGGTGGGATCGCCCGACCGGCGCAGGGCCTCCGCGATCTCCTCGATGTTGGTATCGTGCACGATCTCCATCGCGATCACGCGGATGCCGTATTTCCCTGCCGACTCGAACACGTACGGGAGGCAGTCCTTGCCATGGCCCTGGAAGGAATAGGGGTTGGTCCTGGGCTTGTACGCGCCCATGCGCGTGCATACCTGGCCGTGGTCTCTTAAGGCACGCAGCATGGCCTCGACGTGCTCGCGTGTATCCACCGCGCACAGGCCGGCGAAGATCTGTAAGCTGTCCTGCCCGAAACGCACGCCGTTGTACTCGAAGTGGCTCGGCCGCGTGTCGCCCTTGTGCCGGCCGAGGACCCGATACTCCTGAGAGATCCGCACCACGCGTTCCACGATCTCGAAGCCTTCGATCTCCTTACTGTCCAGGGACGAGGTGTCGCCGATGAGATAGATCTCGGTCAGGGTCTGCTTGGCGCCGACCTCGATGTGGGTGCGCGGCCGGACCGCGGGCAGCGCCGCGAGATGCTCCATGAGCCGCTGGTATTCCTGGTCGTTCTTGTTGGCGTCGGGGTGCAGGATGATGATCATCGGACTTGCCGTCTTTATCGAATGCCCATACGGGGGCATCGCCGTCGCGTCGCACGGGGAACGTCGCCGACAGGTTATTTTCTGTCCGGCCGCTCGCCGAAACCCTCCAGCCAGCGGGTATAAACAAGGTCGGCTATGCGCCGCAGCGCGCGGACCCGCTGCGGTAGGGCGCGTGTGATCTCGGTCTCCGTCTGCACTCGGCCCGATGGACCATCGGCAGGACGGAGCGCCTCATGATAGCGTGCCACCCAGTCGGTGACCATCTTGGGTGTGACCTGTAGGTGGCATTGGAGGGCCAGGACCTTGTCCATGACGAAGCCTTGATCGCGTTGTAGCAAGGCGTCCGCAGCGGTGGGGCGGGACAGTGTCGTGTCGCGCCAGTGGAATAACTCGGTATCGGCCGGGAGGCCCTGCCACCAGCGTTTCGCGACGGTCCCGGCCCGCCGCCTGCACCGGAAACCAGCCGATCTCGTGGTTCGGATCGGTCGCCACACTGCCCCCCAGGGCTAGGCACACGATCTCCGCCCCGAACCCGTGGCCGATGACGGGGAGGCCTCGATCACTGGCCTCGACGACCAGTTCGCATTCGCGTTCGAACGTCGGGGACCCCGCGGCCGCGGACGCACTGTGTCTTCCTTCTCCAGGGCGCGGCCCACCCATGACCACGAGCCCGGAGGCGTGCGAGAGCGTCGCGGGCATCGTCTCGTTCTGATCGAGCCGGAACAGCTCCAGCGGCACGCGGCGCAACGCCAGGAACTCGGCGAGATAGCCCGGCCCGGCACCGTCGGCATGGCGGAGGACGAAGATCGGTTGCACGGGGCGGGTTCGACGAGGGGCGCCGTTCAGGCCCTCGGCGGGTCCTCGGCGCGCTGAATATCGAGCTTGCGCATCTTTTCCACCAGTGTGGTGCGCCCCATCCTGAGGCGCTGGGCCGCGTGCGCGACGACCCAATCGGAGTCGTCCAGGGCCTGGATGATGAGCGAGTATTCGAGGCTGTCCAGATGTTCTTTGAGGTTCAGCCCGGTGCGGGGCAGGCGCGTGAGGCCCAAACCTAGGTCGCGCTCGGACACCCCGGCCGCCACGTCTGCCGTAACGGGTGGGAAGTCCGATCCCATCAGATCGGCAGCCTGGTACTTGATCGGCAGATCGGGCAGGTCCACGAGGCCGTTCGGGCACAGGATGGCCAGGCGTTCCACGAGGTTCGCGAGCTCGCGCACATTGCCGGGCCAGGGGTAGCGCACCAGCGACGCATGACAGCGCGGGGTCAGACGGATGCGGCCTCGGCCCTCTCGCCACGCGCGATCAGCTCTTCGATGAGCAGGGGCAGATCCTCGGTCCGTTCGCGCAGGGGGGGCATCTCGATGGGGAAGACATTCATGCGATAGTAGAGGTCCTCGCGGAACGCCCCCCGGGCGATGGCATCCTCCAGGTTGACGTTGGTCGCCGCGACGATGCGCACATCGGCCGTGAGGCTCTTGTTGCTGCCCACGCGTTCGAAGGTGCGATCCTGGAGGACGCGGTTGAGCTTGACCTGCATCGTGAGGCTCATATCCCCGATCTCGTCCAGGAAGATCGTGCCGCCTTCGGCCAGCTCGAAGCGCCCCTGGCGCATCGTGATGGCGCCGGTGAAGGCGCCCTTTTCGTGCCCGAACAGCTCGGACTCCAGGAGCTCCGAGGGGATGGCTCCGCAGTTGACCGGGACGAACGGGCGGTTGCGGCGCTTGGAATGGTAGTGGACGTGTCGCGCCACCACCTCTTTTCCGGTCCCGGACTCGCCGGTGATGAGGACATTGGCGTCGGTGCCGGCCACCATGCCGATCATCTTGGTGATGCGCTTGATGGCAGGGCTGTTCCCGACCAGGCTGCGAAACAGCTCGACCGGTCTCGTGCCGTTGCCCTGGCGCAATGATCGGTGCCGCTCGATCCTGCCGAGGGCCGCCGTCAGGTCGTCGTGGCGCAAGGGGAGCCACACGGTGGCGATGCCGGCCTCGCTCGGCGGGCGCGGCGTCCTGGGGTCGAGGATCAACAGCACCCCGATGTTCGGGTGCTGTCCTTGAAGCTGTTTCACGAGCTCCTTCCGAACCGCCGGCAGGCCGCCATCACCCAGAAGGACGAGGTCGCAAGTCGGCATCTCCGCCAGCGCCTCCTGAAACTGGGCCGTGTCGCAGCTCGCGATCTCCGGGAACTCGAGGAACTCGAGAATGGTCCTGACGCGCTGTCGGTTTCCCGCATCGTTATCGACGATCAAGGCGTGGTGGTGATACATGGGCGCTTGCATCTCTCCTCTCAAGTTAAACACCCGCCGGGTCGGATGTCAAAAATATGGCGCTGGAGGCCAAGAGAACGAAGTAAAGTTCTTTCTGACTCCCTCTTTTCGCCAGGGGAGACTGGAGCCCGGCGCCCGTCTCCCCGCGAACGAGCAGCTTGGGGACATGAGTCGGCTCGGCACCCCACGGGCAACTTCGATTACAATACCTGCGGGGGATTACAATGCCTGCGAGCGAGGGAGCGCAATCAACCATGCGGAGCGGGGGCGAGCCGCCGTCGCCCGTCCATAGCCCACAACCGGACGCTTCCCAACGATGACGACGACCCTACCGGCGACCGCGATCCCGGCGACCTTGATCGATGGGGATGGTATCGGGCCGGAGATCGTTACGGCGGCCGTCGAGGTCCTGGAGGCCGCCGGCGGCCGCTTTGAATGGGACGTGCAGCTCGCCGGCATGGAGGGCCTGGCCAAGACCGGCGATCCGTTGCCCGAGGCCACCATCGCGAGCATCCGGCGCACCCGCCTGGCGCTCAAAGGCCCCCTGACGACCCCCGTCGGTGGCGGGTATCGTTCCGTCAACGTGGCGTTGCGCAAGACTTTCACGCTGTTCGCCAATGTGCGGCCGGGCAGGAGCCTGTTCCGCGGCGGACGCTACGAGGACGTCGATCTGGTCTTGGTGCGGGAGAATACCGAGGGGCTTTACGTCGGCGTCGAGCACTTCATCCCCATCGACGACGACCCCAGGGCCGTGGCGGAGGCCTCCGGTATCATCACCCGTTTCGGTTGCAGACGGATCGCGCGCTTCGCCTTCGAATACGCGTTGCGCCATGGGCGCAAGAAGGTCACCGTGGTCCACAAGGCCAATATCCTCAAGAAGCTCACCGGCCTGTTCCTCGAGACGGCGCTCGATATCGGGCGCGAATACCAGGGCCGGCTGCAGATCGAAGAGCGCATCGTGGACAACTGCGCCATGCAGCTCGTCATCGACCCGCAACAGTTCGACGTGATCCTGACCACCAATATGTTCGGAGACATCCTCTCCGACGAGATCGCCGGGCTGGTCGGGGGTCTCGGCACCACCCCGGGCGCGAACATCGGTGCGAACGCCGCGATCTTCGAGGCCGTGCACGGCTCGGCCCCCGACATCGCCGGACAGGGGATCGCCAACCCCACGGCCGTGATCATGGCGGGGGCCATGATGCTCGACTACATCGGACTCACCGGACCGGCCGAGCGGGTGCGGCGCGCGGTGTTCCTCACGCTCGACGAAGACCGGATCAGGACCCGCGATCTCGGCGGTAGGGCCACGACCGCCGAGCTCACGCGCGCGGTGGTGAAACGGGTCCAGGCCGAGGCATGAGCGCCGAGCCACGAAAATCTTATCTTCCTTCGGGGGGTACGTCCGGACGCGGATGGCCTGTGGATGTGACGACGGTCGCGCGGTTTTTCGTGTGGATGGGCCCGCTGCGCAGCCTGCTCGCGATCGCGACCGTGTCCCTGGTCGCGCTCGCCCCGTTCGCGCTCTTGGACCCGAGCGGCGTGGTGCCGGGTGCGGTCGCGCCGGCCCTGGCCACCCTGGTCGCCTTCGTCCTGCCGCTCGACATGAGCATGAGTCGGGTATTCATGTCGGGGGCGGAAGCGCCCGAGGTCGCGCGGTATGCACGCATCATCCGCTGCGAGGCGTGGCTCCTCGTGCTGCTCGTTTCGGTCTGGGTGCCGACCCTCTGGGCGCGGTTGGGTTCGGGGTGAGCCGGGGCGTGCCAGGGCCGGGTCGATCGGAAACCGAACGCCGGGTACGATGAGCGAACCAAGCACCGAGACCTTCGATCTGCGCGTGATGACCTATAACATCCACAAGGGCTTCAGCGCCGGCAATACCCGATTCGTCCTGCACTCGATGCGCAAAGCGATGGTCCAGACCGAGGCGGACCTGATTTTTTTACAGGAGATCCAGGGTGAGCACGCCTACCGCGAGCGTTTCATCGACGACTGGCCCGACATCCCCCAGCTCCAGTTCCTGGCGGGCGGGATCTGGCCCCACCAGGCCTACGGCAAGAATGCCATCTACGACGCCGGTCACCACGGCAATGCCATCCTGAGCAAGCACCCCATCGTGTCCTGGGAGAACATCAACGTCTCGGGCAATCGGCTCGCGAGCCGCAGCGTGCTGCACGGCGTGATAGAGCACCCCAAGGCCCAGGGGCCGGTTCATGTCGTTTGCGTTCATTTCGGTCTGAGCGCGGTCGAGCAGCGGCGGCAACTCGGGGTCCTGTGCGAGCGCATCCGCTCGCACGTGCCGAACGATGCGCCGCTCATCATCGCCGGGGATTTCAACGACTGGACCGGCCAGGCGGGGCGCCAGGTGCACGATGATTTCGGATTGTCGGATGTGTTCGTGACCCTCACACGGCGCCCCGCCAAGACCTACCCGGTATGGCTCCCGCTCCTGCCGGTCGACCGCATCTTCTATCGCGGGGCCCGGCCTACGGCCTGCCGGTGCTTGAGCGGGAACCCGTGGCGCAGGCTCTCGGACCATGCGGCCCTGTATGCGTCGTTCGCCCTCGACACCGGTGTGTCCGCGGCTGAACGCCCGGTCGAGGGCGCCAAGACGGTTCGAGCCCGGCAGAGACGCAGGGTGCGCTGATCATGCGCTCGGCGATGCAGATGAGTTACAAGCTGGCCCGCCGCTTGGTCATCGGGTTTTTGGGGCTCACCGTGCTGTTGGTCGGGGTCGCCATGATCGTGTTGCCCGGCCCCGCGTTCATCGTGATCCCGGTGGGTCTCGGGATCCTCGGGATCGAGTTCACTTGGGCGCGGCGGTGGTTGAAAACGCTGAAAAATCGGACCGAGGGGGTCGTCGAGGGGCTCCTGGGGTCGTCCCGCCGGCGCGACCCCGGAGCGCAGTAGGTTTTTTCACAACCTCTGGGGCGTGCGCCATGGCTGGATTGACCGGCATCACGAACCTGCCCAATCTCCTGAGCTGTTTCCGCTTCATCGCGGCGCCCTTGCTCCTGGGCCTCGCCTGGCACGGCTATCCGCGGGCCTATGTCGCCGTCTTGCTGCTGTCGTTCGTGAGCGATGCCCTCGATGGATTCCTGGCGCGCTGGTTTCACCAGGAGTCCGAGCTCGGATCGATGCTGGACACCGCGGCCGACGTGGTCATTTATATGACCATGCCCATCTCGGCGTGGTGGTTGTGGCCCGAGCTGCTGCGCCAGGAGGCCCCGTTCGTCACGCTCGTGATCGCGAGTTACTGCGTGCCGGCGCTCGTCGGGCTCCTGAAGTTCCGGTCGCTCACGAGCTACCACACGTGGGCGGTGAAGCTCGCCGCCGCGGCCGCCGGGGGCGCGGCGCTCGTCATGTTCGCGGGGGGGCCGACCTGGCCCTTCCGGCTGGCGACGCCCCTCTGTGTGCTCGCCGCGCTCGAGCAGATCGCCATCACCCTGGTCTTGCCGGAATCCTGGTCGGATGTCCGCTCGCTGTGGCACGTGCTGCGGCAACTCGGCTCGGCGCGCTGATCGCCAACCGGAGCTATTTAAGGGTTAGTCGCCGATAGGGGACTGCCCATGAACGACCAAACGAAGAGCTTCGGAGAGACCGCTAAGTCGCTAGCCCGGAATCCTCTCGGGATCATCGCACTATTCATTGTGCTGGTTTACGGGTTCGCCTCCTTGGTCACCGCTTTTGCAGGGTCGTTCACCGCGACCGAACGACTTCCGCTTATCTACTTCCTCATTCTCTTCCCTATCCTCGTTCTCATTGTATTTGCATGGCTCGTAAGCAAGCATAACGGCAAGCTCTTCGCCCCAAGCGATTTCAAAAACGAGGATAACTACGTGAAGATGCAGATGGCTGTCGTGGCCTCGCTCACCGCCGCAACCGCCAAGAGCGACTCACCAACGTCCGAGGCCGAACTGGCACAAGATTGTTGAGGTTGTGCGTGCTGCCGGTCCGGTTACCACTGCGAGTAGCGATGGATGGCGGAACCACATTCTCTGGGTTGACGATCGCCCTGAAAACAACGCCTACGAGCGACAGGCCTTCGAGGGTGTGGGCCTGCGCTTCACGTTGGCGCTGTCCACCGACGAGGCGTTCGAAAGGTTGTCACAGTCGAAATACGCAGCGATCATCTCGGCTATGGGACGTCGTGAGGGACCTCGCGAGGGGTACGTTCTGCTCGACCGACTGCGAAAGGAAAAACGCGACTCTACGCCACTGTTCTTCTATGCCTCGTCCAACGCGCCCGAACACAAGCGAGAAACCCGCGAGCACGGAGGGCAGGGCTGCACGAACAACGCCCAAGAGCTCTTCGAAATGGTCATGAGGGTTGTAATAGAGAGGCACACGTCGTGATGACGGCTAACTTCAGCCCGCGTAGGATGGGTAGAGCGAAGCGAAACCCATCAATGGGTGGCGGCGTACATGATGGGTTTCGGCTATCGCTATCGCCTCTTCCCATCCGACGGTGTAATGGTGGGAGATGGAAAACATGGTTTACCGGGTAATTGCGAAATATGACGGCATACCGGCGTTACCGACTGAAAGGAGGTTGCTATTTTTTCACCGCGTCATTGGCGGAGCGCCGGATTCGGCTGTTGACCGAAAATGTTCAAGCATTACGAGCCGCTTTCCGCGAGGTCAAGCAAGCCCACCCATTTACAATGGATGCTGTCGTGATATTGCCTGACCACTTGCATTGTATCTGGACGTTGCCCGAGGGAGACGACGATTTCTCCATGCGTTGGCGGCAAATCAAGGCGGCTTTTTCGCGCCAATTGCCCAAGGCTGAACGCCATTCCCAAAGCCGCTTGAAGAAAAGAGAACGGGGTATATGGCAACGGCGGTTCTGGGAGCATGCGATACGGGAAGAAGTGGATTACCAGCGTCATGTGGATTACATCCATTACAACCCGGTCAAGCATGGTTATGTCATGGCGGTGGCGGATTGGCCATTTTCTTCGTTTCACCGTTTCGTGAGGTTGGGGTTGTATCCCAGCGATTGGGCGGGTGGAGGGTTGCAGGACATGGATTCGGTGGGGATGGAATGATGGTGTCTGTTCGCGTGGGGAATGATGGGTTTCGCTCCGCTCTACCCATCCTACAAGGACTGGAGTGGTCTTCTTCTACATTTAGCACGTGAGTATCCATTGCGGTCGGTGACAGACATGAGAGCCAAGAATTCCAGGCCTTGGATAATGTCGTGGGCCCTCGCCTTCGCATTCGCCGGGCAGCCCGTGCTGGGCGCCCCCGAGTCGCTGGCGACCTTCGCGGGGGGCTGTTTCTGGTGCATGGAGGAGGCGTTCGAAAAGGTCCCCGGGGTGGTATCGGTGACCTCGGGCTATACCGGCGGTAAGGCGGTCAGCCCGACCTACCAGGACGTCTCGGACGGGGGCACCGGGCATGCCGAGGCCATCGAGGTCCGCTATGACCCCTCACGGGTGAAGTACGGGCAACTCCTGGAGGTCTTCTGGCACAACATCGATCCGCTGACCCCGAACGCCCAGTTCTGCGACCACGGCAACCAGTATCGCTCGGCCATCTTCTACCACGACGATGAGGAGAAACGGCTCGCCGACGCATCCAAGCTGGCCTTCTCCGAATCCGGGCGCTTCAAGGCGCCGATCGTGACGGAGATCGTGGCGGCGGGGGCCTTCTACCCGGCCGAGGAATACCACCAGGATTACTACCGGAAGAACCCGGTGCGCTACAAGTTCTATACATACAGCTGCGGCCGGGCCAAGCGGCTGCAGGAACTCTGGGGCAGCCCCTAGCTAGCGGGGCCACAGGCGCGCTTAAGGGCCCAGACAATGCCCAGACACGCGTCGAGATAAGCGTTTCCTTTTAGACATAGCGGCAAGCCGTTACACCTGACCGAGACCGGTGCGGTGGGACACTAAGTCCGGAAAAACCCCAAGACTGCGGGCACCATTGAGCGAGCCCGCACCCAAGTTTGAGCTCGACCAGCGGGTGAGCCCCCGGTAGGCGCGGTCCCCTCCTGTTGCTGCCGATCGTCACACCTCGACTGGCACAGGCGGACTCGTGTCGAGGCACCGGACACCACCCCCAAAGACTCACCCTTGAGCCCCCCTTGATCTCCCTTGAGCCCCCGCCGACCGCCGGGGCCGCCCCGACTGAGCGCTACTCGACGCCGGACGCCTTTCAGATCGCCAAATCGCCGTCCAGCCCGTCCGACCAGAGCATTCTCCATTGCAAGCTCACGTTGCTCTTGCAAACCGCGTTGGATGTCCTATACTACAGAAATTGGGCTTGCTTACCTAGCCTGCGCAAAAGGTATGCGACTCGCTTTCGTGAAGAAGAGGCGGTCGCCGTGCAGGTGGCCGGTGTGGGAGTGGCGGGTTTCTCGCGGCATATGGGAAGGGTCAGGAATGACTCACTGGCGAGATTTTTCGCTTTGCTTTCATACTTCTACAGAGCCGGAGGTACGCAAAATGACGTTATTGTCCACCATCTATGGAGCATGCTCCATTTCAGCGGGTCTTTTTTGGGCTGCATTTTTCTCTGATGCGGTAGCCGGGCCGGCCGCTCCCACTAACTTGGTCGCGAGCTCGACCTCGAGCAGCGGCTCGCCAAACGCTACCGCCCGCCCGCGAAAACCCGCACGTTTACCCACCCGAGCGGCTCGACGGGTTGGCCCGCCAATCTCGCCTCTGTTTTTCGGCCAGAACGCTTGGCTGCCAATACAAATCGGAGCCAACCCCTATGGGGGCGATCTCGAGGAGCTGCTCTGCGGGGCGTCCTACGCCTCGGGCGGCCAACTCCAGGGCGGCGCTTGTGTGCCGGGAGGAGAGGTGCAAGCGAGCGGCGTCCAGCTGATGCGTTACGGCGGCAAAGGCGTCGACCGATATTTCGATGATACCGCGAGCCCGGCCCAGTATCTGACCATGGTCGATAACATGCGCGCCAATGGCATTGAGCCAGTCCTCCAAGTTCCAGTCGGTGATGGAACAGCAATTACCAACCCGGCGGTCGTGAGGCGGGCCGCGGGGCTTGTCAGGTATATCAATAAGACGCATCGGAAAAACGTAAGGTATTGGTCTATCGGCAACGAACCTGACAAAGACAACTCAATCAGGGTAGCCTTCAGACACAGCAAACCGCAGATTACTTCAGAAGGATTTCCCAAGCGATGAAGCATGTAGACCCCAGGATCATCGTCACTGGTCCAGACTTGTCTGAGTATGATGAAAACTTCATGAATGCTCTCACGGAATGTCCTACCGGTTGTGACGATATCACGGGACCTTTACCTGGCCAACCACGAGAGGGCGGCCCTCTTTATTATGTCGACATCCTCAACTTCCATCGTTATCGATTCGACGGCGATGACGGGTATAATCGACAGGAAGTCATCGCGGAACCCGCAGGTGGGTTTCAAGAAAAGCTCGATCTGCTCAAAGGAAGAGTGGAGGCTTGCAATGACATTACCGGGCATAACAGAACGGGCAAGTCAGCTCTCAAGATGGCTGTAACCGAAATGAATATAACGTTTAAGAACCCGCTAGATCCAGACCCAGCAAACCCAGGGTTGGATGAATGGGGGGCAGTTGGAGCGACCAGCTTTCTAGCCGGACAGTTCTGGGCAGAGGCCATGAGCGTCGGAATGAAAAACGGGCTAGTAGGCATAACGTTCTGGAGCGTGAAAGAAGGGGACAATCTTGGGTACATCAAGAATGATGGCAGAAAGCTTTCTACGTATTACCACTTCCAATTGATGGCAAACAACTTCCGTGGAGAATACGCTGCGGGAACCGATTTGGACGCCAGCAACGCGGATATACCCGAAGTCAAAGCATTCGGATCCAAAGCTCGGGATCAAATCGTCGTCATGATTCTAAACCAAACAACGTCTACGGATTATGACTATACGCTTCGTTTCGATACGAATACCGTGTCCGGTGCCAATCCTTTGAAGATCAATATAGCTGCAGGGGTGAATGCAGAATATAACAGCACAACTCCCCTTCTCAAGGAATCGACGGTTATGTTGGTTTTTAATGAAAGCGGGATCCTCCAAAAAACATACGTCTACTCGGTGGAACATGCGCGAAACGATCAGGCTCCAACGGAGTGTCCGCCAGACTGCTAGGCTCGCCGCCAAGCGGATTCAACGCATTTATTTGATACAAGCGTCGCCGATACGCGACGGATCCTCGAAGGCGGTGCGCCGCACGCGCGCTCGGTGACCAATCCCCCAGGGTGGGGAAATGGTCCGCCGGGAGCGGCGGGCCGAGCGGACTCGTCGCATCCACAGTCCTCTAGGAACGCACGCACGCTGCTCAGGCGTCTCCACTCCCTTGGCTACGACCCTGGGCCAACCGGTGCGTTATCGCCACGATCGCCTGGACGATGACGACATCGTCGGGATCGTCCGGGACGTCGCGCACGAAGGTCTGGTCGATCTTGATGCGGTCGAGCGGGAAGCGCTTGAGATAACGCAAGCTCGAATAGCCGGTTGTCAAAAATCATCCATGGTGAGCTGGACGCCGAGCGCATCGATCTCCTCGAGGACTTGCGCGGCGCGCAACGTATCGTGGATGATGCTCGATACGGTGTGTCGAGGAAGGTGAGGCATCGCGCGACAATCGCGACACCGAAACACCCTGCCCCTCGGTTCACACCCGTTGTGCCCAAACGGGTACCGATCTCCACCCTTCGCGCATCCTGCCGCGCAGGGCGTCGGTCTTGGGTTCGTACCGGCGGACCATCGCCCAGAAACGACTCGAATGATTATGCACCAGGGTATGGCAAAGCTCGTGTATGAGCACGTAGCGCACCAGTTCTCGCGGTAGAAAAAGCAGCTTGCAGTTGAGGGAGATTCGTCCATCCGCCGTGCAACTGCCCAGCCGTGTACGCTGATTCTTCAACCCCATGTCGGAGAAACGCAGGCCGGTTTCCTCGGAGACGCTTTCGAGCCATGGCAGGAGCGTTCGTTTCGCGCGGCGAGCCAGCCAACGCCGCAGTGCAGCCTGACAGGCTCTCGCATCCTCGACCGCGCCGGAAACCACAATGCGGCCGGAACGGTCCGTTCGGGCCACCACGGTCCTGGCGCGCGTTTCCCGATACTCCACGGGCCATGACTCGCAGAGCGCCGGCAGGTCGATAGCGTGCGGCCGCACGGCCTCGGCCGCAGTCAGTCGATGGCCCACTTCGTCGAACCGCCTGAGGCGCTCCGTGATCCAGTCGGATCGGCCGGCGACCAGCTCGACAACGCGCGCGACGGGGACGCCAATCGGCGCCGTCACCATGAGACCCTCGCGGGCATCGAGCTTCAAGCGCACCGAGCGACTCTTGCACGATGTTCGTATGGCGAAATCGAGGCGTCGGCCGTCCTTCAGATCGATGTGCGCCGTCTGGGTCATCCGGTGGGTCCGCCTTACGCGCTTGGCCGACGAGCGGCACAAAGCTGGTTTCTCAAGGCCTATTCCGCCGCGAGTCGATAACCGACGCCCACCTCTGTGAGCAAAAAGCGCGGCCGGGCCGGCTCCTCTTCGAGCTTGTGGCGCAACTGCCGCTTGTAGATGCGCAAGTAATGACCTTGATCGGCGCGCGCGCTACCCCAGACGTCGTGCATCAGTTGCCGGTGCGTGAGCGTGTTGCCGGCGTGCTTGACGAGCACCGACAGCAGGCGATACTCGATCGGGGTCAGATGGACTTCCTGGCCTCGGATCGAGACCCTGCGGCCCAATAAATCGACCTTCAAGTGCCCCACGGAAAAATCGCTCTGCCCGTCGTTCGCCGGGACCATGGCTGCATGGCGCAAAGAGACGCGTACCCGCGCAAGCAGCTCCGCAGCCCCGAAGGGTTTTGTGAGGTAATCATCCGCACCGGCGTCGAGGGCGGCAACCTTCTGCGCTTCCTGGTGGCGTGCGGATAGAACGATGATCGGGACGCGGGACCACGCGCGCAGTTGCCGGATGACCTCGATACCGTCGAGGTCCGGCAATCCCAAGTCGAGGATCACGAGGTCGGGCTTGCGCGTGCCGGTCTCGATCTGGCCACGCCGGCCGCTCTCGGCCTGAAAGACGAGGTAGCCTTGTGCCGCCAGCACGGTCTTGAGCAGGCGGCGCATCGGCGCCTCATCCTCGACCACGACGATCGTCGGCCACATAAATCTAAATGTGGCTAGCCATACGCCGCGGTTTCCGTGTCGTCTTCCACCCCGACACGCGGTGGCGACGCATGTCTCGGGATGAGAAGTCGAAACACCGCCCCCCCTGTCGGTCCGTGCTCGACCCAGATCCGGCCGCCATGGGCATCCACGATGGCGCGGCAGATGGCCAGTCCCAGCCCCACGCCCAGGTTCCCGCTTTCTCGTTGGGTGCGATAAAATTTATCGAATACCCGCTTCTCTTCTCCCGACGCGAGCCCTGGGCCGCTGTCGGCAACGGAGACGATGACGCCCGCTGTCTCTTCCTCTGCAGTGATCTCGATGCCACCACCCGACGGCGTGTACTTGACCGCATTCTCCAAGAGATTCACCAAGACGCTTTGAATCATGAGCCCATCGACGAAGATGAGCGCGAGATCGGCCGGTACCCGGCTGACGACCGGGTGATGAATTAACTGGCTGCCAAGCTCGTTCAGGGCCGCGCCGACCAGCTCCTCCAGGGTTTGCCACTCGCGATTGAGCGCGATAGTGCCGGATTCCAACCTCGCCATCTCGAGCACCTTGTTGACCAGCCGGCTCATATAGGCGGCCTCGTCCTTGATAGTCTCTGCGAGCTCCTTGCGGGCCGCCTCATCCAGTTGCCAGGTGTCGCTGCTGAGCGCGCCCGCAGCACCCACGATGGCCGCGAGCGGCGTGCGCAGATCATGGGAGATGGCGCTCAACAAGGTGTTCCGCAGCCTCTCGGCCTCGACGCGAAGCAGGCTGTCTTGAGCCTGCGCCGCCAATCGCACGCGTTCCAGGCAGAGCCCGATCTGGTTCGCGAAAAGCTGCAAGAGGCGTTGCTGCTCAGGGGCGAAGACCCGTCGCGGGTCGGTCGGCAATATCGCGATGACGCCCAGCGTCTGCTCGGAGCCGCCGAGCGGCCAATACAGGGTATCGCTCGCCGGCAGGGTATCGGTGGCGCGACCGGCCGGTGTCCCGTGGTCATGGACCCACTGCGCGATGGCCAGATCGGCCCCGTGCAGGGAGCCGAACTGGCTCTTGGTGTTCGGAAAGGCGATCTTGCCCCGCTCATCGGGGAGCAGGATCACGCAAGGGCTATCGAAGACCTCGTAGAGATGCTTGATCGCCGCGCGCAGGATGGGTTCTTCTCCCCGTGTGGCGCTCAAGTCCCGACTCATCGCGTACAGCAGGGCCGTGCGGCGCTCGCGGTGGCTCGCGATCTTCGCCTGCAACCGTACGCTCGATGCCAAGCTACTGATGATAAGGGCGACGCTCAGCATGACCGCAAAGGTGACGAGGTACTCGGTGTCGCTGACGGCAAACGAGAAGCGCGGCGGCACGAAGAAGAAGTCGAAGCTGATCACGAGGCCAATATCGAAGGTCCTCGGCCATGGCGATGGGCCACCAAACCGACACCGAGGAGGTACACCATGATGAGGTTGCTGAGCTCGAAATACGGGAACATCAGCGCGCAGACGCCCGTGCAGACGACCACCGTGAAGGTTGCCCAGAGGAGCTCGATGCGACGGTACCAGGCCTTGGTATCTTGCTCGGCGGCGAGGCCTAGGAATTCACGGGTGCGCAGGAAATAGGGGCGATGACGGGCGAAGACCTCCGATTCAGCAGTCTCGCCCGTCATGAACATGACATCGACGTCGTCGCTGTGGCTCACGATGTATTCGACGGCCGATCCGAAAAGCCAGCGTCGCCAGGGGGGCGTGCTCGCCTTGCCGAGGACGATCTTGGTCGCGTTGCGTTCCCTCGCGTAGGCAAGTACCGATTCACCGATGTAGTGACCGGTGAGCGTGACGGTCTCGGCCCCGAGCTCTTCCGCGAGACGCAGGGTCGCCAGGATGCGGGCACGCCTTTGCTCCGGCAGTCGCTGGAGTTTGGGGGTCTCGACGTAGACCGCGATCCATTCGGCCCCCAGGGTTTGAGCGAGCCGCCGGGCGCCGCGCACGATGCGCTCGGCCTGCGCATCGGCACCGATGCATACGAGCAAGCGCTCCTTGACCTGCCAGACGTCTCGGATGGACCAATCGTCACGATACTGGCGCATCTGTGCGTCGACTCGGTCGGCCGTGCGCCTGAGCGCCAGCTCGCGCAGCGCAATCAGGTTGCCTTTGCGGAAGAAATGCTCGACCGCCCGCTCGGCCTGATGGGGGATATAGACCTTGCCGTCTTTCAAGCGCTGCAAGAGATCATCGGGGGGCAGGTCGACCAGCTCCACCTCATCGGCTTCTTCCAGCATCTTGTCCGGAACGGTTTCCCACACGCGGATGCCGGTGATCCTGCCGACCACGTCGTTCAGGCTCTCCAGATGTTGGACGTTGAGCGTGGTATAGACGTCGATCCCGGCATCGAGCAACTCCTCGATGTCGTGCCAGCGCTTCGGGTGGCGCGACCCTTCTACGTTGGTGTGGGCGAGCTCATCGACGAGGATCAACGAGGGCCGGCGCTCGAGCGCCGCATCGAGGTCGAATTCCTGGAGCCGGGTCCCGCGGTGCTCCACGCTGCGCCTCGGCAGTTGTTCGAGCCCCGCGAGCAGGGCCTCGGTTTCCGCACGGCCATGGGTCTCGGCCCAGCCGACGAGGACATCCTCGCCATCCGCGCGGCGCTCCTGCGCCTCGGCGAACATAGCATAGGTCTTGCCCACCCCCGCTGCGGCCCCGAAGAAGACCTTGAGCCGCCCGCGGCGGCTTTTCTCTTCCTGTCGTTGGATACGGCTCAGCAACGCATCGGGATCAGGGCGCTGATCGTTCATCGGTTTCAACAAAATCGATCTTCAGCGTGTCGCGATTCCAGGAGAGGGTGGAAGGGTGACATCGCCCAGGGGGCGGCCGCGACACCCGGCCAACTGCTGCCGTCCCGTGCGACCTGATCGACCCGTTAGGCGGCATTTGACTCTGTGCGAGGCTTACGAGGAGGAAACCTGACCAGTTTTTTGCCAGATTGCGCCTGACGCTTGAGAATATCCTGAAATATTGCATCGGGATCATAATGAAAACGGTCTGCATACTGCTCCCGCAATAACCGCGTTTCTTTGACAATGGGGTCTTGCCACATAGTCTAACTCTCCATTAATTCTTGAGGTGTGCAAATGATAGGCGGCTCGTAGCCGCATGAACGGCAAATGGCCTCGATCTTTGGCCGCATAATAGCGTTGGCGATATGCGTACAGTTCCAAGTGAGCAGATACTCCAGGCCATTCACCGCGGCAATCGCAACATGATAGGCATCGATTTCAGCCTTTTGCGGGATCGCGCCTTGGCTGATGAGTGTTTGGCCGAGTACCCGGACTTCTTCGGTAGCCTCCAACTCCGGGATCTCCGCAATGACCATGAGCCGTCGCTGAGCCGCTTCAGAGTCGCCAAGGCTGGCTTCGGCGGTGACGAATTCCGATATGAGCAGGTCAAACTTGGGACGTTGAATGTCCCACCACTCAAGGGTGGCATTCTGGTTGGCTGCCGCACGGATGTCGTTGCTCGGACGGGCCGTGAGATAGCCGATTATGGAGGTTTCAATATAAACCTTCGGCCTCAAAGTCGTCTCCGTCGCAGCCCGCTATGACAGGATGCGGTGAACGAAGGGAACCGCATCGCTCGCGTTACTCACCTGCCGTCGGGAACCGGTGCGCGACGATAACGTGACATGCATTGATGATAACCCTTGTTCCGCGTGCGCACAGCGCACCCTACGCTTGCTCGGACCCCCTCCCGCCTCTCGTTCGGGCCACCGCGTTAGGCTCCCACGATGGGCCGCCTGGCCCTTGCGCCTTCCGGACTCCGGCGACAGCTACCAGAGCCACACCGGCCCCTTGCGCAGTGGGCCCATTGACTCCCTCCGCACTTCCGGAGGATAATACCTCAAACGAAGTCGGATCGGTAGAGGAAAATGACTTACGATGGACGCCTCGATCGTACCGGAATCGCCTCGCGAGCCCCGTGCTTGACAAATTCCCAAGGCTCATGGCGCTCGATCCAGCGGTTCTTTTCAACAGATCTTATCCGCCATGGCACGCCAGGGCGGGAAAGTCACGATTCGCTGAAGAACCTTCTTAGATTCCCGCCTATCATGGGGAGGAGCCATGAACTGCAGCCAATGTGGACGACAAGCTAAGCCAGGTGCGCACTTCTGCGCGGGGTGTGGCGCTCCATTCCGCAGTGCACAACCAGCGGCGGCGCGCGGCACGCGCGACGATGAGGTTTCCACCACCGCCGCGGTCAGTCGCCAAGGAAAGCCTCAGCTAGCCCCGCAACCACGGACCCAGCCACCAGCCGATATCCGTCCAGCCGGCTTAGAGCGTCCACGGACCGCAGTCCCTCCGCTCCCGCTTCGCGCAGCGGGCTCAAAAGACAGCGCCAACACGCTTAGTTGGGTCGGGCTCTCATTCGTGGGCATTGTGCTTCTGGCCGCGATCGGGGCCTATGTCTACATGCCGGGACCCCCCAAAGAGACGGCTCCTTCGATAGCGCCCTTGCCTCCTGTAGAGAACCGCGCGCCGAGGACGTTATCCACCGGTCCACAGGCACCCATGCCCTCACAGGCTACCAAACCGCCCACAAATCCTCCTGACGAGTCGAATTTAAGAAGAGCTCAGGATGTTCAAACCAATCAAGAGGTGCAGCGCAGAGCTCAGCGTGGCGCCGATGCCAAAAGGAGATACGAGCAAGTACAAGCCGAAGCGCAAAGGAGATACGAGCAGGCACAGGTCGAAGCGCAAAGGAGATACGAGCAAGCACAAGCCCAAGCGCAAAGGAGATATCAGCAGGCACAGGTCGAAGCGAAAAGGAGATATCAGCAGGCACTGGGCAATGCGCTAGGTAATTCTCGAAAGCTAACGTCAGCACAAAACAGTTACGAACGCACATTGGCCTCAGCACAAAATAGCTATGAACGTGCGTTGGCCTTAGCACGAAACAGTTATGAAAGAACGCAGGCCTCAGTGCAAAACAGTTATGAACGTGCATTGATCTCAGCACGAAATGGTTATGAAAGAGCACAGCCTTAGTCCAGTGAAATCTTTAGGGAACTCGCTTTCCGGCATACAAAAACTATCAAGAGACCAGGAATGCTAAGAGACGAACTCTCGAACTGGACAGCATGTGTCAAAGCGACGGTGCAAGGGGAAGCCAGCGTGCTCTTTACGCTCGATACGAGTCCCAAAGTCCGATACCGCGCGCTCCGTCCGTGACCTTTCCCGGCAAAAATACAGCCGCCTGCGCGCTGGCGCTGCGCATCCTGGCGTTGAAGAGTAAGCCTGCTCCAAGGACATTGCGGCTAAGTCTATAGCGCAGACCATGGGAACCTTGCTCGACGGCCATCATTATCCTTGGGATCATGGTAATGTTTGCGGGGCTCAACGCTTCTGAGGCGATCTCCGTCGAATTATGGCCCTCATGATGGTAGCGTTGGTCGCGCTGAGAATAGAAATTGCACACGAGAATGTTTTCACCCGCGAGAAGGTCTACTATGTTTTGCGAACAATGTGGCGCTGAATTAGAACAGGATGCGCGTTTTTGTGGGATGTGTGGGAGCCGGCTGCAAGTAGAGAAAGAGAATCCACCTAATTCACAAAGGGCAAAATCTCCAGGTGTGCCTCTTCAACAGGGAGGGGAGAGTAGGGCGAGACCTAACCCAACTTTCGCAACTGGCCCTTCCAAACCGTCGATTTCACGTGCTCGGCGTGCCTAACACATTGAAAAGCAAAGCCGTGGTTTTTCATTTTACGCATGGGACAGACCTTGCCACTTGTCATG
>JACCXJ010000201.1 GCA_013697045.1 Gammaproteobacteria bacterium | reverse complement strand
TGTGGCGAAGTTATTGCTCTCGGGAACCCTCGACCTGCTGGCCGACCTGCTGGGGATGTTCAGAAACCACGATCTCCACGCGGCGATTTTGCTGGCGGCCGGCCATGGTGTCGTTCGAAGCGACTGGATAGGCCTCACCATAACCGCGTACAGCAATCCGCTCGCGACCGATCCCATTGCTGAGCAGAAAGTCCTGGACCGCCTGGGCACGGCGTTGCGAGAGGTCTAAATTATAGGTATCCGAGCCCTTGCTGTCGGTATGCCCCTCGATCACTACGGTCTGATCCGGGTGTTCCTTGAGGAACGTGACCAAGCGATACAGGTTCTGCTGGGCCCCGGGCTTGAGATTGGCCTTGTCATATTCGAATAGTACGTCGCCGAGGGTGATCACGTAACCGCGATCGGTCTTCTCAGCCTGGAGCGCGGCCAACTCCTGCGCTAACACCTCGGCGCGGGCGGTCGCGTCTTTCGCCTGACGGGTCCGAGCCTCCAGAACCACCTGCTCGCGTTCCTTGAGGAGCTGCTCGGCCTTTGCTTCGGAGATCTTCCGTTCTGCCTCCGCGCGCGCGGTCTCGACTCGCTTGCGTGCGATGTACGCATGGTGCTCGACGTCTGCTTCCGTGTCGGCCTGCTCGGCCTGGTGGAGGGCCTGCTCGGCCTCGTGCAGCGCCACCGAGGCGTTCTTGGCAACCTCCGGGTCTTGCCGGGCAGCGGCATAGTCTTGTTGCGCCTGCTGCAAGGCCAGGTTGGGACCGGCACAGGCGGCGCACAAGGCAATGAGACCCAGGGCCAGGACTCGCCCCGATCGAATAGATATATGGTCAGTAAGAAGTGCCATGGACTTAGCCTCCGATGGATGCGCCGGGTCCGTTACCTAGCGGGGTCCCGCTGCTCGGCCTCTTGACGCAACGTTTCGATTGTGGACTGGATCTCCCGTGCCTGTTCCCGGGCAGTCTCGGATTGTGCTTTGACCTCAGCCAACCGCGCATCCTCCCGGGCCGCCTCGGCCAACCGATGGGCCTGCTCGTACTCCTCGTCGTTTATCGCCTGTCTGGCGGCATCGAGCTTTTCCTGCGCCTGACGCAGCTCGAGCGGTGCGTACTCCCCGGCCTTTGCCTCGATGGCCCGATTGACGGCGATTTCCGCGGGCGAAACGGGATCCATGGATGGCGCTTCCGCACAGCCCCCAATCACAGTCAGCGTGCTGCCGACAGATATCAGAACGGCTCGTCGAATGATTGCTATCGTCTTCATGAATGTACGCCTCCGATTTCTTGCGTCGTACCGCTGGGAACGCCTTCGGGGCCTGGTACGTGTACGTCGCGGGTCACCGGACTGGTCGCGGCCTGCTGCGAATAGGCTCGCTTCACCAGCAAGATCGCAACGGACACCGCGAGCGCGGCGATGAGCAGCAGGAGCCAGATGTACGCCGCCAGGTAGCTCATGACCACGTAGCTAGACCGAGAAAGATCCCTACGCCCAAGAATCGCCGATCCAGGTGTACTCCATAGAGAAAGGTCACGAGCGCAAACAGGAGCAGGGTCACCATGCCGGTGGTGGCGCGCGGTATATTGCCGGCGTTCAGCAACATATAAATCAAGACCACGGCCAGCAGAAGCCCGCCCCAGTGGAGTAACTCGGTGAGGAAATAATTTGGACCATTTCACCTCGGTACCCCGGCTACGCGACCTTTGTGCCACGAAACAGAGAGCACCGAACACGGGGACCATCGTGAGCCAGTACATGTAGCTCAGATCCTTGTTGACATAGGTGATGGCCACTCCAAGAAAGGCCAGCCCAAGCGTCCCGCTCAGCACCAACAGATCAGTCGTCAAACTGCCGAATAGGCTAAGCTTGGAGGTCTCTGTCTCGGTGGCCGCGATAGGATCTCTATTGAACATGTCACCGCCTCACGTGAATATACCCATAGAAAGTGTTGGGCAACCCGGGTGCCAGGGGCTCGCCTTGATGTTAAGACGTTCATTGGTAAGGGCTAAAACACTCTCCTCGCTCATCCGAAGGGGCGCACGTGAGCAACGATTACCGGTGATTCGGTAAGATGTACACAAACCGGGTCGCGCGGTTCTAGGGCGTGCTGGGGGCGGGGCCGTCAGAGTCCCGCCCGGACGGGTCCGCTCTGCCCAATACCGCGTCGAAACGGACTTCATGGGCAGGAGCGGCGAGCGCCGGGGTCCCACCTTGGCGATGATCGGATACAATGATGCCTCCCCGTTGACCTACGAGGCCTTGCGCCCGGATGGGACGGATGGAAACCGCTCCCGCCGCGCCCAGCGACTGTGATGCCCCCTGAGTACGCAAGCGCACGCAAGCGAGACAACCTTCCAATCTGCTGGCTGATAGTCCTCGGGTGGGTCCTGGCCGCGCCGCCAGTATTTGCGGCACGATCAAAAGGCGTGACCTTGGAAGGTGTGCAGGCCAAACTTGCCGACATCCAGGCGAAGAAGGGTCTACCGGACGACTTAAAAGCTCGACTGCTCAATCTCTACGAGCTCGCGCAACATCAGCTCGAAACGGCCCGGGAGTTCGAGACCCGAGCGGCCTCCTATCAACAGGCGATTGCGTCTGCCCCTGGCGAGACCCGCCGCCTGCGCGCCCTCTTGGCGCAGGCCCCCGCCGAACGGCCCCCAGAGGCCGACCTTGACACTGCGCCGATCCCCGAGCTGGAACGGCAGTTGGCCACTGAGGAGACCCGTCTTAGCTCCATAAAGAACCAGCTTGCCGATCTGGATCAGCAACTCCAAGAGCAACGAGATCGACCGGTGAAGGCCCGCGAGGAGCTCACGGCCGCGCAACGGGATCTCCGTGGTGTGGAGGAGGATCTGAAACGAGCGCCGGGCCCGCGGACCTCGGCTTCGCTCGCAGAGGCCGAACGGATCGCCCGGCAGGCCCAGCGGCAGGCACGCATGAGCGAGATCACGATGCTGGAGCAGGAGCTATTGAGCTACGACGTCCGCATCGCGTTGTTGCAGGCGCAGCGCGAGCTGCTTGCGCGCGAGCTGCCGCTGGTCGAGGGGCGCCTCAGCGCGCTCCGTGATGCCATCGCCGCACGGCAGAAGACCGAGGCCGCAGAGGCCCGGACCGAGGCGGAACGAGCGGAGCGCGAGGCCTTGGGTAAGCACCCGACCATCCGCCGCGTGATCGAGAAGAACGCCGCATTGAGCACAGAGCTGGCAGCCACGCTGGACCGTCTTGGGCAGACCCAGGCCGCGCGCAAGGCGATTGAGGCCCAGGCCAAACAGATCGAAAAGGATTTCAAGGGCGCACGGAAAAAGATCGAGATCGCGGGCCTCAGCCAGGCGCTCGGGCAGGTCCTGCGCGAGCAACGGCGCAAGCTTCCGGATACGCGCCGTTATCACCAGGCTACCAAGGACCGGCAAGCGGAGATCGCCCGCGTGGGCTTACGCGTCCTGCAGTTGGAGGAGCAGCGCAGCGCCGCCATGGATGTGCCGACCAGGGTAGAACGGCTCATGGATGCGCAGGTAGATGGCTCGATCCCGCCCGCGGAACGCGGCCGGATCAAGGCAGAGCTGCAGAAGCTCCTCAATGATCAACAGGGCATGTACGGCCGGTTGGCTAAGGCTTATACCAGTTACCTGCGCGCGCTCGGTGAGCTGGACTTTGCGGAGCGGCGTCTGATCGACGGCGCTCAGGGCTATGCCGCGTTCCTGGACCAGCGCCTCCTGTGGATCCCCAGCGCCCGGCCCTTGGGCGTCAAAGTCGGGAAAGACCTCTGGAGCGCCACGCTGTGGCTGTTTTCCCCCACGCACTGGTTGCAGGTCTTGCAGAGCTTCACCGGACCCGGCGCCCGCGGGGCGTCGAATCTGATCTTTGCTGGTCTATTCCTGCTCGTCCTGGCGTTGCTGGGCATGCAGCGGCGGTGGCAGGCAAAGATCGAGGCCATCTCGGCGCAGGTGGCCCACCCCCACTCCGATCGCTTCCTGCTCACGCTACAGGCGTTGTGGCTGACCGCCTTGACGGCCGCGCCTCTGCCGTTGCTTCTGGCCACGCTCGGGTGGCGTCTGCAGGGGATCTATGGAGCAGCGGCCTCGGCCTTTCCGCGGGCGGTGGGTGACGGACTGACCCATATCGCGCTGCCGTTGTTCTTTTTCATCGCCTTCTACCGCCTGTGCCGGCCCGACGGGGTCGCGGAGGACCACTTTCATTGGCGCGAGAGCGCCTTGACGGTATTGCGCAGACACCTGGCCTGGCTGATCCCTGTGGCCTTGCCGGCCCTGTTTGTCACCGCAGTGGTCGGATGGGAGGCGCCGGAGGTCTACCGGGACAGCCTCGGCCGCCTGGCATTCATCGTCAGCATGATGGCCTTCACGGTCTTCGCCCAGCGGATCCTGAGCCCCAAAGGAGGCGTGTTCGCAGAGCAACTCCGGCGCGATCCAAACCGTTGGCTCGCACGTTTGCGCTATCTCTGGTATCCGCTGGGGTCGGGGATACCCTTCATCCTCGCCGGGTTGGCGGCCGCCGGGTATTACTACACGGCGCGCCAGCTCGAGGGACAGCTGGCCGCGACGGTGTGGCTGGTGATCGGGGGCGTCATCACCCATGACCTCGTGATCCGCTGGCTAACGCTGGAGCAGCGTAAGCTGGCGATTGCCCAGGCGAAAGAAAAGCGGGAGGCGGCTCGGGTGGCACAAGCCGCCCAGTCCGCAGCCCAGGTGTCGGGTGCGGCGGCCCCGGCGTCCCCGATCGATTTGGAGATCCCGGTGGTGGACCTGCCGACCATCACCGAGCAGACCCGACAGCTCACGCGCATCGTGATCACACTGTCCGTGGTCCTGGGCCTCTGGTTTATCTGGGTGCAGGTATTGCCGGCGCTCGCGATCCTCGACCACGTCACCCTCTGGCAGTACACCGTCGTGGTCGACGGCCAAGAGCAACGGCAGCCCGTCACCCTGGCTAATCTTTTACTGGCGCTCGTCGTCGGCGTGGTCACGGTGGCCGCGGCGCGGAATCTCCCTGGCGTGCTGGAGATCGCCGTGCTGCGACGCCTGTCGATCGATGCGGGGAGCCGTTACGCGATCACCCAGGTGCTGCGCTACGTCATCGTCACGGCCGGTATCTCCGGTGTCTTCAACGCCTTCGGAGGGAGTTGGTCGCAGGTTCAATGGGTGGTCGCCGCGCTGGGCGTGGGCTTGGGCTTTGGCCTGCAGGAGATCTTCGCGAATTTCATCTCCGGCCTGATCATCTTGTTGGAGCGACCGATCCGAGTGGGTGATACCGTGACCATCCGCGATACCAGCGGCACCGTCTCGCGCATCCGCATGCGCACGACCACCCTCATCGACGGGGACCGGCGGGCATTGATTGTGCCGAATAAGACGTTTATTACCGAACAGTTGGTCAACTGGAGCCTCGACCCCATGACCCTCATCGTACGCACGATTGGCGTCGCGGCGGGCGCGGACTTGGCACTCGCCCAGAACCTGATCCTGAACACCGCCAAGTCGCTGCCGCAAGTCCTGAAGGACCCGGAGCCCACGGTCTATTTCATGGGGGTGGGCGAGAGCATGCTGAGCTTCGAGCTACGGGTGTTTGTGAGGGACCTGGAGCACCGCATGCCCTTGATGCATGCACTGGACATCGCCCTCCATGAGGCGTTTCGCGAGCACGATCTCCGGATCCGAATTCCTGCGCCTGCTTGATATGTGCCTTCTCATCGCGCACCTATTATCGCCACGATCCGCCGCGCTCATCCGTCAGTGCATACCGGAGGGACGTATCGCCCTGTCGAGGCCGGCGAAACGGTGGAGATCCCCGATGGTGCCAGCAACCAAACGCAGCTTCCGGGCGGGCGAAGAGGCGCTAACGTCCTCTGCGAGCGCCGCTCGCAAGAACGCATCGGCCCACCGGAAGACATCGTTCCTGCGGATGGAACGCCGCAACCGCCGCATCCGCGCCCGCCGTTGATCGTCGCTCATGTAGCAGCCGCGGTGGATTGCGTCGGCGGCACCCTCCGTATCGTAGGGGTTCACCAGCAACGCGCTTCTTCCGAGCTGAGCCGCGGCACCAGCGAACTCGCTCAGGATCAATACGCCTTCCTCATCGATCGTGCACGCGCAATATTCTTTTGCCACGAGGTTCATGCCGTCCTTGAGCGGCGTGACCAGGGCGATATCCGCGGCACGGTAGTAGGCGATGAGGTCAGTGGCACTGAGGGAGCCGAATACGTACCAAATGGGTAACCAGTCGCCGGGCTGGGCCCATTCGCCGTTGATCGCGCCTACCAGCTCTTCGATCGCCGTCTTGAGTCTCAGGTATTCGGGGACATCGACGCGGCTCGGCACTACCACCTGGAGCAGCGACACCCGCCCCCGAAGCTCCGGGTAGCGGGCCAGCGCGTGCTTGAAGGCCCGCAAGCGGCAAACAATACCCTTGGTATAGTCGAGCCGATCCACACTCAAGATCAGTTTTCCTTCCGGTAGGCGATCGCGAAGCTCCTTGGCCTGGTCCGCGACTGCTGGAGCAGCAGCCAGCTTTACGAACGCGTTGTAGTCGATGCTGATGGGAAAATGCCCGATCCGCACCTGCCGATCCGACGTGGTGGCCGTCAGGACTTGTCCCTTGCCCTGTATCTGGATCCCCTTGAACAGGAACTGCAGGCATTGCACGAGATTGCGCCGGTCTCGCAAGGTTTGCAGACCGATTAGATCGCATTGCAGCAAGCCTTGCAACAGTGCCGTTCGCCACGGGAGCTTCAGGAAGATGTCGAGCGGCGGAAAGGGACTGTGCAAAAAAAACCCGACCGTCGACTGCACGCCGAGCTTTCGCAGATCGGCGGCCACGTGCATGAGATGGTAATCGTGGATCCAGATGAGATCTTCCTCGGTCGCGGCCTCACGGATCGCCTCGGCAAACCGCCGGTTGACCTCGCGATAGCTCTGCCAGTACTGCGGGTCGAAATTGCAGAACGACTGCAGATCGTGGAACAGGGGCCAGAGGACCTCGTTGGCAAATCCAGCGTAGAACCCCTCGACCTCCGCAGGACTCAACATCACGGGCCTCAGCGTATACCCGAAACGCTCGCCCGCCTGGGTAACCGCATGGACGAGGTTGCCGTCGCCGTTGCTGGCCCCGGGCCAGCCTATCCAGGTCCCACCGCGTTTCTGTAGTACCGGGACCAGCGCGGTAATGAGCCCGCCCGAGCCGGGTTTTACATTCCATCGCCCCTCCCCGTCCTTCCCAAGCACCACCGGCAAGCGGTTCGATGCCACGATCAACCGGCTTCTCCTCTTGGCCGGGCTCCGCGCTCCGGCCCAGGAACCCGACAAACTCTGGCCTTCCCACCCCTTCACGTTATCCCCTTCCCCCTTCACGCTGCTTCCCCCTTTTACTCTATCCCCTTAACGCTATCACATCGCCAGATTAAAAAGAATCCCGCCTGTGGTGCCAGTTAGGGGAGGGGGGCACCCCGAGGCGGGCAAAATGGGGAGGCAAATGGGGGAAATCATCGTGCGCCGTACCCGAGATCTGGACAGCATTCTTCATGCCCAGCTCGGGGAGTTTTGGCAAAACCGCGCCCAGTCAGGGAGTTAAAATCTGCGAAGGAAAGAGTATGGGCGCGTCGTAGGGGACCGAATCGGTAACATTTTCCCGTCAAGGCTGGCAGGGGTTGCAATACCGTCCCGGCGCAACGGCGTTACAGGTCATAACTGTTTGGTATAAGGTGCACACATGTTGATATAAGGTGCACACATGGTCGCCGGGGTCTAAAGTGCGTGCCTTCCTTGAAGAGATAGACACCATGATCGGCGATAAGGCTCGGCCGTTGCTCATACGCCGCCATGACGGCTGCCGCCGCTAGGGACGATGTCTCCCAGGGGCATATCCGTATTCCTCGAGGTCGATACCGCAGTTCTGGTCGTGATCAAGCAGCGGGAACAGCGCGCTCAGACCGGGTATCGCCTCGGCCTCCTGGAGATTGATAAAGCCATCCTCGTCCTCGTCCGCCCCGGTAAAGTCGGGTGGAAGTTTCAGCAGCTCTTCCGGTGTCGAGGGCAGAGGTGCCGCCGCCAAGGCCCCCGCTACCAAAGCCGTTGTTCCTAGGGCTATTGCCCATCTCGCTAACGTTTTCATGGTGATCTCTTACGTTATGTCTAATATTGTAAGCTCCTTCATTGCGGTTGTTGACGCGGTTTTTCGTGCCGGTCTCGCCGGGAGCCCGGAGCCAGGGACCGAGGCCCGGTCCGCTTCCTACCCTTGAACGGCCACGCCTACAGAATGCAGATAAATGCCTTGAACGACTGGTGGCTCAGGGCATAGCCTCCTCGCTTCCATGCCGTCGAAGCACACGGAGATGATACCCATCTTCTGGCTGAATTGGCGGTCATTTTGGCGGGCCGCCGCTGTTACTTCAGACGGATATCGTTTGTGACCGCCACCACTCCGGGTACCTTGCTAGCCAGAGCCGCAGCTCGTTGCCGTTCCGCTTCGGTATTGGCGAATCCGCTGAGCTGGACCTCCCCCTTGAACGTCTCCACATTGATCGCAAGCCCACTGACCTGGGGGTCCTGGAGCAGGGTGGTCTTCACCTTGGTGCTCAGCGTCGTATCATCGATGTACTCTCCGGTGCTTTCCTGTGTGGGAGTCCCCGCACACGCGCCGAGTAAGACGACGGCAAGTGCGGCAGCCACTAAACGTATGCGTTCTATTCGATTGTTCATTTCCAAATCCCCTCTCGGACTCTCGAGTATCAAACTCACTCCCCAATGTGCTTGAATGATGGGAGGCCTGTAGCCATGGCGGCAAACTTCACCAACCGCATGTTCACGAGCTGCTGCTTATACACACTGGCCACATCCAGGCGCGGGCAATCCATATGCCGGGCCCCCTCATCCGGGGATTAAGAGACATGACTTCAGAGGGTTAAGACTAAAACGTACCGGCAGGAGCGGATGACAACGCGGATAGGCGGTCGGTAAGAAATACCAACCAGGGGGAAAGAGTTACAGAATGGCACGGCTCGAGACGCAGAAATTTTATCAGCTTTGGCCAGTCTTGCCGGCGCGTGCCGGTCCTCACGCGCATCGCCCGGACCCCTGTCCATACCGATCGCGAGGGAGCTTTTAGCTCGGCGCCGGCGTCACTGAACGGCTATGCCGGCAGCTTCACGTCCTCGTTCACGAGGCTCGCGATGACCCGTATCAGCTCCGCAGGGTCGACGGGCTTCGCGAGGTGCGTCTGGAAGCCCGCGCGTAGCGCGCGTACCCGGTCCTTGGGCTGCGCATAGGCCGTGAGCGCGATCGCCGGGATCTGCGCGGACAGCGGTATCCGGTGCTCCTTCTCCAAGGCCCGGAGTTGGCCGATCACCGCATAGCCGTCCAGCTCGGGCATCGCGATGTCGCAGACGAGCACGTGCGGCGGCGCGCTTTCGACGCCCTGGGCGAGCAATGCGAGGGCCTCGCTCCCCGAGCTCGCGGCGCTCACCTCGGCCCCGTGGCGCGCCAGCAGCGTGGCCAGGGCCTCGCGCGCGTCCTCCTGATCGTCCACCACCAGCAGCCGCACACCGGTGAGAGAGGGTGTCTGCGCGCCGCCGGGCGCGGCCTCCTCTTCTACCTCGCGTCCTCCTAGCCCCGCCGCCGCCGGTGGGACGGAGGGAGCTGGGAGGCGCACGGCGCGCACCGGCAGCTCCACGATAAACGTGGCGCCCCGGCCCTCGCCGGGGCTCTCGGCCCGGACGCTACCCCCGTGCAACTGAACTAGGTAGTGCACCAACGCTAGTCCGAGACCCAGTCCGCCGTGCCGGCGCTTACTCGAGCTGTCCGACTGGCGAAAGCGGTCGAACACGAAGGGGAGGAGCTCGGGGTCGATCCCCGCACCCGTGTCGCTCACGACGATCCGCACGTGGGGGTCCACGCGCTCTATGCGCAAATGGACGCGGCCCCCGCGGGGCGTGAACTTGATGGCATTGGAGAGCAGATTCCAGAGGACTTGCTGTAGGCGGCCGGCGTCACCCGTGATGGGTCCCGCCTTCGGGTCGATGAGGGTGTAGATCTCGACCCCACGGGCCTCTGCGGCCGAGCGCACCACCTCCAGCGCCGCCTCGGCCACGGCCGCGGGCTCGAGGGCTCGGACCTCGAGCTGCAATTTGCCGCTGGTAATCCGAGCGGTGTCCAGGAGATCGGCGATCAGCCGCCGTTGCTGATCGACGCTGCGCTTGAGGAATGCGGTGGCCTTGGCGAGGGTCGCGGCATCCGGCTCGGGTGTGGTCTCCAGGATGTGCAGCCAGGCGACTATCGCGTTCAAGGGCGTGCGCAGCTCGTGGGAGACCAGGGCCAGGAAGTCGTCTTTCGCGCGATCAGCGGCCTCGGCCCCCTCGCGCAATCGACGCTCCTCGGCATACAAGGCCTCACGCTCCATCTCGGCCTCCCTGCGCGCCGTGACGTCCCACGCCAGACCCAGCGCGTAGAGACGCTCCCCGTGCTCATCCCGATAAACCCTGCCTCGGTCCGCAAGCCACCGCATAGTTCCATCCGGCCGGATAATGCGATACTCGTGTACATAGTCCGTGTCTTCCCGGGTCGCGCGGGCCACGGTCTCCGCCACGCGCTCGCGATCGTGGGGATGGACGGCGTTCAAGAACTGTTCATAGTTGGCGAATGAGGATCCGGAGGGCAGACCGCACAGCCCTCCGAGCTGATCGCTGTAGATCGCCATCCCGGTTTCGAAGTCGCGGTAGTGATAGCCCATCTGCGCGGTGGTCATGGCCAGGCGGAGCCGTTCCTGGCTCTCCTTGAGCCCTTCCTCGGCCTGGCGGGAACGGTCCATCGCGGCCCGGAGCGCCGCATTCGCTTGCTCCAGCTCGGTGGTCCGTTCCTGCACCCGGTGCTCGAGAAGCTGGTTGAAATTCGCCAGTGCCTCGCGGTCCCGCTTGCGCTCGAGGGTGTAGCGGATCGCGCGCTCGAGGGCCGCGGCGTCGATCCGATCCTTCTGGAGGTAGTCGGCCGCGCCCGCCCGCATCGCCTCGCGGTCGACCTCAAAAGCGCCTTGCCCGGTAAGCAAGATGAAAGGGGTTTGGTTACCCTCGGCCGCCGCCCAGTGCAGGAGGTCGAGCCCGGTGTTCTTCCCGAGCCGATAGTCGAGCAGGCAGACGTCGTGCGCACGGCGCGCCAGCGCGCTAAGACCGGCCTCATAGCTCGTCGCCCAGTCGAGCTCTACCCGATACCCCGGCACCTCGGCGAGCAGCTCGCGGGTGAGACGGTAGTCGTCCTCGTCGTCCTCGACGAGCAGCACCCGGAGCGGGGCCGCCTGCGCCTCAGCCTGCATCCGGATCTCCCGGCAGCTCGACGATATCGAGCCAGTACCTCCCCAGGGTCTTGATGATCTTGACCAGGGCCTCGAAGGTCACGGGCTTCTGAATATACGAAGCGGCGCCGAGGTCATAGCTGCCGTAGATGTCCTCCTCCTCCTTCGAAGTGGTGAGGACGACGATACGGATGTGCTTGAGATTCGGGTCCGCCTTGATCTCCTGGAGCGCCTCCCGCCCGTCCTTCTTGGGCATGTTGAGATCGAGGAGGATCAAGCCCGGGCGCGGGGCCGCCGCGGGATCGCTGTATCGACCCTGGTGACGGAGATAATCCATCAACTCGACCCCGTCTTCGACGAAGCGCAGGTCGTTGCGCAGGTGGGCGTCGCCGAAGGCCTCCCGGGTCATCAGACGGTCGTCCCCATCGTCGTCGGCCATGAGTATCGTGACGGATTTCCCCTGTGGTCTCATGCCGGGTTCTCCTCTTGTGTGTCTTGTGTGAGCGCTAAGGTGACGATGAAGGTGGCCCCGTGCCCGGGGGCACTGTGCGCGCTGATGGTGCCGCCGTGGCGCGCGGCGATCTTGCGGCAGATCGCGAGCCCCATCCCCGTGCCCTCATAGTCATCGCGGCCGTGCAGGCGCTGGAACAGCTCGAAGATGCGCTCGCTGTAGATCTCCTCGAAGCCGATGCCGTTGTCCTGCACCCGGATCTCGCAGCGGCGAGGGCCGGGTGCGGGGCTTTCGGCGGGCGGGTCGCTCGTGTCGAGCAGCCGGCCCTCGATCCGCACCACGGGCGGCTCACCCTCGCGATGGAACTTGAGCCCGTTGCCGATGAGGTTCTGCAGCAACTGGCGCATCTGGAGCGGTTCGGCCTCGATGGTGGGAAGCGCTCCGACTTCCACGCGGCCGCCGGTTTCGTACAAACGCCCCTCCAGATCGGACACCACCTCTTGCGCAACCTCGGCGAGGTCGACCGTCACGAAGGCACGGGCCTTGGTCGTCACCCGCGAGAAGCTCAAGAGGTCGTTGATGAGTCGGCGCATGCGCACCGTGGCGGCGAGCATGCGCGCGAGGTAATCGCGTCCCGGTTCGTCCAGCACCCGATCATACTTGGTCGTCAGCCGGCTGCCAAAGGCCTCGATCTTGCGGAGCGGCTCCTGGAGATCGTGGGAGGCGACCGCGGCGAAGTCCTGCAGCTCGCGGTTCGAGGCGTTCAGATCCGCCGTGCGGCGCCTGAGGGTGGTGGCCATGGTGTGAAAGGCCTGGTCCACCCGGCCGATCTCGTCCTCGCCGCCGAGCACCGGGAGCAGCACCTCACCCTCGGCCAGGCGCTGGGCGTTTTGCACCATGGCGTTAAGACGCCGGCTGATCCCCCGGGTGAAGGCATAGGTCACTCCCACGCCGAGGAGGAGGGTCGCCACGCCCCCCGTGCCCAGCCACCAGTCCTCGATAAGCCACCGCTCTTCCACCGCTCGGTCGCGCGCCCCCTCCAGCTCATGCTGCCGCCGCAAAAACGTATCGAAGTCCTGGTGCAGGTCGTTCATGCGTTCCTGGCCGGTGAGGGCCTTGATCGCAGCGACCGCCTGCGCCGGCTTTCCGGCCTGCATGAAACCGTTCACCTCGCCGAGGAAGCCGAGCAGCGTGCTCGCGTCATCGGCTATCCGGGTGATGCGCAACCGTTGTCCCGGGTCGCGGACCCGGCGTCGTAACGCCGCGATCTTCCGGGGCAGGACCTGGACGGCCTCCTCATAGGCCCGGGCGAAGGCAGGGTCGCCGGTGATCACGAACCCGCGCATATCGCTATGAGCCTCGAGCAGGAGGCGGTGGGTGTGCCCGGCGTTGGCCACGACCTCTTTGGTACGGGAGAGCCATCGGTGGTCCTCCTGCCCCTCCTCGCGGATGTGGAGGAAGAAGCCGATGAACACCCATTGCAACAGTAAGGGGATCGCGATGAGGGCCACCCCCTTGTTGAACATGGTGGACAGGTGGGCGCGCATCAGTCGCCGACTCGCCAATCGACATAAATAGAAGATTCGGCGGATGGCCTCCGGGGCGCTCGCGGCGGGGGCCCGGAGAGTGCTGCATAGCCGTTCATTGGGGTCATCCCAAGAGATCGGATCACCATCCTCCTAGCGCTCCCGCTCTGCAACATTTTCATGGGACCGGTAATTCTTGCTGATAGACCGCATCCGAAGATAGGGTAATCGCTCAAGCGATCGGACGATATCCTTAACATTCTAAAGGGTAATCGACCCGGTCCAACTGGATACGGCACGTGCCTTGAACCAGATCGCGATACCGGGCACTGCCCGGCGATTCCATGTTTCTCAACCACGAAGCTATGGGAGGTCATCATGAGCAGCAAACCTATCTCGATCCCTGCGGTGCTATTGATGGCCGCTTCAGGCTGGATGGTCCCGCCGGCGCAAGCCCTGGACGACCAAACGCCTCTGCCACCCCCGACCTTCGGGGAGGTCGACGTCGACAGCAATGGATTCATCTCCACCGGTGAATCCGTGGCGGTGCCGGGTCTGTCCGAAGAGATGACCCGTCTGGACCAAGACAAAGACGGCAAGATCAACATCTCGGAGTATGCGGCCTTCCAGCCTCCGCTAGCTAATGCGGGCGGCTCGTAACCGCGGCTCGCGTCCATGATAAGGGGAGCGCCCGCCCTTGCCTCCAGGCAAACGGGCGGGCGGCGCCCCGTCGAAGTCTCTCGGGGTCGCGAGCCGCGGGTTCCTCCCCAAAGAGGCCTTGTAAGCCGCATTGCTGTGCGGCGCCGCCACCGCGACGACGGGGTAGGCCACAGAGGGTGAATGACTGCACCAGCAGGGTCGAGCAGATACCGCGTCTGGATGCCACGTAATCGGAGTCGAACAGGGTTGAGCGCCAGCGCCGCGCAAACGATGGCAAGGGGGCGGCGAGGCGCACGAGGTCCAGGACTGCCGGAGGTCGTAATCAAAACCCAGATGCCGGACCGCAAACCGGATCACCCGGCCCAACTGCTGCCTGGGGAGAGGCTGCTTGGGCGACAGATCTTCACGGCGTGGGCACGGTAATGCCTGAGGGGGGTAAGGACGGTCCCTCGGCCCGGGAGCGCCTCGATCAGCACGGGTTCTTTCGGATCTCCTATGGGGGCCGCGCGCGATCAGAATCACGGAGGGCGGGATCGGCGTTCCGGGTGTACTCCTCCAAGCGGCCGACGGAGAGCGCTACGTGTGTCCACGGGCTGCCGGAGAGGAACCTGATAAAGCGGCTCATGCGGGTGCGTCCGGCAACGAGAGCGACATCCCCAGCGCGGATCGTCGATCCGAGCAAATGCTTAGGATCGGTCGCGGGTGGGGCCGTCCGCTTCGACGTTCTGGTCCAACCACGCCCGTAAAGGTCGCCTCTAGCCGCTTTAGGACCGACCCGCTGAGGCTGGTGAATGCCGGCTTCCGGCGTCTGCCGCTTGGCGGCATCGCCGAGGGCATCGCAAACTGTTCCTTAGGGTTCATAACATGTTCGCTTCCCCGCTCAGCAGGCAGGGCAACCCGAGTAGGAGCCAAGTTGCATGCCGGAACCGGCGTGAACACTGATTGTCCTTATTTTTTAATGCGATAAGCCCAGCGACTGAATCGAACGTCGGATTGGGCCACGAGGCTCCTCAGAGTTTCTTACCGTCATGCTGCTCTTCGACCGCTACCTCCTGTAAGACCTACAGGGGCACAGGTGATTCTTACCCACATTATCCTACCGGGCCGTCCTCAGCATCGCGTGGCCCATCGTGCAACTTACTGAATATAAGCGCAATCGATCCAGGAACCGGTATGGCATGGATGTTGATGACCCCTACCATGACGAAGAACCGATACCCTCGCGTTTTTACCGATCTTACGGATCTCTCAATTGGACACCGACATGAATTGGCAGGAGATCACCGATAAGCTTTTGAAAAGGGAATGGTCAGCAGTAGAAACGTATCAACAGGTGTTGCACAAAGCACGGGAAGAATTGGCGCGGAACGCGGAGTTTCAAGAACTAGCCACCATCCTGAGCGATCATCAGCAGGCCGCCTCGCAGCTCGAGGCCCGGATGCAGCAGCCGGAACGTAGGGCCGATGGTTGCTTCGGAGGGTGGGGTACCTGGTCCAAGGTCGTGATGGGAGCGGCAAGCATCTTTGGCGATAGGGTGGTGCTCAGGGCCTTGAAGGCGGGTGAGGAGTCCGGCTCTAAGCGCTATCAAGAGGTGCTGGAGGCTACTACCGCCATGCCGGCGGAGCTGAAGCCGCTGTTCCTCGACCAGCTCGCGAAGCAGCAAGCTCATATACGGGCACTAGACGGGCTCATATCGAGAAGGTTAGATCTGCCGATCGAACCAGGCACGTAGATGTGTGCCGGCGCAGGGACCGCCTCACTGTTCAGCATACGTACTGAGACGATTGTAGAGTGTTTTTACGCTGACCCCGAGTAGCTCAGCGGTCTGCCCCTTATTGCCGCCGCAGTGCTCCAGCGTGGCGAGGATCAAACGTCGCTCTGCATCCGCTATCTTCATTCCGACCCGTAGGGTCAAGGCGTCTCCGGAAGCGACTGGCGTGGCACCGAGCTCCGGCGTCAGGCAGTGCATATCGATGACCTCCTCGGCCATGATGAAGGCGCGATGGAGCATGTTCTTGAGTTCGCGGACGTTGCCCGGCCAATGGTAGCGGCGCAGTTGCTCCACGACCTCCACGGCAAGGGTCTTGGCGGCCCCCTCGCTCCGGTTCATTTCGGCGAGAAAATGGTTCGCGAGCAACTCGATGTCTTCCGTGCGCTCACGCAGGGCGGGTAGGCGCAGCGGGAAGACCTGTAGCCGATAGAGCAGGTCTTCACGAAGCTTACCCTCCGTGACCGCCTCCTCGGGGGAGCGGTTGGCGGCGGCGATCACGCGCACGTCGGTCTCTAAGGGCTCATCCCCGCCGACCCGCATCAAGCTGCCGGTCTCTAGAACGCGCAACAGCTTCGACTGCAGCTCGATCGGCATCTCCGTGATCTCGTCAAGGAACAAGGTACCGCCATCGGCGCGCTCAAAGTAGCCCTTGTGCTGGCGAGATGCCCCGGTGAAGCTCCCCTTCTCATGGCCGAACATCTCGCTCTCGATCAATTGCGGCGAGATGGCGCTGCAGTTGACCGGAACGAATGGCTGCTTCCTGCGCCGGCTCAGCTCATGGATGCTCTGTGCCGCGAGCTCCTTGCCGGAGCCACTCTCACCGGTGATCAGCACCGTGGCTGCCGTCGGGGCCACCCGGGCGATCGCATCGTAAACCCTCTGCATCGCCGCAGACGCGCCGAGTAACCGGCTGAAGCGACCCAGGCTACGAAGCTCTCCATGCAGCCTTCGGATCTCCGCCTTCAGGTCCGCCGGACGCGCTACCCGTGCCAGGATGCCCTTCAGGTGCTTGATGTTGACCGGCTTGATCAAGTAATCGGCCGCCCCCAACCGCAGTGCCTCAATCGAGGTTTGCAGGCTCGGCTGGCCGGTCATTAACACGACTTCCGTGGTGCTGCGGGATTCGACATCCTCAAACAGGTCGATGCCGTTGCCGTCCGGCAGGTGGATGTCGAGCAGCACTAAATCAGGGCGCCGCGCGGCCATCTTCTCCCGGCCCTCTCGTAGCGTACCCGCCATATCGATGGTGAATCCTTCGCGGCCAACGAGCTCAGCCAGGGCCTCCAAGGAGGCTTCATCGTCATCGACAAGCAATGCGTGGGACACGGGTCGTATGTGTAAACGTCGAGATCGCCGTTAGCGGCGCAGCATGAAGTATAACTCTTCCAACGGTAACGGGCACTTTCGCGGGGCTAGCACCGCGCTGAATGCCTCGACTATAGTATGACAATCTCCGCGTGTATGGCATTCAGGGAGCGGTGATACTTTCCCTAACGCGGGCTCGCGACCGGAACCTCTTTCGCAGCTGGACCTGCAGCAGGTCCGCTGAATGCAAACATCGGCGTTTGAAATCAGTTAGTTACCACGGGGACTGCCACGGGCAGCGGCAGCAGCGATAGGGGAGGGAACGGAGACCAAGAACATAATGAAACAGAAACAGCCCATCGGCTCAAACCGGCAGCCGCCCCATGAGATCGGCGGGACGGAAGGGGCCCGGCTCGCCGATGACGGCTCGGGCGGCGTCCACCTGGTCCGGGACGTTCCACAACAGTACACCGCACACCCGGCCAGCGCGCAGGTAATAGATCACGCCCTTGCGACAGGGCTCCTGCCAGTCCGGCACGACCTCGAGACGTGGATCGAGCTCGCCCACCGCCTCGTAGCCCAGGTCGAACAGATCGGAGTAAAAGAACGGCAGGTGATGATAGCGGTCCGGCGCCTCGGCCATCGCCCGGCCGGCTGCCCGGCCCATGGTATTGGCATTGTCTTCGTGCTCGACGCGCAAGAATTTTCCAAGGGCGGGGTTATAGAAGCGGCGACATCGCCGGCGGCATAGATGTCCGGAGCGCTGGTGCGCAACTCATGGTCGACGAGGATACCGCCGTCCACCTTGAGCCCCGCCGCCTCCGCTAAGTGGGTGTTGGGCTCGATGCCGATGCCGGCAACCACGCCGTCGGCCTTGACCGTTTGACCGGATTCGGTCCTGAGCATGCATCTCTTCCCATAGGAATCGAGGCCGGTGACCGAACTGTTGGCGAGCACCTCCACGCCTTGCTGGCGGTAGTAGTCGGTCACGAAGCGCGCGAGCTCGGGTGGGAAAAGGCCCTCACCGATACCCTTGCCTGAGAGGATGAGGACAACCTCCTTACCGGTCATCGCGAGCGCCGCCGCGATCTCCGAGCCGATAAACCCGCCCCCGATGACGGCAAAGCGCTGGCCCCGCTCGGTCAGGATGCGGAGCGCGAAGTAATCCTCCAGGGTGCGGAAATACAGGATCCGATCGCCACCGAACGGGAAGCGGCGGGGCGTGCCGCTCGTCGCGAGCAAGAGCTTGTCATAGGTATACTCCGTACCCTGATCGTCAATCACCTGCCGCTGCGCCGGATCGACCCGTCCGGCCGTTCGCCCCAGATGCAGCGCCGTGTCGGTGCTGTCGGTCCCGCGCCAGATGCTGTCGATGGTCTTGCCCTTCCACAGTCCTTTGCTGAGCGGGGGACGGTTATAGGGACGCTCGGTCTCCGCACCGATGAGCCCGATCGAGCCGTCGCTGTCTACCTCGCGGATCCCGTGGATGGCGGCATCGGCGGTCATCCCGCCCCCGACAATCAGATAATGGTGATGTAGCATAAGGACCTCGCTGGCGTTGTCGGTTATCTGGTGTACGTTCTACCTCCTCAATTCAGGGCATTCTCAGCGCTCGGTCTCCTCTTCTGCCTTGTCACCGAGATCCTCGGCAGCCTCTCCGCCCTGTTCAATCGCCTCATCCATCTTTTCGCCGGCACGTTCGGCCGGGCCTTCGGGGTCGAGGGTTTCGGCCGCTTTCTCTGCGGCGTCATCGATCCGCTCGCCTGCGCGTTCGGCGTCACCTTCGGGCTCACAGGCACTGAGCCCGAATACGAGCACCACGGCGCCAAGGCTTGTTGAAAGTTGTTTTCGAGTATTCATCCTGTCTTCT
>JACCXJ010000191.1 GCA_013697045.1 Gammaproteobacteria bacterium | reverse complement strand
ACAGTCGCGTCTCGTTCATGTCGATCACCATGGTGTTCCCATGATCGACCCAACGGCTACCGTTCAGACTCATACCTCGTTGGAAACACCCCCCCACGCCCAGACTCATACCATGTTGGAAAAGACTGGGGCTGTCTAACCCATAAGGATTGAGGCAACCTGAAGGGTCGTTTCAATCCATTGTTCAAGAAGCCCGTGGGACGGGTCTCTTACACTTCTAAATGAAGACGGGCTTCGGAACGTTGATCTCTGGCATGCGGCCGCCGGTGAATCTTGTGTACTCCGCGTTTCGCGTCAAGGGTCGTGGACACCCGACGTGTCCGATGAGTCTGCTTCTGGAGGAAGGGGGTCATCGGGTTACTGGGGTCAGTGTTGAGCCGCCTCCCGGGCGTCGCGTAGACGGCGGTGGTAGCCGGGCTCCTCGATGAGCCGGGCGGCGGCCTCCAGCGCCGCGCGGTCGCGGAAGAGGCGGGCGCGGTGGAGGTGGATGTCGGCCATGCGGAGCTTCATCGCGCCGCGCTCGGCGATCTGCCAGGTCTCATCCAGGTCGGCCTTCGCGCCGTCGGCATTGCCCTTCCACGCGCCGTCGGCATTGCCCTTCCATGAAACGCAGCCAGGCGCGAGAGAGGAAGCCGCGGGGGAGGTGATGCATCGAGCCAGCGGTGCGAAGTCCGTCGACGGCTCCTGGATGGCGGGATGCCATTTTTCCCCGGCGTCGATCTGGCGGTCGTGCCAGACGACCATTCCCATCCCGGCCTGCTCCAGGGTCTTGAGGTGTGGGAGGAGCTTGTCCTTCCATAGCTCGTCCCTGTGGCTGTAGCTGATGAATACCTTGAGCATTGCTGGTTACGACCCGAGAGACACGCTGTCTCCCAAAATACTGGGCAAGGATACTGCCCTGAGCTGGCGGCAGACGTCGGGTGTTCCTCGGTCCGACCGCAAGGCAATCGTGCGGCGCCAGCGCCTATGCTACAGTTCGCGCCGCCGCGGAGCCCGACCGGGGGTCCGGATCGCGAGAGCGGAGGGGGGATGAGGATTCTGATCCTGGGGGCGGGACGGGTCGGATCGGCGATCGCCGAGAGTCTGATCTCGGAGCGCTCCGACATCACCGTCGTCGATACCGACGACGCGCGCCTGAAATTCCTGGAAGACCGTTACGACCTCGGCACCGTGTGTGGCGATGCCTCGCACCCCTCGGTGCTGGAACGCGCCGGGGCCATGGACGCCGAGTTGCTCCTGGCGGTGACCAGGCGGGACGAGGTCAATCTCGTGGCCTGCAAGCTCGCCGCCACGCTGTTCCATACCCCCACCCGGATCGCCCGCATCCGCGCCGCCGATTTTCTCGATCGGCCCGAGGTCTTCGGCGTGGACAACTTCGCGGTCGATGTACCCATCTGCCCCGAACAGATCATCACCGAGTACATCGCCAAGCTCGTCACCTACCCCGAGGCCTTGCAGGTCCTCGATTTCGCCGGGGGCCAGGTGCAGTTGGCCTGCATCCGGGCCGTTGAGGGCGGGCCGCTGGTCGGGCACGAGCTGAAGGACCTCAGGACCCACATGCCCCAGATCGATACCCGCGTGGCGGCGATCTTCCGCGCCGATCGGCCACTCATCCCCGAAGGCAACACCGTGATCCAGGCCGGGGACGAGGTGTTCTTCATCGCCGCCAAGGCGCATCTACGCGCGGTCATCGGCGAGCTCCGGCATATGGACAAGCCCACCAAGCGCATCATGATCGCCGGTGGCGGCAACATCGGGCGGCGGCTTGCCAAGGCCCTGGAGCAGCGCTATCAGGTGAAGCTCATCGAGGTGGACAAGCGCTGCGCACAGCGCCTGGCCGAGCAGCTCGACCATACACTGGTCCTCTGCGGGGACGCCACCGACGAAGAGCTCCTGGTGTCCGAGGGGATCGCCGACATGGATCTCTTCTGCGCCATCACCAACGACGACGAAGACAACATCATGTCCTCGCTCCTGGCCAAGCGCCTGGGTGCGCGCCGGGTTATCGCGCTCATCAACCGCGGCAGTTACGTCGACCTATTGCAGAGCGGGCAGATCGACATTGCTATCTCCCCGGCCCAGACCACCATCGGCACGCTCCTCGCCCGCGTGCGGCGTGGGGACGTGGTCGCGGTACACAGCCTGCGGCGCGGCGCCGCCGAGGCCCTGGAGATCGTCGCGCACGGTGATTACGGCTCCTCGCGCGTGGTCGGGCGGCGCATCGATGAGATCCCGCTGCCCAAGGGGGTCACGATCGGGGCGGTGGTGCGCGGGCTGAACGCCGCAGCGGATGGGGGCGAGCCCAAGGTCCTCATCGCCCACCACGACATGGTCATCGAACCCGACGACCACGTGATCGTCTTCGCCGTACACAAGGCCCTGGTGCCCAAGGTCGAGAAGCTCTTCGAAGTCGCCATCAACTACATGTAGCCCATCGACTACCTCTGGCCTATCTAGTAGTCAGTCAAGATGATTCAAACAGGCACGTCATTCCGGCATGGATTGCCGGAATCCAGAGCACAAATGCTGTCCGTCCTGCATCCTCGACCCCGGCAATCCCTGCCGGGGTGACGAATACTTCGACATGACTGACGACTAGCAGTATCTCGATGAAGCGACTCTTGAGGGTCGCCCATGTGCTCGGGCTCGTCATCGCGGTATTCGGGCTCGGCATGGTGCTCCCCATCCTGGTGGCCTTTATCTATGGCCACGATGCGGCGGGCGCCGTATTCGTAGAGTCCATGGCCGGGACCATCGCGTGCGGGTTGCTCCTGTGGCTAGGCACGCGCCGTTATCGGGCCGATCTCCAGATCCGGGACGGGTTCCTGCTGGTAGTCCTGGTGTGGACCGTGCTCCCGGTGTTCGCGGCCCTGCCGCTGCTCCGTGTCCTGCCGGGGCTCAGCATCACCGACGCCTACTTCGAATGCATGTCCGGGGTGACCACGACCGGCGCCACCGTGCTCACCGGTCTCGACAGTCTGCCGCCCTCGATCAATGTCTGGCGGGCCGAGCTGGTGTGGCTCGGGGGCATGGCGCTTATCGTGCTGGCGGTGGCGATCCTCCCGCTCCTCGGTGTCGGCGGGCGCCAGATGTTCAAGGCCGAGACGCCCGGACCCATGAAAGAAGCGCGCTTGATACCGCGCATCACCGAGACCGCACGCGGTCTCTGGATCATCTACGCGGGTATCTCGCTCGCCTGCCTTTTGTCTTATCACCTGGCCGGGATGGGCTGGCTGGATGCCCTGATCCACACCTTCAGCACCATCGGGCTCGGGGGCTTCTCCAGCCACGATCAGAGTTACGGGTATTTCGACTCGCCCGCGATCGAGGCGGTCGCGATCGTGTTCATGCTCATCGCGGGGATGAACTTCGCGACCCATTTCACGGTGTTCCGCAACTGGAACGTCGAACCCTACCGCGACGATCCGGAGGCGGGTTGGTTCCTGTTCATCACCGTGGCGAGCATCCTCGGTATCGGGACCTATCTGTGGGCAGAGGGGGCCTATGATGGGCTCGCCACGGCCCTGCGCTATGCCTCCTTCAACACCGTCTCGATCGCGACCACGACCGGGTTCGCCAGCACCGACTACAACACCTGGCCGGTGTTCGCACCGATGTGGATGCTGTTCCTGTCGAGCTTCGTGAGCTGCTCCGGTTCGACCGGCGGGGGGATCAAGATGATCCGGGCTATAGTCCTCTACAAGCAGGTGTTCCACGAGATGATTCGGACGGTACACCCGAATGCCATCTCGCCCATCAAGCTCACGAGGCATCCGGTGCCCAACAACGTGGTGTTCGCGGTGCTGGCCTTCGCGTTGGTGTACGTGGCCTTGATCGTCGTGATGACCTTGGCCCTGACCGCCCTGGGCCTCGATGCCGTGAGTGCCTTCACCGCCATCGTCGCCTGCATCAACAATACCGGACCCGGCCTGAGCCAGGTCGGGCCGGCGACCACCTATGCGGTGTTGACGGACTTGCAGACCTGGGTGTGCAGCGCCGCCATGCTGCTCGGGCGGCTCGAGCTCTTCACCGTGCTCGTGGTCCTGACCCCGAGCTTCTGGCGCTAATCCAACAATAAGCGCTCAAAGCCCGAGCATGAGGATCAGGTAGGCAACGTACAGCGCTCCGTTCACCATAAGGTCCCAAATGCGGAAGTAACCGGCGAGGAACAGGATCCGCAGCCACAGCGTCGCCAATAAGGTGATCGCGATGCCCACCAAGACCTCGATGCGGAGGTCCCACGGCGTCAGCAGGATCCCGACCGCGGGCAGAATGGTCCCCTGGAACACCATGGCGCCGGTGATGTTGCCGAAGGCCAGGGTGTCCTTGCGGCGGCGGATCCAGAGGATGCTGTTGACCTTCTCGGGCAGCTCGGTCGCGATCGGGATGATCAGAAGCGACAACAACAGGGCCGAGACCCCGACGGCCTTGGAGACCGCCTCAATGCCGTGGATGAAGCCCTCCGCCCCGGCGATCAGGAGCCCGAGCCCGAGCAGGATCTGGAGGACGATCACCGCCATGTGGTCGGGCAGCCCGACGCGGCATAGTAACATCTCGGTGTGGGCCTGCGTCCCATGCCCGTCCCTGACGAGCTGGGCCGACACTCGCAAGGTCAGCATCACGTAGACCAAATAAAGGAGCACCAACGCGATCCCGAGGGCGGCGCGCAGGGTCACGAAATAGTGGGGCTCCCTGGGCAGAAACAGGACGCTGGCCGCGATCGCGAAGGCCAGGAGAAAAAAGTTCAGGTCGCGCGATATCCCGCGGCGCTCCGGGGTCAGCTTGCCCGCGAGACCCCGCTGGCGGGCGACCGAGAGGCCCATGAGAGACAGCGAGAGCGTCGAGAGCATGAGCGGTGCGCCGAGGATCGCGCCGACGCCGATCTCCTGGTTGACCTCCACGGAATCGGTGCCAGCGAACAGGGCGAGCAACGGCACCATGCTCTCCGGCATGGCGGTCCCGACGGCGGCGAACAGTGACCCGGTCACCCCCTCCGAGATCCGCAGCCGCTCACCGAGGTGCTCGAGGGCATTGGTGAAGACCTCCGCCGCCACCAGGATGAGGGCCAGCATCGCGCAGAGGTGCAAGGCCATCTTGATTTCCATGCGTGATGTTCTCTCTCGTGATGGTCATCGGGAACGCCGAGCGCGAGCGCGGCACCCGGGCAGCGCGGCTCGCTCCCGGGTCGCGACGGCTATAGGATATAAGCAAATCGATAGGAGTTGAGCAAGGCGGCACCGGTCTGGCGCGTTGAACTTCCCGTGGCAGGTAGGGTCGGATAGCAAAGTTTGGCGGCTTTCTCCAATGACCGCTCGGGGGACGGTCGGGGGGCCAAGGCGGGGACAGAATCACCGGGCTCAGGGCCGAGCACCGGCGCAACGGGGGCACCGATGCCCCGGTTGACCACCATGGGCCATGGGGGACAGGAGGTCGAACCCAGGGCCGGTTCCATCTACGAGGAGACTCCAAATGATCAATACCAAGGGTTTGATGTTGGCGACGGCGGCGGCGGCATTGTTTGCGAGCGGTGCGAGCCTGGCCCAGGAGCAGGCCGGTGCCGAGGCCAAGGTCCACTGCAGTGGGGTCAATGCTTGCAAGGGCAAATCCGAGTGCAAGACCGCAACCAATTCCTGTAAAGGCGAGAACAAGTGCGCCGGTCAGGGATGGATGGCGATGACGAAGGCCGACTGCGAGGCCAAGGGCGGCAAGGTCGTCGAGTAAGGCACGGTCGGAGCGGCGCTCGGCGGGGCGCAGCTCGCCCCGCCGAGCCTTTCCCGTCATGACCGAGACCTCCGCTTTGTTGACCCCGCACCTGGGCTTCGGCCTCGGGCTCCGTAAGGAACACTACGATGCGGTGCTCGCCGATCGGCCGGAGGTCGGGTGGTTCGAGGTCATCACCGAGAACTATCTGGTGGGCGGCGGCAAACCCCTCGATTACCTCGACCGCATCCGCGCACACTACCCCATGGCCATGCACGGTGTGTCGCTGTCCATCGGCGGGACCGATCCGCTCGATTCTGGGTACCTCAAGGCGCTCAAGGCGCTCGCCGCACGCGTCGAACCCATCTGGATATCGGATCACCTGTGCTGGACCGGGGTGGGCGCGGTCAATCTCCACGACCTCATGCCCCTGCCCTACACTGAGGAGGCGGTGCGGCACGTCGCCGGGCGCGTCCGGGCGGTGCAGGAGTTTCTCGGCCGGCGCATCCTCCTTGAGAACGTGTCGAGTTATTTGAGCTATCACGCCTCGCAGATGAGCGAGTGGGAGTTTCTCGTCGCCGTGGCGGAGGAGGCGGACTGCCTCATCCTGCTCGACATCAACAACATCTATGTGAGTGCGGAGAACCATGAGCTCGACCCACGCACTTACCTTGCGGCCGTCCCGGTCGAGCGCGTGCAACAGTTCCACCTCGCCGGGCATCGCGACCTCGGCGACTACCGCATCGACACCCACGACGAGCCCATCTGCGATCCGGTGTGGGATCTCTATCGCGACGCGGTGAGGCGTTTCGGGACGGTCACCACCATGATCGAACGCGATGATCACATCCCACCGCTCGCCGAGTTGTTGACGGAGCTCGGGCAGGCCGAGCGCATCGCGGCCGAGGAGACGGCTTCGGGGGCCCTGGATCGATCGGGCAACCGGGCATGGGCCTGAGCAGGGATCCGGCACCTCTGCGGGAGGTCCAGCAGGCGATCCAGTCCTACGTCTTGCGCGGCGATCGGGACGCCGAGGCGCGGGTGCTCTCCACCTCCCGAGTCGATGCGCGGACGCGTCTCGATATCTACGCCAAGGGCTACCGCCTGCGGTTGCTGGAGGCGCTCGAAGAGGACTTCCGGGCAGTGCGGGCCTTGATAGGGGAAGTGGCGTTTCAACGCCTCGCCGAGGGTTACATCGATGCCCACCCCTCGGCACATTTCTCCCTGCGCTATTTCGGCCAACACCTACCGAGCTATTTATCCCACGGGGAGTATTCGGCAAGCCCCTGGCTCTTCGAGCTGGCGAGCTTCGAGTGGCTGCTGGGCGAGGCCTTCGATGCCCCCGGCGCCACGCTCGTGAGCCCCGACGCGCTGGCATCGGTGCCCCCCGCGAGCTGGCCGGACATGGGGTTTACCCTCCATCCCTCGGTGCGGCGCATCGAGCTCGCCTGGAACGTCACCCGGATCCGGCAGGCCGTCGAGTCGGAAGAGCCCCCGCCGGCACCCGAGCGTTCGGAAGTGGGCATCCCCTGGCTCGTATGGCGGCAAGGGCTCAAGACCTACTACCGATCGCTCGAACCGGACGAGGCGGCGAGTCTCGACCGGGTCCGTGAGGGTGCCACCTTCGGCAACCTCTGCGAGGACCTGTGCCGGTGGGTGGCCGAGGATGAGGTCGCGGCCCGCGCCGCGGGGTTTCTGCGGCGTTGGGTCACCGACGGGCTGGTGACGGCAGTGCGGCTGGCTTGAATGCCGGGATCCCGCGACCCCCGCGGGTTAGCGGCTATCACACCGTGGCCAGCGCCGGGCAGACGTAACGTCAGTGCCCGTGTCGCCCAGTGCGCCCCGGCGACTCAGGCCGCTCGCCGCTCCGTGCAATGCGCGATGTGGGTTACGAGATCGCGCTCCAAATAGGGTTTGCCGAGGCAGACGCGCACGCCCAGATCCATGGCGTACTGGCGGTGCTTCTCGGCGGTGCGCGAGGTGATCATGATGATCGGTATGCCGGCCGTGCGCGGGTCCGAGTGGAGCATCCGAGTCAGCTCGAAGCCGTCCATGCGCGGCATCTCGATGTCCAGGAGGATCACGTCGGGCAGAGCGACCTTGACCTGATCCAGTGCCTCGACGCCGTCCCGGGCCGTCGCCACCCGGAAACCCTCACGGGCCAGGAGCCGGGTGGTGAACTTACGTACCGTCAGCGAATCGTCTACCACGAGGACAAGCGGTGTTCTAGCGCTGGCCTCCGCTGGGTGCGGCGTACCGGCGGCCGGGATGGCACGGAGGTCACCGCGCCGTGCAAACTCGATGGGATTGATGATCAAGACCCCGCGTCCATCACCGAGCACCGTGGCCCCGAGGATCCCTTGCACCGAACCGATCTGCGCTCCGACATGCTTGACCATGATCTCCCGGCTGCCGAGGACCTCGTCCACCAGCACGGCGACGCGTTCGTCTCCAGCCCTGAGCAAGAGCACCCTGCTCGCGCGCGTCCCCTCCGCTGTTGCATCGAGCTTGCCGAGGAGCACCGGCAGATAATGGACTTTATACTGGCGACCCAGGTGCTCTATCGACTCCCGCAGCCGACCGGCCTGGTCATGGGCCGAACGGCCGGCCAATACCTGTCCGACCAGCACCGTCGGGATCGGGAAGACATCGATACCGGCACGCACCAGCAAGGCCTGGGTGATCCCGAGCGTGACCGGCAAGAAGAAGGAAAAATACGCCCCTATGCCACGCTTCGAAGTCACCTTGACGCGCCCGCCTATTGCGCCGAGCTCGCTCATGACGATGTCCATTCCCACCCCGCGTCCGGACAGTCCCGTGATCTCCTCGGCCGTCGAGAGCCCGTGCGAGAAGATGAGCTGCATCAGCTCCTCGTCGAGATGCGGCTGCTCGGGCGTGATGAGCCCGCGTGCCAGCGCCTTGTCCCGGATGCGCGCGACGTCGAGGCCAGCCCCGTCATCGCTGACCGTGAGGCGGATCTCGGTGGCTTCCGGTCTCAAGGCCACGGTCACCATACCCGTTTCCGGCTTGCCGGTGCGCCGTCTTTCTTCGATTGGCTCTATACCGTGCACCACGGCATTTCGGAGCACATGCTCTAAAGGTGCGATCATCCGCTCGAGCACCGTACGGTTGATCTCCACGTGCCCGCCCCGGATCGTGAGCTCTACTTTTTTACCCGATTCCCGCGCTGCTTGGCGTACGGCACGGTGCAGTCGCTCGGTGATGGTGCTGAAGGGCGCGGCGCGCAACCGCATCAGATCGCGGTGGTGCTCGCGGTCGATCCGTCGCTGTTCGTCCAGCGATGCGGTGGTGTGCTCCAGTGTCCGCGCCAAACCCTGCTGGACCGTGGCGACGTCGCCTACGCCCTCGGCGATCATGCGAGTCAGCTCCTGCAGGCGCGTGTAGCGATCGAACTCCAAGGGGTCGAAATTCGCGTCGTCCGACTTGACCTGCGACAGACGCGACTGGAGTTGGCTCTCCGCTTGGATGGCGATCTCGTGCAACTGTTCGCGCAGCCGACCGGTCGTGACCGCGAGGTCCGACAGCCCGCGCTCGAAGGCTTCCATCTCGGTCTCGATCCGGGAACGCGCGATGCTGATCTCTCCCGCCTGATTCACCAATCGGTCGGCGACCTCCGCGTGGATCCGAAGGAGCGCCTGGTGATCGCGCACGCCGCTACCGCCTGGGGCCAGTGTCGCGTCGGGGAGTTGGGCCGCGCGGCTCGACAAGGGCGTGAATTCGAGCGTCTGAACCAAAGCATCCGACGTGCGATCGGAGGATAACAGATCCGGCGCGAGGGCCTGGGTTCCTGTATCCGCCGCGTCGGACCGCGGTTGCGACTGCATGGGCTGTCCTTTCTGGAGCGCTTCGGTGGCCAGGGCCAAATGGTCGAAACGCTCATCGAGGGCATCGAAGAGCACGGCCGGTGCATCGCCGTGGTCTGCCAGGGCTTCCACGCGGTCCTCCATGTTGTGGGCTAGTTGGTAGAGATGTACCGCGCCGACGGTATGCGCGCTGCCCTTGAAGTTATGCAGGACGCGCAGCAACTGCTGAGACGCGCCGGTGTCGCTCGGATCGGCCCGCCAGGCGCGCAGCCCGCTCCCGATGGCGGACAGGAGCTCAGAGGCCTCCTCGACGAAGAACGCCAGGATCTCGGTGTCGAGCCCCTCCGCCGCCGGTTGCGAGCCCGATGCGATGGGTTCGGGTCCCACCGCAATGACAATATCCGGTACCGCGATCTCCGTGACGGGGTGTGATGCCTCGTCGGTAGCAACGAGCGTCGGCGGTTCGGCGATCGGCCTGCGCCGCGTAGACCAGTTGGACAGTAGCTCCTGGGCGGAGTCGATAAGCAAGCGAAGCGGGCTGTGGGGCTCCGATGCAGGCTCGGGGGCTTGTACCGGGGCCGGTGGCGGTTCGTGGCCGACGACCATGGCAGGCTCCGCGTGCACTCCAAGGGATCCGGGGCTGGACGGTTGTTCGATGGTGAGCAATTCGGAGGCATCGGCGACCGCGGCGCACCGGGAATCGATGCGCGCCATCAACACGGCGCTCCCCGAAAGCTCATTGGGTTCGGGACACTGCCGTCGCCGGGCCGTATCGATCATCCGACCCAGGCCCGTGATCGCATCCCGCATGACGTCGCGGCTACCGGTTGTCAGCGGATGCGGGTCCTGCGCGAGCGCTTGAAGCCATTGTTCCAGCGCGCCAGCGAGATCGCCGATGTGCGAGAGGCCCGCGGTCCGTGAGATACCGGCGAGGGTGTGGCTGGCGCGCAAGAACTCCGGTCGGATCTCGCAAGGGCCACGCGTGCTCAGGTGTTCGGACTCGAGTTTCAGGGTTTGGTGGTGAACGAGGGCCTCGCCGGCAAAGCTCTCAAACAACGCGACGGACATGACGGCGTCCCCAATCACCACCTCAGCGCTCGCTTCCAGCGTCGCCGATTCGGGCAGCGCCACGTCCGCGTCGGCGGAAAGAAGCTTGGGATCCACCTCGGAGGAGTCTTCGGAAGGTCGCGGATCGGCGGAATCGACAAAGGCCGGGCCTTCCACCAGGTCTTGCGGCCCTGCCGGCGGTGTGCCGGGATCCGCGAGACCGAGATGTTCGAAGACCGCCAGCAACGGCCGTTCGGGATCCGCAAGGCCCTGCTCGAGGGCCATGCAGTAGAGATCGAGTCCGCTGATCCCCTCTGCAATCACGGTCATGGTCTCTGTGCTCGCTGCCCAGTCGGCTGCCTTCACCTCGGCGATTCGGGCCGCACAAAGAGCACACAGCGTCTCGGCCCGCACCGCGCCGAGCATGTCGAATACGGAGGCGCATTGGGAGATCGAGTCGCCGAGGCCATCGATCTCGCTGGGCTTTACCGTTTCCTGCGACAAGTCACCGAGGAGGTGCTGCGCCTGTCTCAAGCGCTTCAGGATCTCCGTCGCCACCGGAGCCGCGGCATCGCTCATCCGCAAGGCATCGGCCATCTCGATGGAATGCGTTCTCGAAGCGGTGCCGAGAAGGCACAACTCATTCGCATAGTCCGTCACGGACTGTGTCACGGTCTCTGAAAGCACAGGCCGACGGCAGGCGTCGTCCGCGATGATCAAGGCCTCTGCCAGGTCCAACGCCAAGCGGTCGGTCTGGTCCGGCGTGCGCGATCCGGCGTGATTGGCAATGGCATCAAGAAGATCCGTCAGTGCGCCGGGGGAAAACGGCGGTAGTTTGCGGCGCGCTTCCGAGACATGGCCGATGAGCTCATCGAGTGCGCCATCTGTACCATCATGAAAGCGTTCGAGCGCGTCCCGGGCGGCATGGAGGGATTCACGCACGGCCTCATGCCCGGAGCGCCCCTCGGGGCTCACCTCCATCTCACGGCCGGATGCGTCCGGGAAGACCTTGTCGAGGCCGTACCATGCCGAGACCTCGCGGGCACGCGGACCGTTCGGGCAGCTCGTGGCGATCGCGTACAGCACGTCGCAGAGTAGCGGGGAGCCACTTTCGGCCGCGCCGCTCCGCAACCGGCGCAGCTCCTGCTCGATGCGCGCGCAGAGCTTCTTGATCTCGGGGCCGGTGTCGGTGTGGGCCATCTGAAGACCTTCGACGAGCGCGCTCGCGACCCACCAAAGCGCCCGTCGGGAGGCCGGCTGGGTACGCAGGACCCCACCGAGGGCCCCGCGCATGGCGGCGAGACCTCCGGCGTCCCCTTGGAACCACCGTAAGAGGCCGCGCTGATACGTCTCATGCTCACGCTTGAGCCGAACCATGAGATCTTCCTGGGTATCTGCTTCCCGACCGAGCGGGCCCGCAAGATCCACCGGTATATCGAAAGAACATAGGTCGTGCGCGCTCACGGGGGACGCACCGCGCGCCTGGGCCATCTCGCGCAAGAGCGGCAGGAACCGCATGGGGTTCGTGCCGGCGCCGTCGGAGATACCGTCCAGGTAATCGCGCAGCGCGCGGATCGCGCGCTCTGCGAGCCGCCGCGCCGCCTGGGGATCCCCCGCGGCGCCGGCGGCAGCCGCCAGGGTCAGCTCGGCGATCTCGTCGCAGAACCGCTGCGCCATCGGCAACATCGCCATGTCGAGGATCCCGGCGAGGCGGCGCAAACCCTCCCCTGCCCTGGCCATCTCGTACCCGTCGATCGCGTGGCGGGCGGCCGCCAGATCGGACACGACGGCGGCTTTGAGGGATCGCAGCGGATCATCGCGAGACGAGAGCGCATGTATCATCGGACTTCACACGGTTTTCGAGCTATAGCCTGAAGCGGGCGACCGAGCGTTTCAAATGGCCGGCGGTTTCCGTGAGCTGGTTCATCGCGTTGGCGATATACCCGGCGCCGGTTGTGGTCTTTTCGGTAATGTCCAGGATCCCACCCATGTTGGCGGATACCCCCTGGGCGATCTCGGTCTGCATCTGGGTCGACACAAAAATGGACTGGACCAGGCCCGCGAGGTCCTTGGACACACGTTCGATGACGATGAGCGCCGAGCCCGCGGAGCCGGAGAGCCTGGTCCCCTCGACAACCCGCTGGGTACTCTGCTCCATGGCCGTCGTCGCATCCTGAGTATCCGACTGAATGGTCTTGACCAGGGCCGCGATCTCGTTGGTGGCCGTGGCGGAACGTTCCGCCAACCGCTGCACCTCTTCGGCTACCACGGTAAACCCGCGTCCGGCTTCCCCGGCAGCGGCGGCCTGGATCGCGGCATTCAGGGCCAACACATTGGTCTGCTCCGTGATATCGGAGATGAGATCGACGATCTCACCGATCTCCTGGGAGCTTTCGCCGAGGCGTTTGATGCGCTTCGAGGTCTCCTGGATCTGGGCGCGTATGCTCTCCATATTGGTGATTGAAGAATGGACGGCCTGGGCGCCCGTTTCCGCGGCGTCGAGGGTATGCTTCGCCACATCGGCCGAGCGCGTGGCGGTTTCAGACACCTCGGTGATCGAGCGGGTCATGAGCTGAACGGCCGTAGCAGCGTCCTTGATCCGGGTGGACTGCGCGCGCGCGGACGAGGCGAGACCCGAAGCCACAACGCGTGCCTCATCGGTGGCGCCGGTCACCTGCCTAGCGGCGGTATCGATACCGGTCACCACGCCGTACAGCTCGGTGACGGTGGCGTTGATCGAGTCGGCGATCGCCCCGGTGATCGCGGGGGTGACCGTGGTCCGGGCGGCGAGGTTGCCTTCCGAGATCTCGGCGAGCTCGTCCATGAGGAGCAGGATCGCCCTCTGGTTACTCTGGTTCTCGGCGGCGATCCGGGCGGCCTCCTCGTTTCGCTCCCGCGCCACTCGGACCTGATTCGCGCTCAGGATGCGCAACATGACGACCGCAACCAGGCAGAACCCGACCGTGAATACGACGCGCATCCAGAGCGTCGCCTTGAAGTCGGTGACGCGCGCCCGGAGCAGGCTCTGCAGGGCCGCCGCACTTTCGTCGGCGGTCGCCGCCAAGGCCTCCACCGCACCACCGGTCGCCTCTCGCCACGCGGAGACATCGCGGATCTCGAAGGGTGTGCCGGATGCTGTCCGGCCGGAGGCTGGGTCGGACGATGACGCCCTTGTGTCGATCACGGCGGGATCGGGCTTCGCCACCTCAGGCATACCGATCTCGGCGAAGCGAACCACCCGTTTGATCGCGTCCTGGGCCTTCTTGGCGGCGGGTCCGACCGTCCCGTCAAGAGGCACATAGGACTCCACCGCGCGCTTCACGCTGTTCCTGATCTGGTCGCTGGCGACCGCGGCATTGGTCATAGCCGAGCGAAACCGCACCATGTCGGCCAGCGCAGCCGAGTCGCCCGAGGCGATCCCGGCGTCACGCCCATCGCCCAGAAACTGGAGGGCCTGCGGGATCTTCTGGCTCAGGGTATCCATCAGGTAATAGGTATGGATCTCCGGGTCCAAGGTCAGGTTGGAGCTGTCCGCGACGTCCTGGATGGATTTCCTCAGCCGGACGAGCAGGGTATCGGTGGCGGCGAGGCGCTGCTCGCGGGTGACATCCTGCATCCCCGATGCAATCCGGGTCCAATCGCGGCTGGCGATCTCCCACAGATCCGCGACGCGCAGGGTGCCACCATTGCGCTGGTCGACGACCCCGACCTCCTGCGCCGCACGCTCGACCGCGGCGGCGAGGCCCGCCTCGGTCGCCTCAGAAGTGCCGTCCACCGCCGGCGGCGAGGCGATCCCGGTCCGGTAATCGATCACCGCTCGCTGGAAATGAACCAATGGGGCGATGTATTCCGCACCCAGCCATTCCTTATCCGCGAACTCGATCTGAGCGGTCAGATCGGTGACGACGCCGTAGACCATCAGGGCGATCGGCAGGACGAACAGGGCGCCCGCGATCCAGAACGACTGCGCGAGGTTGCCGCTGCCGATCAACCAGTGAGGCTCGGTGGTCTTGTTACCGGTAACCGCGGGTCTCGGTCCCGCGGCGAGATCGAGGGCTATTGCTGGAGTTGCCATACCGTTTCTCGACTACTCATAGGTGGGTTAAGGGATCCGATCGGGGTCGATCGCGTGCCTGCAGTTATTCACAGGGCGGCGCGCCGAAACTCCGCGTGCAGTGCCAGCCCAGGCATATCGAGCCTTTTCCAAGGCCGACCGGCGACATCGCGATACTCCGCCACGATCCACGGGACACCGTCCGCCTGGCCCGATCGCCGCTCGAGCTGCTCGAGCTGCTCGGGTCGCTTGAGACCCACGATGCGGGAAACCAGGAGACCGAAGGGCAGGCCGAGCCTCGAACCGCCCAAAACGACCCGACTCTGCGCGGTGATGGGGGTCGCGTCATGGCCGCAGAAACGTGCAAAGTCTACGATCCCGAAGAACGCGCTTCGAACATTCGCCATCCCGAGCAACCACGGTCGCGTCAACGGGGTCGGAACGAGCGGTGGCGGAGACAGGATCTCCCCCGCATCGCGGAGATCGATCAACCATCCATCGTCGGCTACCTGGACGCCGAGCAGGGAGGTCGCGATCGGTGCCGAAGCGCTGGCCCGCAGCCGCTCCGCCAGCTCTTGCTGGTACGCCAGAAGGCGAGTCCGGTTTTTCACCGACTCAGGACAGCGCGTTGATCTTCGCGATCAGCTCGTTGGGCTTGACCGGCTTGACGACGTAATCCTTGGCTCCCTGGCGCAGGCCCCAGACCTTGTCGGTCTCGAGTCCCTTGGTGGTACAGATGATGATCGGGATGTGTTTGGTGGCTGCGTCTCCGGACAGCGTGCGGGTCGCCTGGAAGCCGTTCAAACCCGGCATCACGACGTCCATCAAGATCAGATCCGGTTTGCGCTCCTTGGCCTTGGTAATGGCCTCTTCGCCGTTCTTCGCCATCGTGACCGCAAAATTATTCCTGACGAGGATCTCGGAGAGCGCGGCACGCTCGGTCGGCGAATCGTCGACCACGAGGATGTTTTTGATGGTCATAGGAGGTCTCCTGTCAAACCCGGGCAGCGGACCCGCGCACATGCACGGACACGGCGCCGAGCAGGCTCTCGCGGGTAAAGGGTTTCGTCAGATAATCGTTCGCGCCGAGCAGTCTGGCGCGAGCGCGATCGAAGAGGTTATCCTTGCTCGTCAACATGACGACCGGGGTTTTGTGGAACCGTGGGTTCTGCTTGACCACGGCACACATCTGGTAGCCGTCCAGCTTCGGCATCATGATATCCACGAAGATGAGGTCCGGTTTGAAGCCGGGGATCTTTGAGAGCGCATCGAACCCGTCTTCCCCGAACATCACCTCGCACCCGGCTTTGCGTAGAAAGACATCGGCGCTACGACGGATGGTGTTGCTGTCGTCGGCGATCAGGACCCGTACACCGGCGAAGCTCGCTTCGTGATTCATGGCCTCGTTGCCCCCCGTCGTTGAACGTCGCAAAAACCAGGCGGAACTATCGGCGGACCGGCAGGCAACTGAATTACCGTCATCGGTTGAGCAGCCGCACAGCGATCGTGCCCGGCCGGCATGGCGACGCCGGGCAATAGGGCTGTCGCCGTTCGAAGACGGCCCAGGGGCGCGCGCCGCGGCGTAGTCGCGCCCAGCGCGTTTGCCGAGACGCCGCCAGGTATCGCTGCGGTGGCGCGTGTCCGGCGCTGGGTACAACGTGGGCGACAATACTGCTCCCGTGCCATGATCGGCGTCCCTCACCAACCGTCCCCGAGGTCGAGACCGGCCGATGTCGGCCCGGGTGATACTCGACGCTGCCGGGGCCGCCGTGGTGTCTGAATGCCTGCACGACGTCCCAAGATGACACGGCTATCCTCGGTCCGCACGGTAGGTCGTAGCCCTCATGCTCGAGCGGTGCGCGACTAGCCGCCACCGATCAACAAGTTGCGCTGGACCCCTCGGATTCCAACCGCGTGCGAGCGCGCATTGGCTCGTTGGCATATGAAATGTGACAATCGTCACAACAAAACCGTAACGGACGTTCACGGTCTGAAAGCGGCTATATCGCTACAAGGGAGCGTGGGCGCCCATGGCACTGGACGATGGAGGTGGGTGATGCGTACCAATAGTATCCGTCCAACGATGACGGCGCAGGGCTGGTGGATAGCGGGGGTCGTACTCCTCGCCTCAGGGATGAGCCGGGGGGCGCTCGGTAACCCGGACCTCGGTCGGTGGGGACCGGTGATCCGTTGGCCGCACGTGCCGGTCAGCGCCGCCAATCTAGCCGACGGCCGCATCGTGACCTGGGTCTCGAACCACCCGGACCAGTTTCCCGCGGGGTTTACCTACACCTATGCAGCGACCTGGAACCCCGAAACCGGGCCCTTCCAGGAGGCCGCACATCCCCCTCATGACCTATTCTGCGGCCACCACATCATGCTGGAGGACGGGCGCATGTTCTCCAACGGTGGCCATCACGCCAACCCCACCAGCGTCTTCGACCACCATACCAATGTCCGGACGAAGAAGATCCAGGCGATGAGCCGGAGTCGCTGGTATCCAAGCACCGTGGCCCTGGGTAACGGCGATGTGTTCACGGCGCTCGGAACGGGTGGCGGCAACTACCCCGAGGTCGGGGACCGGATAGCGCTGCAACAACCACAACCCCACTTGAAGAACTGGTCCAGTAAAATCGCTAACGCTAAGGAGCGATTCGTTGTACTGTCCGCATTTTCGCAAGGAGCCGTCCTAGATATGGAGACAGGACTCGTCTGGGAACGGTCTCCGTCCACGAAGCTCAGCACGTGGCTTGAAGCTATAGGAGACTGTTACTCAAGGATCGTAGGAGGTCGGTTAGGTTGGCGTCTCCCCACCATAGAAGAGTTAGCTAGCTTGATAGACCCAACGCAGTCTAGGCCTCCATTGCTTCCACGCGGGCACCCTTTCACAAAAGTGCAGTCGGGTGGCCAATTATACTGGTCGTCAACTTCCCTTTTTAGCACTCCACCCAATGCGTTCGCTATGAAGCCTTCCGATGGCACCGTCGGAGTCAATATAAAAGCCCTTCGTGAGGGATTCGTATGGTGTGTCCGAGGTGGATACGGTCACTCCCCCGATGTCTTATCCGAATAAATGTGTGAAGTAAAAAGGCGAAAAATGGAGGGACCGGCCGGGGTCACCGATAGCCGCTCGCACACCTCCGGGAGCGCGAGCGCGTGCCAGGACGGGGGACGCCGTTATTCCATCAGAGTTGTGAAAAAAAAACCGTCGCGAGCGAAGGGAGATCGCGTTCCATCAGGGCATCAGGGCGAGCCTGCCGAGCGGATGGTCAGCACCGGGACCTCGGAACCGCGCACCACCCGCTCCGCCACACTCCCCAACAGCAGGTGCGACAGCCCGCTGCGCCCATGGGTGCCCATGACGATGAGATCCTGCCCCTTGGCGGCCTCCATGATCTCGAGATAGGGCACGCCCTCGCGCACATGGGCGGTGGCCTTGGACCCCTCGCCCGCCTTTTCGATGACGAACTGTTCGAGCCGCTCGCGCAGCCGCTGCGACAGGTTCTCTTGCAGATACAGGGGCAGCGTCAAGTCGTCGACCGCGAAGGTCGGAAACTGGAAGACATGGACCACATCGACATGCGCCCCGAGCCGCTCGGCCAGCGCCAAGGCGTACTCCAAGGCGCGTGTGGAAGGCTCGGAAAAATCCACTGGACAGAGAATACGATTGATGGCAAGCATGAGGTTCTCCTCGCATGAGTAATGGTGTTTCGCTTCCGAAAGGGCTCGCGCCGCGGCCGTGGACGCGCGGGTCGGCGCCGGCCGGCCATGGATCGATCCGGGTCGGAGATGGCACGCCCGCAAGTCAACGGCTCGTTGCCTGGCGGACCGCGACGGCGGCACTCACCACCGCGATTAGGACGAAACACAGGAGTGCCCACCCGGCTATCGACAAACCGAAAAGACTCCAGCCGATCTCCGCGCACTCACCGCTCCCATGGAAGACTTTGGCCAAGACGTCCCCGAGCGGATAGGCCTCCAGCATATACTCCAGCCCCGGCCCGCATTCCGGCACCTGGTCCTTCGGTAATTGCTGTAGCCACACCTGCCGGCCCGCCGTGAGGCCCCCGCCGAGCGCGAAGAGCTCATTGAGGCCCGCGTAGAGGATCGTTCCCAAGCGCCCCGGGTCATGCAGGACGGCGATGAGGGCGGTGATGCCGATCAGGGCGAAGAACAGTCGCTGGATGAGACACAGGGGACAGGGCTCGAGACCCCGAGCCCACTCCAGATAATACCCGAACCATAGGAGCCCGGCCGAGCCCAGGAACAGTCCGACGTTGATCAGGCGCGTGCTGGGCATGAGGTTCTCTTGGGTGAATGGGTGGGGAAGACGGCGCGAGACGATCGCGCCCGGCGATAGGACCCGGCCGCTAATATCGGATTGGGCGATATTACCGGCTGGGCAGCACGGTTTTCAAGAACGCCGGGATGCGTTCATCGAGCCAGTAGCGCGGCCGGCCCGGCACGTTGCCGGCCACGAAGGCCACATGCCCGCCGTGGGCCTGCAGATCGAGGTGGATGCTGGGCGCGAGCTCGGCGGGGCTCGGGACCGCGTCGGGGGTCATGAAGGGATCGTCGCTGGCGTGCAGGATCAGGGTCGGCACGGTGATGGCGCGCAGGAATTGCCGGCTGCTGGAACGCGCGTAATAGTCCTCGGCACTCTCGAACCCGTGCAGTGGCGCGGTCACGGCCCCGTCGAAGGCGCGGAAGGTATGCAGGGCGCCGAGACGGCGTAGATCTATAGGGCTCGACATGGTCGCGAACTTGTGTGCCGTCTTGGCCCGGAGCTTCCCGACCAGGAACCACTGGTAAAGGCGCGAGAAGCCACGTTCCATGCGTCGCGCGGCCTTGTCGAGCTCGAACGGCACCGAGACCGCGACCGCACCCGCGAGCCCGGCAAGGTCACCGCGCTCGCCCAGGTATTTCAGGAGCACATTGCCGCCTAGCGAGTAACCGACCGCGCACAGCGGCAGGTGCGGGTGGCGGGCGCGCAGGGTCTCGATGAGAAAGCGGAGATCCCCGGTTTCACCGGAGTGGTAGCTCCTCGGCAGGCGGTTCGGCGTCCCGCTGCAGCCCCGGAAATGCATGACGACCCCCTGCCAGCCGTGGCGCCGCACCGCGGCCAGGGTCGCGAGCGCGTAGGCCGAGTACGCCGATCCCTCCAGGCCGTGCAGGACTACCACGAGTCCCGGCCCCGTTTCCGGGGTCCAACCGAGGTCGATGAAATCGCCATCGGGCAGCTCCAGGCGTTCGGGCGTGAGCGGGACGGACGGAGGCGCGCGATAGAGCGCCGCCCAGATGGTCTGGGCGTGGGGACCCGGCAACCACCAGGCCGGATGAAAGGCCGGGGGCGGCCCGGCCGGCGTATCAACGGTCGGCGCAGAGGTCTTGCCGCACAACACCGTCGTCATCATGAGATCCCGTCCGGCAAGTATAGCAAGGCGAATCCCCGTGTCCGCCCGGGCCCTCTCCATCCTGGATCCCTCCGTAGTACGGCAACAGTATGGCAAGGGCCCGAGTACCGTCCTCCGGGCAACCTCCGGGCACGGAGTGGGTTGCGTCGCGATGCCGCGGCGCGGTAACGTAGACCCGGCCGATGAACCTCACTTTCCTGGATTTTGAACAGCCCATCGCGGAGCTCGAGGCCAAGATCGAAGAGCTCAGGCTCTTGAGCAGCGAATCGGCGATCGACATCACCGAAGAGATCCAGCGCCTCCAGGCGCGCTCCAAGGACCTCACCGAGTCGGTATTCGCGTCGCTGACCCCGTGGCAGATCTCGCGCCTTGCGCGCCACCCGCAACGGCCTTATACCCTCGACTACGTGAAGCGGATGTGCACCGAGTTCCACGAGTTGCATGGCGATCGCGCGTTCGGGGACGACCCCGCCATCGTGTGTGGACTGGCGCAACTCGACGGCCGGGCGGTGGCCCTCATCGGCCACCAGAAGGGCCGCAATACCCAGGAGAACCTGCAACGCAATTTCGCCATGCCGCGCCCCGAGGGCTATCGCAAGGCGATGCGGCTAATGCACCTCGCGGAGAAGTTCGGGCTGCCCCTCTTGACCTTCATCGATACCCCCGGCGCCTTTCCCGGCATCGATGCAGAGGAACGCGGCCAGAGCGAGGCCATTGCCCGTAACCTCCTGGTGATGGCCGGCCTGCGCACCCCGATCATCGCGACCGTGATCGGCGAGGGGGGCTCAGGCGGCGCGCTCGCGATCGGGGTCGCCGATCGGGTCTTGATGCTCGAGTACGGCACCTATTCGGTGATCTCGCCCGAGGGCTGCGCGTCCATCCTGTGGAAGAGCTCGGATATGGCCGAGAAGGCCGCCGAGGCCATGGGGATGACCTCGAAGCGCTTGCTGGAGCTGGGCCTGATCGACGAGATCATCCCCGAGCCCCTGGGTGGGGCGCACCGGGGCATCGAGGAGATGGCCGCCCGGCTCAAGACGGTCCTGATCGATCAGCTCACGGCCCTGTCGGCGCTGGACCTCGACGCCCTGCTCGGCAAGCGCTACGACCGCCTCATGGCCATCGGCCACGTCAAGGACGGCAAGTAGCCCGCCCCAGGTTTAGCTCGCGGTCGGCGTGCCGGCGTTCGCAGAATTTGTGAAAAAACCGTCGCGAGCGAAGGGAGGTCGCGTTCCGCCGGAGCGCAGGAACCGGAGTGTATGTTGAAATACATGAGGATTCCGAGCACCGCCGGAATGCGAGATCCCGAGCGCAGTAGGTTTTTTCACAAATTCTCACCCGAGCGGCTGTTGGCGGTCCTCCGCGGCTTGCCGGAAACCCACCGTTACTGGGTGGCCGTGAGCGGTGGTCTCGACTCGCGGGTGCTGCTCGAAGCCATGGCTGCGCTCCGTGCGGTGCTCGACGCACCGCTCTCTGCCGCGCATGTGGACCATGGCCTGCACCCGGACTCCGGCACCTGGGCGGCGTTCTGTGCAGAGGCCTGTGCGGGGCTCGGGGTGCGGTTGCACACGCTCCGCATCAATGCCCAGGCCCCGACCGGTGCGAGCCCCGAGGCCTACGCGCGCACGCTGCGCTATCAAGCGCTGCGGAGCGTCGTCGGGGCGGGCGATGTCCTATTGACCGGCCACCACCGCGACGATCAGGCCGAGACGGTCCTGCTGCAACTCCTGCGCTCCGCAGGACCCCACGGACTCGCCGCCATGCCGCGCTGCACTCCCTGGGAAGGCGCATGGCTCTGTCGGCCGCTCCTGGATTTCCCGCGCCAAGCCCTGCGCGAATTCGCACGAGCCCGCGGGCTCCGGTGGATCGAGGACCCGAGCAACGATAGCGTCCGCTTCGAGCGCAATATCCTCCGCCATCAGGTGATCCCGATCCTGGGACGGCACTGGCCGGCCATCGCCCGAACGCTGGCACAGGCGGCGGATCGGCAGGCGGACGCGGCGGCGGTCCTCGACGCCATGGCCTCCGAGGACTTGCAGGGGGTGCGTCGCGGGTGCGAGGGGGCGCTCTCGCAGAGCGCCCTGCGCGCACTGTCGTTGCCACGGCGCCGCAATCTCCTGCGCGCCTGGCTGCGTGCGGACGGGCTCCCCCCACCGCCCGCCGGCCGGCTCCGAGAGCTGGCCGGGCCGTTCCTCGACGCCGCTCGGGATCGGCAACCGCGGGTCTCGTGGTCCGGCGTGGAGGTGCGCCGCTACCGCGATGCCGTGTATGCGATGCCCGCGTTGGTCGCGCTAGACCCGGTTCACGTGTTTCCCTGGGACCCGCACGAGCGCTTGGCCCTGCCCTGCGGGGTGCTTGATGCCGAGGCTGCGGTCGGCGTCGGGCTCAAACAGGCGCTGTGCCGGCCCGGGACGGTCACGGTGCGCTGGCGAAGGGGCGGTGAACGCTGCCGGCCTGCCGGCAACCCTCACACGCGCCCGCTCAAGCACCTCTTCCAGGAGGCCGGCATCCCCCCTTGGCGGCGTGATCGCCTACCACTCGTGTATCTCGGCGATCAACTCGCGGCGGTGGTCGGGCTTTGGGTGTGCGACCCTTTCGCGGCCGGTCCGGGGGAGCCCGGTTGGGCATTGCGATGGGAGGCGGCAGAGGGCCGGTAGGTCGGGATCATTCGATTACGCGCCGGTCCTGGTCTCGGTGGGGGCGCCGCCCTCGGGCTCTGGATCGGGGGGCGCCGATCCGCCGTCGGTCGAGAACGTCAGGCGCAGATCGCCGATATCGATCTGCATACCATCGGACAGCGCTGTCCATTGAACCTTCTTGTTGTCGACGAACACGCCGTTCAGGGAATCCAGGTCCTTGATGGCGAAGCGGCCGCCATCGTCGCGCACGATCTCCGCGTGGTGTCGCGACACGGAGTTGTCACGCAACACCAGCTCGTTGTCCTTGCCGCGTCCGATCCGCCACGGGGTCGTCGCCACGAGGAGGCGGCCGGCGTCCCCGTCCGAGCGTGTGACATAGGCACGCGCCGCGGGCGGGCCGGTCTTGGGCGAGTCCGCCACCTTGCGGCGTCGTGTCCGGAGGAAGAGGATGGCGCTGAGGGCAAGGAGCGCCGCTGCCAGGGCGGACAGCCAGATCCACGGTGGCATGCCGCTCTGCGCCACCGTCGCAGCGCCGGACTTGGCTTTTGGTGGTGGCGGCGGGGTGGGCGGGCCGATGGTCACCGGGACCTCGACCTCCAGTGCCTGGTCCCCGGCCGCCACGTTCAACGTCAGGGTCTGTGGGCCGGTCAGGCCTGCGCCGATGGCGGGGGTCAGATCGATGCTGAGGCGGCCCCCGCTGTCGATGGCCGCGAAGGGATCGGTGGCGAAGGGCTCGGGCAATTCGTAGTCGGGCGCCCGCGCGATGACCAGATCGCCGCCCGATTCCTTCGCCAGTTGGCCGAGCGCCTCCAAGGCCGGCGCCATCGGATCGGTGCTCGGGTAGACGACGCCGAACACCAGGACCTGGGCATCGCGAGCCGCGGCGATAAGCTTCTCGTGGTAGTAGGCATCCGGGTTGGCCGATTCGTCGCCGAAGAACAGGATGGCCTGGCGGGCTGCCGGGGATACGGCGAGGCTGCGTATGGCCGCCATCGCGTCCTGTGACAGCGCGACGGGGCTCGGTTCCCGGGTCAGCGTCTGGACCGCGGTCATGATGTCCTCTGCGCTCGCCCCGAGCGGCAGCGACACCCGCGGCTGAGCGTCGAAGGTCGCCACGCCCCCGCGGTGGTGGGGTTTGACCGCAGCCAGGATGCGTTCGATATGCGCCGGGATCCTGCTCCCGCCGTCCGGTCGCTCCAGGGCGCCGACATCGATGACGATGAGGATCGCGGTGATGCTCTGGCCATAGGGGTAAGGGAGGTGCAAGGGTGGCGGCAGATCTAGGTCCGCAATCTTCGCCGTCACGGCGGGGGCGCGGCCCGGGATCGACAGGCGATACTCACACTCGACCCGATCGGGCCCTGGTTGGGCGCAGCTATGCCGCACGACCTCGGCCGGTTCCCGACCTTGGACGGATTGAGCCGCGAGGTATCCCAGGACGACTGCCAGGCGGCACGCTTTGCCGGTCGATGCCCGCCACATGCCGCTTATTCTGTCCCACCGCGGGTAGCGGAGCAAAGCGCTAGCCCGGATTTTCTCACCACTGCCCGTAGCGAGGCCGCCGAAGCGCCAGACCGAGCGGATCGGCGACCGCAGCAGGGCGGTGGTGAGAAATTCGGGCTGGGGCGGGCGCGGAAAGCCTATTCGCCGACGCCCCTTTTGCAGTTCAGCTATTCGTTGATCACGACCTTGGTGCCGACCCCGATGTAGTGCATGAGGTCGTCGATCTCGTCGTTGGTGAGGGCGATACACCCCTTGGTCCAGTTGGTCGTGCGGTGGATCTCGAGCTTCTCCTCGGTGATCTCACCGATCCCGTGGATGCCGATCGCCCCGCCGAGCGGGGTGTTCTGCAAGGGGATGTCCTGGCGGCGGAGCGTGCCCAGGATCTGGAAGAACTGCGGTTCCGAGATCACGTGATCGCGGAGGCCCAGGAAGGCGTCTTTGAGATTCGGGTAGTTGAGGTGCAGGAAGATGTGAAACCGGCTGTGGTTCTTGATCTTGACGATGCGGTAGCTGCCGACCGGCGTGATCCCGTCCCCGGCCTGGTGCTTATCTCCCGGTCCCCCGCGCCCGTACGCGATCGGATAGCTCCTCTGGATGCGCGGCCCGTTCTTGAGCAGCAAGGTCCGCTCGGTCTTTTTGATCTCGATCTCGTAATTGCCGATAGCTCCGAGCGGCGTGGGGAGCCCCGCCAAGACACCCACCCCGACCAGCGCCCAACCAACCCAACCCGATCGACCCCATCGCATATCCACCCCCGGTCTGCCTCCAACCCGAACAAAGACCCCCGCGAGCAAAGCTCGATCAACTCCAGAGAGGTCTCCGACGCCCCGCCCCGCGGGAGTGCAGGCGGTCTTGGGAATATCGCCCCCCGGCACTCCGCTTCTCAATCACAGGAACGCTTATCAATCATCCCACTAAGACCCGTAGTTCACAAGGGGAATGATATCCTTGTAATATCCGGCGCCTGGCCTCTGTCTCACCGCGCCGTCTACGCTATCATGCGACACATGCATGACTCACTGCCGCAGGAACGCTATACCTCGTTCGCCGTCCTCATGCACTGGGCAGTCGCGGTGTTCGTGTTCTTCCAGCTCGGGCTGGGTTCGTATATGGAGGGCCTGCCGAAAGGGCCGGATCGGAGCGCCTATTTTGCCTTGCACAAGTCGGTCGGGCTCACGATATTTTTGCTTGCCGCGCTGAGGCTCGTATGGCGCGCGACCCACCCCCCGCCGCCGTTACCGGCGTCGCTACCCCGGTGGCAAAACGTCTTGGCGCGCGGCAATCATAAGCTGCTGTATGTTCTTATGTTCCTGCAGCCGGTCTCGGGGTATCTATCGTCTTCCTTCAGTGGCTATACCACCAGCTTCTTCGGGGTTCCCCTGCCGCACTGGGGTTGGAAGGACCCGTTCCTGAACGAGCTCTTCAGCGATATCCACGAAACGAGCGCCATCACGCTTGCGGTCCTGGTCGCGGTGCACGTGCTGGCGGCCGTGGCTCATGCCGTGAGACCGGGCGACTTTCTCTTCCGTC